>CALWTK010000001.1 GCA_944384465.1 uncultured Clostridia bacterium
CAACCGAATTGGCTATGGTTTCTACATCATTAGAAAAATACAATTTCAATGCACCATTTGGTGCGTTTGTTGTTACACAACTTGAAAATACAATTTTATCTCATCTTTTTGCATTAAAACTTCCGCTAACTGTTTCTTTATTGAATATTTCTTGACTATATGCAGGTGAACCGTTAACTGTAACTGATAACATACATTATAAAAAATATTTTAGAACATTTTTGAAAATAAATTTTTTATGAATTTAATAATTTATATTATCGGAAGCCGAACTTGCTTGCAAGGGTGAGGCTGATGTTTATACATACTAAGTGATGAGTGTGCGTTAGCTGAATTCTTAACTCCGCGATAGAGCATTTGAAAATTTATAATATGAATTCTCTTGTCTTTACTATGCGCGGAAATTTATTGTAATCATATAACTGCATGAGTAGTTTTGCGTCGTTATTGTGGACATCATTCTTGTCTAAATCGTCCCTTTCCTCAATATTTCTTATTATAGGTTTGTTGAACTTTGGATTAATCGCATAGTAAAACAATAATTTAAGCCGTTTTTCGTCAGTTAATTACATAATTTTCTCCACTCTCTACCTCTATTTTATACTACGAAGTATCATGCTCTGTCAACGATAAAAATTTAATTTAAAATTGCGATTTGACAAATTGTGAATTCTATGCTACTATATGTTGATATTTTAAGGAGTTATTATGCCAAGAGTTAGTATTGAAAAGAAAATTAAATTTGGATCTTTATCTAAAATCGTTACCGAGACTTATGAGATACCTGATACTATCGTCGTTGACAGAAAAGTATATTCTTATAATTCTTATTTTAGAGCATACCAACATAATTTGGAAGATTTTATCTCAGCTGGAGATTACATAAAATCACAATTGAAAGAAAACAAAGAAAAAGAAACTTCTTCGGGTTTTACTGCATCTACTGAAAGCGAAGAATTAGATCAATCAACTAAAAATAATATTTAATTTAAAATTTTTTATCAAAAAATCATTTGCTGTCAAGTTTAGGAACAATTGCTGTCAAAATAGGGACAAAAAAATAGACTGATAGTTAACAACCTAACTATCGGTCTAAAACTCTTGGGAACTATCAAAAACTGCTCCTGTAGATGTCGGCAGGTGTCAAAATTTTGAACTTAAATTATAAATAAATTGTGTACTTATAATTATATATCTTTAACATTTATTATAATACATATAACATTTTACTATAATTTTTGCATTTGCATATGGTGTGAAGAGCCCAATCGGGATATTAGCATCTTTCGATATCGTTATTTCTATACCGGTCGAATCCACTCCACCGTTATAGAAGATATAATTTTCTTCACCATTATTGAGTACAAATTCAATGTTATATGGCATGATAGACCATTTTGCGTAGAGTGTGGTGTCCTCATTTATGCTATCAAGGTCAAAATTAAATTCATCAAAATAATCTTGATCTATATACCATCCCTCGAACTCGTAGCCTGCCCTTACTGGCACTTCTGGTTCTTAAATCAATCCTCCAGCGTTTACAGTCACGCTTGAAATCTCACTGCCCCCACAAGTGTCAAAAATCACTGTATATTTTCTTTCTTTGCAGGCAGTCATCAAAAATATTGGTGCAACAAATATTAAAAGAGCAATTAATGGATAAACTACTATCTTTTTCATTCTCATAACCGACCCTTTCCTCTAATATGATTTTTACATATATCATAATATAAGTCAATGAGAAACATTTTTATCCATACCGTCGTGAGTGAAAAATAAAAGCCCTTATTTCAAGGGCAAAATGGATAATTTTAATGAAACTGAATTTAGGTTATTGAGAAAATAATGTCAATAAAACTAGATTACAATTATAGATATATGACAAAACAATCACACTCATCAAGACTTGTGATTCCTCTCGTATCTAACAAATAGATATGCCACAACGACTCCCACAGCGAATAAGACTATTCCTACACCTAAGTCGCACCAAGTAGTCCAACTGAAATCCCAACTTCTATACACTGCAACAATGTCAGGATTGAAAAACATACTGACGACTGAACCTAAAGACAAACCCGCCACCGTAAAAAATGTTGGAGCTCTATGACGAGCAATCAATTTTGACATAAATTTAGACACGGTAAATAATCCTATCACAAAACCTACAATCAAGCAAAGGTAAACGACAAATATTTTAGGGTTAGTTTGCCAGTATGATAAACTGATTGAATTGACAAGAGACGAAAAATATCCAAAAGCCATCAACAATGCTGTAGCGCTTAGCCCGGGCACCAACTGTGTGATGGCGATTATATAGCCAAGGACTAGGAAGATAATATAGTGATAAAATTGCAAATTATCTAACGCTGTAGTCGCAGATGTCGCAAACACCGAGACAGCAGAGATGATGATTGGCAAAATAAGCCCTACTATAAATAGTAATATACGTTTTGTGGTTGGTTTTTCACCTTTAAGTTGATCTTTCACGGAAGGGAAAGCCCCTAGCATCAATCCAGCAAATAAAGCAACGATCGCGAACGGCATGAGATTCAATAATGCCTGCACACCGAAAAATCCCAACACCAATCCTATCACAGCACCTATGCCAATTGGTAACAAAAATCGAATACATTTTTTGAACTTTTTGAAAATATTGCCCAGAGCGAACAACAATTTCTCATACAGACGAAAGATGATTGCCATTGCAGAGCCACTCACCCCAGGGACAATGACAGCCAGTCCGATAAAAGTCCCAAGCACGCCACCTTTGACTACATCTCGCTTGCTAGCATATTTCAAATCCAATTCTTTATCTGTTATGACAGGATTTTCATTTGATTTGTTTACTATCGTCCTTTCATCATTTAGACTAGCTTTATTTGGACTGCTATCTTCAATCTGATTATTTTCGTCCATAATTCTCCTTTATAAAATATTAAAAAATAAAATAATAAAAATTTAAACAATAAAATAACAATTAATTAATAATTAAATAATATTATTTAATATTTAATTCGTATTATTATCATAATAAATCAACAGCAAAATTATAACATAATATATACTTTTTTACAACAATTTTTAATGCTGTGGTCCTAAAAATAAATTATATTGTTAAAAAATAAAAATAAAGGTGCAATATTTACACCTTTACTTTTTTAGTTGTATATAAATCTTGAAATTATTGTGAAATTCCGAATAATTGCAACAACGAATTCTTGATATCATCAGTCATAGCCCCGCTCTCTGATACATAACTATTGATTGCATCCGCTACATCCTGACCATATTCCTGCACCTTATCCAATTGCTCGTCATTTAGTACGACAGTGACCAAATCCACCGCCGTATCAACTATGCTCTGTGCATTGTCCCCCAATGACTGAATAGTTTGGTCTAGGCTTTGAATAAACTGTTGCCTACCAGCATCTGTAGATAAATCTACCTGCTGCAGATTTTCTACAAGCTGATTTCCTAACTCTATAAAGTCAACCAAATCTTCAACTTCAGCTAGGTAATCAATACCGAAATATCCGTTCGCTTGATTTTCTGCATCAAAATATTCTTTCACTTTGTCGGCGTATTCAAATGGTGTGGTCTTGTTGAGATACAACTCTGAATTTTCGTCATCAATCACATCCCCAGCGATATACCAAATCAAGTTGGCGAATACCTCGTCGAACACGTCATTTTGTGCAGAAGTCTTCAAAATGTTTAGTATTTCACCTATAGCAGTAAGTTTAATAGTCAAGTCATCGCTTTCAAATAACTGTTCATCAATGTATGAGATCAAAGATGTGATGACATTGATATAACTATCTTTGTTTGTAGATAAATTATCAATATTAGTTGTGAATTCTACTGTTGTGAATTGTCCTATCTGCTCATCTATGGTAGTGAACAGTTTTGCATTTAAAGGTTGATACATAGAATTACCAAATATGTTGTTTAACAGTTCACTAATTGTTCCGTCATTATTCATAGTAGTAATGAGATCTAGATAATTTGGGTTTGATGACAACAGATATTTTAAATATGTCACTGTCCCTTGACCTTCAGCAGGCATCTCACCACTATTTAATGAGTCTATTAATGAAGCAACTGACACTAGTCTATCTTCCCAAGTCTGATAATTGTCTGTATCAGCGGTAGTAGATAAATCTATATATTCGCTCAAATTTTCGTCCAAAATATTGACAACATTTGTGAACACCAAATCTTTTAATGACTGTCCGCCAAAACTTGCTTGATCAAGTTCATAGAAAGGCATCAAAATATCCGCTAGGAAATATAAATTTTTATCATTCTCGTTTTCTCCGCTAATTGCAGAAGCCAAAACATCTATAATATCGTCAAAATTGACATTTTCATCTAACAAATCTACTAAATTGCTATCAATTATTGTCTTGATAGGAGCGCTGATGTAGGTGAAGAATTCTTCATAAGTATCTAAAGATTGAGTGATTAATTCATCTTCACTCTTTACATACACTTCGTCACCCAACACGTCAATGCCAGTGATGATCAAAATATTTTCAAACGAATGGATATTATTTTGTGTGCTAGAGTCAATATAGTTAAATAGTGATAATCCATTAAAATCATCCATCACAGCACCGAATTGGGTCAGTGCCGTATCTATTCCATTCAAATTCAAGATTGTATCCAAAATATCTTCACTATTTAAGATTGATAAGATGTCATACTGATCATTGAGTGATTTTATTTGAGATATTATAGAATTGTCACCATCAAATAACGTAGAAATAGTATTTTTAAATTCTTCATTAGAGATATTTGCGTTTAATCCAACTATTAAGCCTTTGTCATTTTCAAAATTCGGTTCCAAAGACTCGTTAGCATATTCCAAAATGATTGACAACGTATCTTTGACAAGATTGAGGTCTGCAAAACTTTTCAGTGAAGATGATAGCATACCATTATAGTCAGATGCGAATTGTAAAATCGCACTTATATTCCCAGTGTCCAAATTGATAATTTCTTCTAAACTGTTATTAGATATTACAGTGTCTGCAATATTTAACATAACCAAAAGATCATTTGAAATATAATTATACGCATCAAAATCTTCACTGCTAAATCTTGATTGTAAAGTTTCTATGATTTCTTTTGTAATTTCAGGCATTTCAATATTAAGGTCAGTATTGATTTGGTTAAAATTCACTACAAAATCGCCGATTGTATCTGCAATCACCGCTTTAAATAGACCATTTTGAATGACATGAGTCATTGCACCCTTTACTGTAGAGAAATCTAGGTCAGAATAGTTTTCATCTACCACATTATTATAGAACACAACGAAATAGTCATAAGTGTCGGCTATTGACACCAATTCTTCACGAATATGTATTTTTTCATCTTTAACTTCAAAACTAGACAATCCATCAAAAATTTTATCATCAATTCCACCTATTGAGCACACTCTACCAATAGCGGAATTGTTAAAAGATGTGATTATTTCACTGACTTCACTAGGCATATTTTGACTTGCGATATCCCCAATCGTTTGCAAATAGACTTTATCCTCTTGATGATTTGATACCTGTGTAGTTGTGCTTTGTGAGACAATTTCAGAATATGTCGTGGTCAAAGATGTAATAGGTGCGAATAATACAAAGGTAAATAAGCACGCTTCAATGATACCTACCACTCCGCCAGGCAATCTGTGTGCTTTGTGGTTTTCAAAATCTTTCTTTTTGCTACCGAAAATAATTCTAGCGACAATCAAATATATGATGTCTATCACAAAATAGACGAGTATCATAAGTACCATAAACACGATAGGACTGGCAATAGCAGCAGGCAGCCCTTGTATGAGAGCGGACGCCGAGTCAAAATTGGATAAGTCCATCACATTTTCATTCACCATAGATAGGATATATTCACTAATAGGCATGACACTGCCATCAATATTTATATTTATACCCAATACTGCGTTCACAATAGGTCGTGTTATAAAAAATGCAACAATTATACTGACTAAAACGAAAGCAATATGTACAGCCGAACGTTTCACTCCCCTAATTAACCCAACAAAAAAGCCAATTGTCAAGAACAAAACAATTATAGCTATACTTGCTCCATATATGATACCAGACATAAAAACTCCTTCATCAATAATATAAAATTATATTATAAACTATATTTTAGCACATTTACAAATATTTTCAATCACAAGTGCCATTTTTATAATAAAAAACAAAATTTGTTATAAATTGACAAAGAAAACAAAATGTAAATTAAAAAATTTGCATATAAAATGCAAATTTAATTACAATGTCAAATTTTCTTTTTCTTTTAAATCGTTTAATTTCTTTTCTCTAAGTTTAGACAAGAATTGCGACATCTTTTCTATGTGTTTTTTCAAAACTTTTGCAGTTTTTTCATCATTATACCCTTTAGCCTTAGCAGCCTCCATCACAGCTTCCGTCCCTAATTTTTCAACAAACTCTATAAGTTTGTCCCCAGTCTTACCTACAAACATATCTGCGTCCACATCTTTCAATGCAATTTTACCCATATAAAAATCTATCAAAGACTGATTAATCTCACTTGTTCTTTTGTGATAGTATCCTAACAAATCCACATAGCATTCGTCCAACAATCTTTTTATTTTCTCATCACTATTAGACTCATAGCCAAACAACCCCATCCAATAATAACCTTTTTCATTGCGCTCATATTCATAATTTACCATTGAAAATGGAGTGAGAACACCATCTCTGCTTTTATCTTTTATCTTTTCAATATATTCTTCATCTTTATCAGAATGTAGAGCTTTTGATATGTTCATATCCTTTAATTTGGGATCTGGTGTCTGACTTGGTAATTTTCTATAATCAAATTTTTTCTGATATACGATTTTCATCTTTGCTCCTTTCCTTATATTTTTATTTTATATCAAATATAATAAAATGTCAATAGAAAAATTAAAAAATAAAATATAAGCATTAAAAAGCAAAAAACTACGTAAAATCATTTTAACTCAAGCATAAATGCACCAAAAGCAAAAGACAACATAGAATGAATATAAGGTAAATCTTTCACAAAAGAGGTTTTGATGTCTCCGCTTGTTTACATTATAATTGGCTTTAGTATAATTTTTTTGATGACCACCTTGGGTGCATTGTGCGTATATTTTTTGAAAAAACCATCAAATCTCGCCAATATGCTAACTATTGGCTTTGCATCAGGAATTATGCTCTCTGCGTCCATCTGGTCGCTTCTCATTCCGTCCATAGAATACGCCCAAGAGCAGTATGAAAAAGTTTTTATCCTACCTGTCTTGGTCGGATTTTTGTTGGGATGCGCCTTTATGGTGCTGTTGGATAAAATCACAGGACATTTTAGCAATTTACAAAAGGATAAAGGAAAGAACAAAGCATTCAAACTCTTTACAGCCGTAACCGTCCACAATATACCAGAAGGATTAGCGGTGGGTTTTGCTTTTGGTTCTGCTTTCGCTACAACACAAAACTTTGTACCCGCTCTATTGATAGCAATAGGTATAGCACTTCAAAATTTCCCAGAGGGGCTTGCCGTTGCCCTCCCTATGCACAAGACCTTAAACAACAAAAACAAAGCGTTCGTCTACGGAACATTGAGCGGTATAGTAGAGCCTATATTTGCTGTCCTTGGCTTTTTCCTAGCAAGTCAGCTGACATTCTTGATGCCATGGCTTCTCTCCTTCTCCGCAGGAGCAATGATATATGTCGTCATAGAAGAACTCCTGCCAGAACTGCACATAAACGAAAAGACCACCATAGGTACCTGGGCATTCATCCTCGGCTTTGTCCTCATGATGACCCTAGATTTATGCCTTTAATTGAGATTATTAAACTAAAAGGTTGCAAAAACTAAATATTCATGCTAAACTCAATTTATGGAAAAGATAAAGATTATAGAAAAAGATTTTGAACACAAATGTACAGGTTGCGGAGCGTGTATGAACGCGTGCCCAGTAGGTGCCATAGAGATGGTGGAAGGTTATCACACTTTCATGTATCCAAAAATCAATGAAGAGAAATGTATCCATTGTAAAAAATGTGTGCTGACCTGCCCCGTCAACAATTTAAAAAAGAAAAATCCTATTCCTGAAACAATGTATGCTTTTAGGACTAAAGATGAAGTACGTCAAAAATGTTCATCAGGTGGAGTTTTTCCCGTCCTTGCAAATTACATAATAGAAAAAGGCGGATATGTGTGTGGCGCTGCATTTGATGATAATATGAAACTACATCATATATTAGTCTCTAATAAAACTGACCTACCTAAACTTTATCTCTCAAAATATTTACAAAGTAGTATTGGCACAATTTACAAAGACATTGAAGCACTGCTTAAACAAAATAAGATAGTTTTATTTTGTGGAACTCCTTGTCAAGTCGCAGGGCTAAACAACATGTTAGGTAAAGATTATGATAATCTATATTGCCTAGATATATTATGCCATGGTGTTCCTTCACAAAAACTTTTTGATATGTACTTAAAAGACATCTCGGGAGATAAAAAAGTTATTGACGTCAATTTTAAGAATAAGAATTATGGATGGTCATCTGAACGAGTTTGGGTTAAATTTGATAATGAGTCAATCTACACCAAAACCAGAGCAGAGGGAGACCCTTACGCAAAAGCCTTTTTGGAAAATATTGATTTAAGGGACTCTTGTGAAAGTTGTGTGTTTTCAGAACTTCCAAGGCTCGGCGATTTAACAATTGGAGACTTTTGGGGAATTCAAAAAATTGATGCTTCACAAAACGATAATAAGGGAACTTCAATTGTTCTTTTCAACTCAAAAAAAGGTCAAGAATTGTTAAAAATTTTACTTAAGAGCGGAAAATGCATAAACTATCCTTTTGACAAAACTTTGCCAAACCGATTTAATAATTTGTTGCCTCATAGCAAACAAAAAACAAGGTTTTTTAAACTACTCAATCACCACTCTTTTTCAGAAGCTGTTGAATATGTAAAAAATGGAAAATATGATATTGGGCTTGTTTGCAACTATCTTGCAAGTAATTTTGGTGGCATTTTAACTCAATACGCACTTTTTAATGTTCTTGAAGATTTAGGTTATTCAACTCTTTTAATAGAAAGACCATTAAATTCTCCTGAAAAAATTAATGAAGAGTTTGTAAAAAAATTATATAATAAACCTATTTTTAAACAATGTGCAACTAGATATAAAACGAAAGAAGATATGCAGGATTTAAATAATATTTGTGATAATTTTGTAGTTGGTTCTGATGTTTTATTTAGACATTCATTATGGGAAAAAATGGGTAAAATATCTACACTTGATTGGGTTCAAAATACAAAAAGAAAAATTGCATATGCAGGTTCATATGGTTATGATTTTTTGGAAAAAAATGCTAAAAATACTGCTGAAATGGCATATTATATGCAAAAATTTGATGCATTTTCTGTGCGTGAAGAAAGTGGAGTTAAACTTTTTAAAGAAAACTTTGGAGTTGATGCTACACATGTTCTTGATCCAGTATTTCTTTGTAATGTAAATCATTTTAATGAACTCGCTAAAAATTCAAATATTAACACTGGTAATAAATACATTTGTTCTTATTTACTTGACCCTAGTGAAGATAAATCAAAAATACTAGATTTTACATCAAAAAAATTAAATAAAAATGTAAAAGTTTTTTCAGAATTTAGCAGATTACCAACTGAATTATTTAAAAAATATTTAAATAATTATAAATTTGAAGAATTAAGAGAAGAAGATCGACTAAAATATATTAAAGATTGTGATTTTTTGATTGCGGATTCTTTTCACGGAATTTGTTTTGCGATAATTTATAACAAAAACTTTATCTGTATTGTTAATGAAGCTCGTGGGGCAACAAGGTTTTACTCTCTTTTAAAAATGTTTAATCTGGAAGATAGAATTGTCTATAATTTTGAAGATGTTAAAAACAACCCAAAATTATTTGAACCTATTGACTACACCAAAGTCAATAAAATATTAGAACAAGAAAGAAACCGATGTTTAAAATGGCTAAGTGATTCACTTGAAAAACCTACGGATAAAGCATTCGATACCTATGATATTTTAATTCAAAAAAATATTAAATTAGAAAATGAACTTAATCTTTTAAGAAAAATTTTAAAAGTTGATTATATATTTGAAAATGAAATTTTCAAATATATTGATAAACTGAATGCTGAAAAAAATCATCTTGCGATAATTATTTCTTCAAAGGACACACCTGGTTTGGCTATTAATTCAAATTTGGCGACAAAATTGCAAACACTTGGATTATCAACTAACTTGCAAGATAAACATTGGTGCGGATATTCAGTTATAATTTATAAAGGTATAGCTGTTGATGAAAAATGTGAATACGAAAAGTCAGTTGAAACATCTTTTTCAACTTCAAATTTGAGTATAAAATCAATATCTTCCCCACTTCATAAAGAAAATGTTTCATCCATAAAAATAAATGATATTGAATATTCAATTAATGCAAGAGGTTTAAATTTTGTTGTTTATGACTTTGAAAAAAATTGTGTTACAGACAGGGTCGTATTTGATACACATATTTCAAGTTTTATTTCAAAAAGATAAAAAGTCTAAGACAAACCTTAGACTTTTTTATTCTTCAATTGTTTCATTGGCATAGTTCGCAAATACATCTTTATCTTGATATAATTGGCAAACATAATTATTCCTAGACCATGCCACATCTCTTTTTACAATTTTTGCTGGATTTCCTACAATAATAACATTGTTAGGAAATTTTTTGTTTACTACACTACCAGCCCCTACAATGCTTCCTTCTCCAATTCTTGCTCCACCAAGAATTTTACAACTATGTCCAAGCCAAACATGATTACCTATAATTATATTTTTTGCAATTTTGTTTGTTCTTATGAATTCATTTTTGTTTCTATCCAATTGAAAGATTGGATGACCATCGGTGGCAAACAATCTAACTTGAATCGACATCATAACATCTTTCCCTATTTTCATAGAAGAAAAATGGCCCACATTAATTGTCCCACCTTCAATTGTTGTTTCATCACCTATTTCCAATAAACTGTTGCAATACAAATGTATTGTGCCCGCATTCATTCTTATATTTTTGCCAAAAATTAAAAAACAAAACCCTAACAACCAAATATTAAATTTTTTGCATTTGTCGCCAATTACAGCATTGTTACATTGCCTAAAAATTTTAATATTCTGGGAAGTTTTAACATTAATTTTATTATTAAAAATATCTTCATAAACTCCAGCAAAATTTAGCAAATCTATAGGTGGTGGATTATAAAAAATTGCATCTACATCGATTAAAATATTCTGATCATAAAATAACTTCATTATATTATGCTCATTGGTATACATAAATACTTCAGGTACAATGAACAGTAAATCATTTTTATTTTTTAAATTAACTATTTTTTGCTCGATTTCTTCATCATCTGAACTTTCATTATATTCAATATATGAGAAGATCTCTTTATTATATCTTTCTTTTAGCATCTCGGCGAATTGTTTTGTCTTAGCAATTAAAACAATATCTTTGTCTAGTTTTGTTTTTATCCTATCAAGAATTTGATTGCAAAACACTGTATTGTACAATCTATGAGTTTCAATATTGCATTGAAGCAAGCGAGCAGACATATATTCAATGTCAAAGTGCTGTTTGACCAAAATATCATTGAAACAGTCCGCTAGATAATTATAATACGAAGTAGAAAAATGGAATTCAAACGGTGAAATGCAGGTTTTATCTCCGATCACTTGTTTAGGTGCATCAATATATGTTATATAATTTTTGGCAATATTATAAATTCTATCAATCATAACATTGGTATTACCTGCGATTCTAAAATTAGGAGTGAATTCTATCTTGTCGCCATCTATATATTGGTTTGCCAATTTAGGTTTGAAGAAAATTATTTTGCCTTTACCAAAATGCTTAAATAGGACATTTATATATTTCGATATATACTCGTTTAATTCTTCATCACTGATGTTACTAAATGAAATTAAACTTTCGCTTTTTATATTGCAGTTGAATTTATTTTCTAAAAATTTATTTAGTTTTGTAATTGTTTCATCAGTCAGAGATCTATTGGTTACAAAAATTTTTTTACCGTTCTCAAATTCAACAATCCTATAGGCAATACGAAAATCTGACAAATCCACTATAATATAGTCAGCATTTTCTTCTCGAATTTTATCAAAAATATGACCGCTAAAATCATTTCTAATTCTTTCTCTTTGGGCTGGCGTTTCATTTATTATAATTTCTTCTGGAATATCCACATCATTATTTTCACCCAGCAAAATAGCAATAGGAGAATATGATACATAAATTTTAGCTCTCCATCCACGATTTAAATTCTTTACTACGCAATCTCCTGCTATACACGAGCCTAAACTAACAAATTTCATCTTTTATCCTACTTTTTTAAATCTAGATAATAGTTCCAATTCTCAATAGTTATCAATTCCCTCCAACGAGATTGAAATTCTTTGTAAGCTTTGTCAAAATATTTTTTGATCTTTTTCTTTGTCTTGTTGTAAAGGAAAAGCATTTTGATTGCCAATTTTCTATTTCTCTTTAAAATAAAACCTTTTTTAGTATTGATCTCATATCGTATCAAGAATTTCTTGCGATAGGTCTGTTCATAGCCGCCACCCCACATGCCCAACACAGCATAACCTTTTGCTGGTAGTAACAGTCCATTAATAGTGTGCTTTTCTATAAAGCGTTTAAACTTCGACCAATGTGGTGCAAAACTTATGTCTTGATAATATTGATCGTCCGTAAATTTGACAGGAAGTTCTTTCACATCAACCATTTTATAACCTTTAGATAAAATACTTTTGTGGTAACTTTCTAGATCTATTTTTTTGAAATGATCTACACCTTTCAAGAAATCATTAATTGCGTTACAAAAATGTTGAATTTCTATGTACTTATAATTACAAATATAATGTCTAGTGTAACTTCTAAACATCTTTAAAATATCTTCTTTTGTGATATCCGCATTTTGAGCGGCTGCTGAAATTAAATAATTCCTAACAGTATAATATTCGTTTTGCGCTGAATATTTTGACTCAAATGATTCATGCCAAACATTGATACCATTCATAAGTATTTGCGTCTTCATATTGCGCGCACCGAACTCAATATCGTCCGATTTTATAAAGAACGGCATAGACAGATTGTCTTTTCTTATAAATTTCATAGGAATAGCACAGAACCACCACCCTTGATGATTTGAATTTGTGAAATTCTCATTTTCAAGAATTTGTTTGATGTCTGTCAAATTCCTGTTTTGATTATATGACTCAATGAAATTATCTGGTCTGTCTTTGTGCCAAAACTCTCCACTACAATGTTGAATGGTAGGTTTGTCCATCTTAAACATCGCCCCACCAACAAATGCATCTAAATATTCTGGGCGCAACAGTCTCAATATTGAATATGTCCTTTCAACAGAGATTGGGTCAAATTTGATATCATCATCCATCAAGATTAAATGCGTCAATTTATCTTTTTCGCGTTCGTTATAATTGATTGCTTCTATCATACACCTAGTGAACCCACCCGAGCCACCAGTATTTTTATTTTTGAAAATATGTACATGCTGTTGATTTAATTTAGGATTCAAAGATTGAGCATTATCGGATATGAATATTTCCAATTTGTCCTTTATCGGCTTTGTTGTATTGAAAATATATTTTTTCAAATTATTGATATTATTTTCAACGTATTTTTCACGCTTAAAGGTGCAAATCCCTATTCCTAATTTGACGTCATTCAATGGCTCGGCCACATCACTCACATAACTTGCCCCATAAAAAACTGACCCATCTTCAAAACATTCTAAATTAAAATTTAGACATCCAAATGGATTGCTTGTAAAATATTCAAATACAAACTCTTTTTCTTCCCTCGTGTCTACATTATGCCTTGCAATTGTCTCGTATCTTAGGATACCATCTCCTTCTAAATACATATGGACCAAATTTACAAGGAATTTGCCCTTAAGTTTAATTTTTAGAGCAAAATTAGTGCTAGCAAAAGTATATTTCACCCATTTCAATAGTGATAAACTATTATAATAGGTGTCAAAGTTGATGCGTTGGTGATTTCTAAACACTATTTTGTCTCTGTAGATTTCATTTGAAGAAGGCAATCCTATCTTCCTATAATACATCTCTTCCACATCGCATATATTTGGCTTTGGGAACACTATATCTTGAACATTGACTAACATAAAAACTCCTAAAAAAAATAAAATAAACCAAATTTTGGCAATAAGAAATGTTCTACATTACATATTGCGTACAATTTATTTACTTGATATTACCATAAGGTTAGAGTTAAGTCAATCATTTATGAAAAAGTATGGCTTTTTTTAATAATTTTGTCGAAAAGCTATCTAAAAATCATTTTTAACTTTTAAGCAAAGCAACTGAATTCGGCAATTTTGTGTTCATATAGACAAATTGGGCGACAACTTTACAAAATACATACCCATTTAATCTGAAAAATTATTATAGAATTACTCTCATGAAAAAGATCCACAACAATTTTAAATCGACATTAATTCAAGAATATATCCACTTGATAAACATTGTAAATTGTTTAAATACTTTAAAAATCGATCATTCAGTTATAAATGGAATATTAGTTGAATATGAAAATCTAGTGAAAGTGTATGATAAAATCTTTTTTAGACTGAATATGCTAGACTTGTCTTTGGCATTGCTAAAAAAGGAATTTACTTATTTGAACAAAGAACATTTTCCTCAACAGATTGATATAAAATCACTTGTTGACATCTTAAAAAAGCAGTTGGATACATGTAGAGTTCTGCTAAAAGACAAAATAGACACGCTTTCCTTCAACGAATTTGAAAAGTTTTATCTCATTTCACCTTAAATCGTCATAAAAAATCAAGTTTTGACAAATTCCCTTGATAAATGTCGTTTTTTATGATATTATATACTTACACTATGAAAACTAAAGAGACAAAGCACAAAGACAAGGCTGAAAACAACAAAAAGCCCCACTTTTCTATATATGAACGTTGCATCAAGAGATTTTTGGATGTGTTTCTTTCTTTGTTCGCGCTAATTGTGCTTTCTCCATTGCTTTTGATAATCGTCATTGTGCTGAAATGCACGCTAAAGAAAAATATTGTATTTTCACAATACCGCCCGGGGAAAAACGGCGTGCCATTCAAATTATATAAATTTCGCAGCATGACAAATGCTCTCAACGAAAAAGGTGAATTGCTCCCAGACGAAAAACGCCTGACCAAATTCGGTGCTTTCCTTAGGAAAATGAATTTGGATGAACTACCCCAACTGATCAACATAATAAAGGGTGATATGAGCATAATTGGTCCTAGACCAAGACTTATCAAAGATATGGTATTTTATGACGAAAGAGTGATGCGCGCCTATTCTGTGCGTCCCGGACTTTCTGGATTGTCGCAAGTGACAGGCGGAAGAAGCAAATCAAGTTGGGAAGAGATCTTTGAAAAAGACTTGGAATATGTAGACAATATCACCTTCTTCAACGATCTAAAGATTTTGATAAAAACTGTATTTATCATGTTCACGCCAAAAGGTCGATGCGGGAATTCAAACACGTCTTATAGAGAATATTATTATGCTGATTACCTTTTAAAAACTGGAAAAATTACGCAAGAAGAATACGCCCAAGGGATAAAACTTGCCAACCAAATTATACATAACGCACAAAACAAATCAAAGACTTCTCAAAGTTTGCCAATCGGCGAAATGCAAGAGATAACTTCATATTACGAAGACAATTGATATGGACAATTCAGTCAAGAAGTTTACTTTTAAAGAATTCTATCTAAAAAACAGTTTGTATTTCCATTGTTTTATATTTTTTTGTTTGCTCATAATTAATTGCTTTTATGTTCAAGCCTCCTATGTCAGTCTGTCTCTATTGATGATATTGATTTTATTTGACTCTCTAAAAAACGGCTTTTCCTACATCATTTGCTATATTCCGTTTTGTCTACTTGGTGGAGAGATAGGCATAATATTATATTTTTGCTGTATTTTAGTTTACATCATAAAGGCATATGCGATAATTATTTTTAAGGACAAAACTAAACCAAACTTAATCTTATTGATTTTATCAATAGCTTTGATATTATACTCTCTCATTCATTTTCAAAATATAAATATAAACACATTTTTAAATATAGCAATATTCATATTTATAATACTCGGATTAAATCTATATGTGAGAAAAAAAGAGATATTTCAATTTAGTTACAACATAAAACTTTTGTGCGTATCCATAATCCTTGCATCTATATTGAGTTGTTTATATTTCGTTTCACCAAATTTACAAAATCTCATTACTCCGTTTTATTTAAGCACAAATTTAGCTAGATTTTCCGCCCTGTTCCCTCACCCAAACTCACTAGCTATTTTGTGTGAAATAGCTCTATCAATTCTCACATTCTTTCTTCTAAGTGAGAAAAAAAATATATTCAATATAATTTTATTCTGTCTAATAACCTTAATAGGATTATTGACCTTTTCAAAGACTTTTATATTGTTGTTGCTAGTCATACTGATTGCCATATTCATAAAAGGTCTGAAGATAAACAAAAAAATCACTCTAATCACGACAGGAATAATACTTTTGTGTGCAATTATCTTCTGTCTTGTTGCAAAAAACGTTGTCAATATTTTGATTGAAAGATTTTTTGGCAGAATCACTGAATGTCATAGCTTTAGAGACTTCATGAACATGATTTTAACTGATAGGTTTGATTTGTGGATTGAATATTTGAAAGAGATTTTCTATCATCCTACTATATTCTTTTTTGGCAAAGGGCTAGGTTGCTCGCCTATTGAAATTTTGGGCGCTCACAACACCTTCATTTCCCTATTCTACCAATTGGGGATCGTGGGTTTAGTTTTGTTAGGTTTTACTATAGGTTATCTAATCAAACAAATTTTAAAAATAGAAAAATTCAATAAAGCTATATTGGTGCCCATAATCGTTATCTTATTGCTATTAATGGTAGAAGATATGATCCTTTTCTCATAAATTAGTTTACAATTCGTACCGAATATTATACTATTTTAATATGATAAATTTTTTAGGTAAAAAAATTATGCTTATTGCCACGACTGACAACATGATATGGCAATTTTTGATACCGCACATAACTGATCTTACAAACATGGGGGCACACGTGGATTGTTTTTGTGCCAAAACTGGATTTTGGTTCGATGAACTGAAAGACAAATATCATCTAAATATGTATGAGATCAACTTTGCCCGCTCCCCATTTCGTTTTCGAAACATCAAAGCATACAATGCTCTAAAAAAATATCAACGACAAAATCATTATGACTTGATCTATTGCCAACAACCGGTAGGTGGCATGATGGGAAGGCTGGTTGGACACAAATTTCACATCCCTGTAATCTACACAGCTCACGGATTTTTCTTCTTCAAGGGCAACAACAAGATAAAAAATCTCATATTCAAGACTGCTGAAAAATTCCTATCTAGATTTACGGACGTCTTGATCACTATGTCAAAAGAAGACTACTCTGCTATAAAAAATTGGAACGTAAAATATAAATATTTCATTCATGGCATTGGCCTTGACGTGAATAAATATGATAATTCCACATTTGACAAATCTCAATTGAGAGAAGGATTACACATTTCTCCCGACGATAAGGTTATTCTGACTGTCGCCGAATTTATAAAAAGGAAAAATTACAAAGCAATGCTAAAATGCTTTGCCAAATTACATAGTCATCATAGAAACACAAAATATATCCTTTGCGGACAAGGAAAATTGTTGGACAAGATGAAACGCCTAGCACACAAACTAGATCTTGACGACTCAACAATATTTTTAGGATACAGAAAGGATATAAATAAAATAATGCAGATCAGTGATATTTTCTTACTTTTGTCAAAACATGAAGGGTTGACCATGGCAATAATGGAAGCTATGCACTTTGGCCTTCCTGTCGTCACATCAAATGTGCGTGGGAACAAGGACCTCATTGATGACAAAGGTGGCTTTGTCGTAGACAAGAATGACATCGACTCTCAAGTTCAGGCACTTTCAACCTTGCTCAATGATGCTGATTTAAGGAAGCGAATGGGCGACTACAACAAGCAAAAAATAAAAGATTACTACATAGACGAAATTCGAAAAGAATTGAAACAAATATATAATGAAGTTGAGGTATAAAAAAGATTTAGTTAAGCTAAATCTTTTTTTGATTACAATATTCAATATATTTATTACAAATCTCTTTGCTTGGGCCATATCCCGTGACTTTTGAATTTTCTATCCAAAGCGTGTGTTCACACAAATTTTTCACTTGATTTATGTTATGCGACACAAACATGAATGAAACACCTTGTTGTTTCAAATTGTTGATTTTCTCGATACATTTTTTCTGAAAATTAGCGTCTCCCACAGATAGTACTTCGTCCACCAAGAGCAAATCTGGCTTTATATCTATTGCTATACTGAACCCCAGTCTAGAAATCATACCTGACGAAAAATTTTTGAGCGGCATTTTTACAAAATCTTGCAATTCAGCGAACTCAATGATTGAGTCAAAACGTTTTTTCATCTCTTTCCTGCTAAAGCCTAAAATTGCCCCATTCAGATATATGTTTTCCTCAGCTGTAGCTTCCATATCAAAGCCTGCCCCAAGGTTTAACAAAACGACACTACCATTCAATTCAATCTCACCCTTCGTTGGCTTATAGATACCTGCTACCAATTTTAAAAGCGTTGATTTTCCCGCTCCATTGTGCCCTATGACGCCAAGAGATTCCCCCTTTTTTATCTCACAGTTGATATTCTCTAGCACTTTCAATCTTTTTGGTGGTGCTTTCTTGCGTTTAAACAAATTGACAACTCTTTCCTTTAGGGTGTCAAACTTCAACGCAGGGATCTTGAATTCCATATCCACATCTTTTATTCTCAGTAAAACAACATCATTATTTTCTTCCATCTATCACCTATACGTACAACAAAAATTTCTTCTTCAAAGCGTTGTAGAAAATCGCACCAATCGCAATACTAATCAGTCCAAATAGATACAACAGCCCCAAAATCTTCCAAGAAGGCATGCCCATACCTAGATACGAGCAATTATACATTGCATCCCTAAAGTATGTTAAGAAATAATACATCGGATTCAGTTTCAAAATTTTATGAAGTATTGAAGACGAGTCAATCCTATCAATCTGATAGAATATAGGTGTGCAATACGTCCATAGCGTCAAGAATACGCTATAAATATGCTTGATATCTCTACAAAACACATATACAGCGGACAAGAATAATGATATGCCATATTCAAACAACAAAAATGCTGGCATCATCAAAATTATGCTCACTATTTGATATCCATATAGAGTATACCCGCCTATAAACTGCATGCACAGCATGATGACCAGAAGTGAGATCAACGAAAAAGCAAAATTCACCAAAGACGCTAATGTCGAAGAAAGCGGGAATAAATAGTTGTCTATCTTGACCTTAGTAATCAAGCCACGATTGTCAACAATTGAGCTCAATGAGCCATCAGTCGCCATTCTCAATGACTGAAACAAGATGTTACCCGTCAATAGATAGATTGGATAGACTGGATCGTTTCTGCCAAAAAATTGACTGAACACCATCCACATTATCAGCATATTCAATAGTGGATTTAGAATTGACCAAAAAATCCCCAATATAGAATTCCTATACTGAGTTTTGATTTTTTTTCGTATCAATTCATGGAGCACATATCTATTTTTGCTCCACTTTTTTAATGCTGTCATTTTTTCTCCAGTTAAAGTTTTGATTTCAATGTTTGGCGTAACTTACTCCCCTTTGGGAAAAGCCATACTCCCAATCTATAAATAAAATAATTATGGATAATTCTATGTACTAACTTTATTTTTTCTTTTGGCATCACAAAATCTGCCCGAATGCGTTTGCTGTGTGTCAAGATGATATTATTTTTCTTGAGTATTTCAATCATTCCGCACAATTGTTTGTACGCGTATCCCGATTTTTTACAATAGACTACGACTTGATTATTACTATAATAAATTTTATTTAGCATTTTGTCAATTTCATTTAGATTGTTCGGCAATAAAACATGTTTATTGTATACAGGCGAGTTGATTTTCTTTATGTTTGTCAACTTTTCAACTGGATAACTAGCATTGACTAGCTTTATCAAATCAACATTTTTCCTTTTTTTAGCAATTGAAAGATGTGAAGAATAGATGAATGATACCCACTTGGTAAAATCTTCGCTATATTTGTCATAAAAATCTGATTTTTTTAGATCATTTTCTATAAAGGAAAAAACTTTTGCCACATTTTTTATTTGCAACGAGAGTTTATTTTCGTCTTGCACATTAGATTGTTGCCTAAAATGTATTCTATAAAAATAGTATCCTAAATGTACGTTTACCAAGCGC
Organism: uncultured Clostridia bacterium; assembly: GCA_944384465.1. GTDB lineage: Bacteria > Bacillota > Clostridia > Christensenellales > UBA1242 > Onthoplasma. The sequence goes on from CALWTK010000001.1 coordinate 20,526, forward strand.
TTTGCAAACTTGAAAGCAAAATAGTTTATCAACACATCTTCTGAATAGACTATTTTCTCATCAATATCTAATCCGCCTATCTCATTTGCAACCCGCTTTAATAAGTCTGACTTGTACACTTTGTTCCAAAGCACATAATACGAATGCTCTAGCCCACGTTGAGAAAAATATTTCCACAATATTTCATCACCTTGCAGATCTAAATTTGAGTTGATAGTAGTATCTTTCTCGCAATAGTATTTGACATTTTTTGTGAAAAAAGCCCAATCATTGATGACAATATCTGCGTTCGTCTCTCCTTGCCTTTGTATAAGTGCTTCGAGATAATCAAATGACACAACATCATCCGCATCAACAAAGCAGACAAGCGGCGCCTTAGCCCTCATTATTGCCACACTTCTTGCCTGCATGGTGCCAGTATTATGTTCTAACTTGACATAATCAAATTTATAATCATTCACCAAATCTACATAATCAACAGTCGAGCCATCATCAACCACAATCACTTCGTAATCTTTCAGGGTGGAAGTATAAATTGAGTCTAAGCATTGCTTAAATAAATCCTTGTCGACATTATATATACAGATCAAAATAGACAATCTCAACATCTACACCCCAAAACTAAATTCTAAAAAATTAATAAACATTAAAATAATTTTACTTTATAATATTTTTATATATAATACAAATACGAAAAATTATTGTCAAGTCAATATGCTTCAGTATAAATATTACTAAAAATGGCTAAATCTAAAAGTTATATTTATATTAATTTAAATAATAAATAAAGCGGTTGACTAAAAATATAAATAGTGATAAAATAATAAACATAATTTAAACGAAATCAAATGAATATTCATCTCATTAGGAGGAAAATAATGAAAAACATATTGATAGGCGGAGCATGGCCATACGCCAACAATTCACTACATGTAGGCCACCTTGCAGCCTTGTTGCCCGGGGACGCGATAGCTCGTTACTATAGACAACATGGCGACAATGTGATCTATGTATCAGGTACAGATTCGCACGGAACACCTATAACAGTCAGGGCAAAAAAAGAAGGTGTCACCCCAGAAAGTATAGCTACTCATTACCATAATGAATTTGTCAAAAACTTTAACGAACTCGACTTTTCATACGACTTATATACGTCAACTATGACCCCATATCACGAAAAACATGTTCAAGATTATCTCAAAATCATTAAAGATAACGGTTATATCTATGAAAAAGATGAGATGCAGGATTATTGTCCAAATTGTCAAACGTTCCTATCAGATAGAGAGATTATCGGTACCTGCCCACATTGCGGTGGAGTCGCCAAGGGCGACCAGTGTGATAACTGCCTCACCACATTGAATGCTGATGAAGTTTTGGACAAAAGATGTAGCATATGCTCTTCTCCAACAATCAAAAAGCCAAATAGACATCTATATTTTGCGCTATCAAAATTCCAAGACAAGATCAAAGCATTGAACGAAAAACGTATAGGTCAATGGCGTGCCAACGCCACCAGCGAGACAAACAAATTCCTAGATATGGGATTGATTGACCGTGCTGTCACTAGACAACTTAGTTGGGGAATACCTGTTCCTTTTGACGGTTATGATGACAAAAAGGTCTATGTTTGGATAGAAGCGGTGATGGGTTATCTGACTGCTGCTCAAAAAGTGGCAGAAACTAGAAACATTGATTTCAATGAGTTTATAAAAGATGGCAACGTGATATCATACTATGCTCACGGCAAAGACAACATTCCTTTCCATACGGTGATATTCCCAGCTCTAATCATGTCTATAGATAAAGGATATAATCTACCTGACTATATAATTTCTTGCGAATATGTCAACATGAACAATGAGAAGATGTCAAAGAGCAAAGGGAATCTAATCAGCATCAACGAATTGGTCTCATTATTCCCGAAAGACTCGATCAGATATTATATGTTGGCGAACGGCCCTGAAACAAAGGATATCAATTTCAGCTTAAACGACTTTATCCAAGTCCATAATAAATTCCTAGTAGGCGTGCTGGGCAATTTTATCAATAGGAATTTGTCATACATCAACAAAAAATTTGAAGGGAATATCCCAAACGGCACAGTTGATGAAAAGATAAAAGAATTGACAGTTGATACCTTTGAGAAAGTTGGAAAATTGATAGAAGAAGGGAAACTGAGAGCTGCGATTGAAACTGCTATGTCTTTCGTCAGCGCAGGCAACAAGTACTATGACGAACAAAAGCCTTGGATACAAGTGATAGAAAATATAGAAGGATTCAACAATACCACATATACGTGCGTATACATGATGGCAAATATCGCAAACTTGCTTGCTCCATTTATACCTTCTACATGCACGAAGATACAAGAAAAATTAGCTCTAAAGAAAGAATTTGTATGGCATCCTATAGATATAGGTAAAGATATTAAAGTTCAAAACAACGATTTGCTATTTGAAAGACTTCAGCCAATTAATCAATAATTAAAAGGAATATTTTATTCCTTTTTTTAATTAATTTTAAGCATATTCATTTAAAGATTAAAATTTACATATATTTTTTAAGCAAAATATAGATATAATATAATAATTTAATGATGATATGTTTGACAAGATAATTTAATATATGTTTATTTAATTAAAAGGGAGAAGGTTTATGTTTAAATGGATAAAAGTATTATTCAGACCTAGGACTCAATATTTGGCTTTAATGGCAAAAGATCAAGAAGAAAAAGATAAAAGTAAAAATTAGGTATCCAATCATTGATTTTATCAATAATAGGTGCTGTCATCATGATCGCAATGGTTGCAATAGCGACAGTCTTGGCACAAAATATCAATGAATCATTGGCTGGCAATTATTCATTCCCTGTCATGTCGCTATTCGGTGCTATTGTGTTTTATGTATTTGCATTCATAGGGTTAATGTTGTTGTTAAATTCCATTTCGTTTGCAAATTTTCAGCGAAAAATAAACAAGCATATATTTGGCAAGGTCGCTTTGATTGTTAGTCTTGTATTACTTTTAATCTCAATAGTTACAACGGTCGTATTGATTGTTGTTATGTTGTAAATTTATCTTTAACATACTTTAATACACTCAATCGTTTTTATATCAATAAAAAACTCCCACGGATAGCTAAAGTGTTTAATAAATATATCACTGCAGAATCCGTGGTTTTTGAAATGTTAGATTCCTTTACTATACATATATATTCTATGGTTTTCTTAAAAAATAGAAAGCAAAATTGCTTTCTATTTTTTCTTTGTTATATTAGTTTTCTTTTCTAACTCTTTGGTGGTCTCTTGAATCTTAGCACTCTCTTTTGCTATCTCATCGTCAATTTCTTTTAAGTACGCATCTATATCAGTTATTTTTGGCTCTTGTACTTCCAAAGCGTTCTCTACTTTACGTGGTCTGCCACGTCTCTTTGGCTGAGTAGTATCTTGATTTGTCTCTTCAACCACCTTTTTAGGACGTCCACGTTTCTTTTCTGTCACAGGTCCACTTGTTTGAGTAGTTTCTACAGCTGCTGTTTGAGTATTCTTCTTTGGTCTGCCGCGTCTCTTTGGTTGAGTAGCTTCTACATAGTCCTCTTTTATAGTCTCTTCTGCTACCTTTTTAGGTCGACCACGTTTCTTTTTTGTCGTGTCTTGCGCCACAGTTGATTCTTCATTTTTGGTAGCGTCAACGTCATTTTTTCTAGGTCTGCCCCTTCTCTTTGGCGTCTGTGCATCAGACTCTTGCTGTATTGGCTGTGAATCGACACTTGCATCCGCAGTCGTTGCTTTCTTCGGTCTACCACGTGAGCGCTTAGGTTTAGCTATTTCTTCCTTTGCTTCTTCTTTTTTAGGTCGTCCTACTTTGCGTTTTGGTTTTTCCTCTGTGGCAGTTTTCTTTGGTCGACCCGCCCTTTTAACTGTTTTGCTTTCATCTTCTTTGACAGTGAAGATATCTTGAGAATGCACAATGTTTTCTATGCCCCCGTCAACATTGGCTCCATCATCAACTTCTTGAGTAATCTCAGTGTCTGTCGCATCTATTGCCTCAGGTTGTATCGCATTTTCATCGTGTACAGGCTCTTCTTGTGTGTCTACATTTTGTTGTTCTGACTGAATATTGTATTGCTCATCTTGATTCGTATATTGCTCTTCATTCGCCTGCTCTTGTTCGCCCGGCTCTGCCTGTGGTGCGGTATATTCAGGTTGTACATTAGTATGTTGATCTGCATATTGTTGTTCTTGATAATTTCCAGCATTTATAGTTTGATTAGCTTGATCCAACTTTTCAACTAACTGTTGATTTTGGTTATAAATATTGTCAAGTTCTTGATCTTTAGCAACAAGTTTTTCTTCCAATTGTTTGATTTGATTTTTGAGTTCGTCCATCTTTTCTTGTTCACGTTGCTCTACCAAAGACAATGCTTGATCATAGACTTTGTTGCTATATGAGCTAAACTCACTCATCATGCCGCGCTCTAGAGTCTGACGCGCTTGTTTAATAGCATTTTCCACACTTGTAAGTTCAGTTTGATAATTCTCAAGCAATTTTTTATGTCTATCTGTCGCTGTATCATAATCCTTTTCGAGATTACGTTGACGATCCAATTCTTGCTGTTGTTGTTTTTTCAAATAGTTTGCTTCAATTGTGGATGTCACTTCTTCTAGCTGTGATTTGAAATTGTCAAACGATTCTTTACTTACCTGCATTTGACGTTGATATTCTTTCGTGATCTCACGGAAATTCATCTCTTCCTGAGTGATATCAGCATTGATTTGTTCAATGTCCTGCATGTATTTTTTACGTTCGGCAATATAGTTTTCCGCTTCCTGCATGGCGCGCTCTAATACGAGTGAACTTTCGACCCCTGCCTCGTCAAAGTTGAATTTTTCATGTTCAACGTTTTTAAGTCGTGCTCTTTCCAATTCTTTTTGTTCTTCTTCCGCCCTTTTCTGTAAATAAGCATACAGAATTGGAATACCCTTTTTAATCTCATTTTTATCAAACAACACTTCATAATCTACGTATTCTGGCAATGTCTGAGTAGCTTTGTCTATATTCACTTCAAAATACTGGTAATTTTGATATAGATCGCTGACGATTGCATTATGACGTAAATCTAAAAATATCGTCAGAATAAAATTCAACACTAATATCAAGACTGGACACAACAAAGTACGTTGTAATATAAGTGCCAATTCTGTTGTCTCATACGATATATACAAGTTAAATATAAACGCTACCAGTGCCAATATGTACGAAATAATATTCATCACTGTCATGTCACGTTTGTATGAACTGTTTTTAATCGGGGTAGATACGCATATATCAAAAGACATATAATGGCTAGCTTTGTCTTCTCTATATAAAACAAATTGTTGCCATTGTTTTCTCAACTGTTTAGGAACTTTACGTGATTTCATTTTGTTGTTGAAAGCGACCAGATTGTCCTCTGTGATCTGTGGATTATCTATAAAATAATTATTGAACATATCTATCGCTTTGATCAATTTTGCTTCATAAGCATTAGATGTAGAAATAATAACAATAAGAATTGTCAGAATAAATAATGATAAGAAAATAATGAAAACTTCATTGTATTGTATATAATTACTCAGCGAACTAAAAAACCTATCCACTTCATTAAATATATTCATACGCACCCCTTAACGACATTTTTTTACATTATTATTATAACACAAAGATTTATTAATTACTAATAAATTAAAAATATTTTTTAAAATTTTTTAAGATTTTTTATGAACGAATTCACCCATATACAGCAAATTAAGTTTTGTGATTAATAGAAAATTAAATAAAATTGCATAAATGAATAAAGAGCCAACCATCTTTTATGATAATAAATAAAAAACACTGAAATTATGGTAAATTTACTAATAATTTTATTATAAAAATAGAAGGATATAACTCTTTATTTTTTTGTAAATTTACTATAAGTTTATACTTATAAAATACACTAAAATAAAACTCCTTAATTAAATAAATAATGAGTACATCAATATAATATTACCGATATATAATCTATAGCGATATATAACATATAGCAATTAAAGATTATAAATGTAAATAGAATATTTAAACAATTAAATAAATTGTTTTAATTGTCTTTGAATGTTAAAGTTAAAAAAATGATAAAAATTCAAAATTTATAAAAAAATTTGCACCTGCGTATCCCTGACATAAAATAATTGACTTCCCCATAAGCTTATAGTATAATCAATTCAAAATAATGGAGAAAAAATGTTTAGTACTTATTTAGTTTATTATATGTTGGGCATTGTGATGATACCGGGCATAATATTAGGCATATGGGCGCAGACAAAGGTGCGTTCCTCTTTCAATCAATATAATAAAGTTGAGACCAAGCATGGCAAATCTGCTAAAGATGTAGCGCGCTTTATGCTAGACAGCGGAGGATGTGTTGATACACAAATTCAACCTATAAAGGGTGAATTGACAGATAATTATAACCCATCAACTAATATTGTATCTCTATCAGAATCGGTATATAATCAAACGACCATAGCTGCCATAGGCGTCACTGCCCACGAGATAGGACATGTATTTCAGCACAAGAACGGTTACGCCCCAATAAAAATAAGGAATGTACTAGTCCCAGTCATGAACATATCTAGTTTCTTGATGTGGCCACTTATCATCATCGGGCTTATAATGGAGATGTCTTATTATGTGACGGCAGCAAATTGGCTGATCTATATAGGAATTGGACTATATGCTTTGAACATCATTTTCTGCCTAGTCACTCTACCTATTGAAATCAATGCCAGCAATCGGGCGAAAAAGATGCTTCTAGCGACTGGTGAAATGGATACCGAAGAGATAAAAGGTGTAGAAAAAGTTTTGAGCGCAGCAGCGTGGACCTATGTGGCAGCATTGGTTACTTCAATTTTATCACTATTGAGATTGTTACTATTCGTATTCATGATGCGTGGCGGGGACAGAAATTAGTTGATAAATTTACGCTCGGCACGCATATTGGAAAATTTAGTCATAATTTCGTATTCTGAACTGTTGATATGATTTGCATACATTTTTAGGGAGTTGATGTGATTTAATATATAGACATCGTCTCCTTTTTTTAGATCCGTTTTTGAAATATCAATCATAAAACAATCCATACAGATGTTCAAAACCTTACATTCATACCCCTTGACATTCAACTCACATCCGATATACCCTAAATCAAACCCATCCGCATACCCTACAGGTACGACAGCTATTTTCATATTTTGCTGTGCGACAAATCTATAATCATAGCCTACAAGTTCGCCTTTTTTTATAAAATTGATATGTACTATCTTGCTTTTTATGCTTACAACGTGCTTAAATTCAGAATTGTCTCTGTTGTAAAGATTGAACCCAATTCGCACCATGGACAAATTATGATTGTATTTTTCATTTACAAAACTGTTGTTTGCATGGATAATAAGTTTCAACTTCAGTTTTTTGACTAAATTTATAAATTTATTAAATTTTTTCATCTGACAAGCGACATATTCATCAGTCGTAGCAAAATGAGTAAAGATACCATCCAACTGCAAAAAACTACTTTTAACAATATTCAACATTTCTTTAAATTCTTTTAAACTATTTATTCCATACCTATTCATGCCAGTATTTATTTTTATATGAATTCTAATTTTTTTATTTAAGGATGCCAAAAATTTTATATCTTCTAAAGAATTGCATGCATATGAAAAATCAGAACTAATTTTTTTTCGCTCCAACGGACCAACTATCAATATATTTTTTGTGGTATATTTCCGCACATTTTTTGCCTCAAAAAAACAAGCCACTCCGAAATAATCCACAAAATTGTCTATAGTTTTGACCACTTCTTTCAGCCCTACTCCATACGCGTTAGCTTTGACCATGGCACAGATCAAAGATTTAGGATTTTTCAGTTTGACTTGTTCTATATTGTTTATTAAATTGTATCTGTTGATTAAGATTTCATTAAACATATAAGTATATATGATTAATTTTCTTGATTTGCACTAAACTCGCACCCGCAATAATTTTGCCTATAGATACCTTTGTCTTTACAAATAAGTGTAGAACGAAGATACCCATTTTCTTTCTTGAAATCGGCATGCAGATATTTGACACCATACTTTTTAGATAGATTTTCCCCAGTCGAATTGATAAAATTGGCATCCTTGTGTGGACTGATGGATAGAGTGGTAGTGACTAAATCAAATTTGTTTTCTTTGGCAAACTTGAAAGCTCTATCCATTCTATACGCTATACATATCCTACATCTATCTCCGCCTTCTTTGTCCTGCTCGTGATTTTTAATTACATCCAAAAAATCGTTGTGATCGTAGCCAATGTCTACGACATGGACGTCTAATTTTTTGAACTCTTCCCTTCTCTTCTCATATTCAGTTTGTGGATAAATGTTAGGATTAAAATATAGATAAGTCACATCAAAATAATCCTTAATTTTTTCAATGACAGCGCTTGAACATGGGGCACAACAGCAATGCAAAAGTAGTCTAGGTTTATTCTCTAGACTACTTATCTCATCATGCATTAATCTGTTGTAATCAATTTTCATACCCGAATTGTAAATCAAAACACCTTAATTGTCAAGGGATGCGAAATTGAAAATATATGTATAAGTTATATTTTGAGCATCATTATCCAAGCTCACTCCTTCAAATACAATTTTTATGTTTGATTCACCATTAGATATATTGGCAATAGATATGTTAGACAAACTTGAAATGTTGATCTGATCTTCTATATCGCTTTGCTCTTCTGGATAGTATGTAGTATATACATTGTCCATTTCTGTATCATCAACCGTTGTCAAATATATATTTACTCCTTGACTCAAATCAAACATGTCAAGTAAGAATGCAAAGTCAAAGTTCATTAATATTTCGCTAGCATTCTCATTATAATTATCTATCAATACGTCATATGTAAATACTCTATCTACGTCATTATTATTCGACAAATAAATATAAGTTGTCAAATTATTCGAGCCATTATTTGTAAAGGTCACACCAGCATATTCTTGATTGGTGAACACTAATAAATTGTTGCTATAACTCTGACGTCCCCACGCATCAAACGAAGTGAGAACTGCTCCTACAGTATACATTACGTGAGTATAATCACTTGCTAGTGCGTCACTTTTTATAATGTTAGCGAATGGTAAATCGCACGAAACGTCGGTCGTTAAATTTGCATCCTTTATGACTCCGACCCCTGTGATATCAAATTCGCCATTAATCACAATCAGATTGTTGTTCGAATCAAGCCCCACTCTGTTGACAAGTCCATTTTCATCCGAAGCGCCAATAGCTAACCCCAATACACGAATATAACCAATAGATGAACTAAAATCATTTCTGTTAGCGAGATAGTAGTAGAAATTCGATAGATTTGTAAACAAATTATTCAGCGTGTCCACTGTTATACTAGTATCTTTCAGTTCAGCATTTAATGAAATATTGTTATCTAAAATATACTCTATAGTATTAGGTATTGCGACCTGACTGCTATTTGTAACAGCGCCCGAACCACTTCCTCTATTTTTTAATGTTTCATTGCTATAATTTGATCCAACTATTCCTCCAGTATAATAACCTAATAGATTGCCATCAAAAGTAGAATTATATACCGAACCTTCCACATTCCTACCAACAAGTCCTCCCACTGTAGGATTAGCTGTAGAAGAAGATAATGATTTGATGATATTTATCTCTGCGTTGCTGTTTTGAACGAATCCGCCCAAATTCAAACCGACCAAACCAGCTGATACATTGTTAGATCCATCAAACAAAGTGTCAACACTTGCAATGATTGAAGAATTCGTCACAACGCCCCTGTTCTCACCTACTATACCGCCTGAATATTGACTGCCTGACAGCGCTCCACTATTTAGATTTACCCTGACATTGTCCGCCATCACTCTTTCTCCTACAAAGCCGAAAGCTGCTCCGATTGTATCCCCCAGGACAGTGATATTACCATTTACCTCCACATCAGAAATGGTAAAATATGTAGATGTAGATAGATTCCTACTAGCATTCATGTCATATCTAGCATTGTTGTATCCATCTAATATCCCAAACACACTGCCCGCATAATAAACGGAAATTAAATTCTCTGATGCTATCACTCCATTATTTGTAGACGTGTATATAGAATAACTATAACTGCTAGAAGCGCGCGTACTGTTTGCTCCGACATTGCTCGTAATCTGTTCTATGTCAAACTCCCCACGGACAAGCCCAGCAACACCGCCCACTGCATTACCGCCAACTACTATCACTCCAGATGCGTCTAAATCAATGTTGTACAGATTGAATCCCTCTACAATTCCTGCAAGACTACCGACTGCTTGTGTTTTAGTTGCCAAGACTGAAGAGACACTTATATCTAAATTCCTTACAGCGTTGGTAATAGATATATCATCTGCTGAGATCATCTCTTTGAATAGACCTATAGCGTCAAGACTAGAAGAAGAGTAAATCATTAGCCCTGTCAAATCCATGTTGTTGCCCTGTATGTTACCCATGAACGACAATGTACTTGTGTTTGGATTTCCATACATTGATGAAAAGTCTATATCCGCAACCAGTCTGAAATAATCTTCTGGATTGTTCATAAAATAATTATTCCAACTAGTCAAATCATAAATGACATAAGGATTGTCTTTGGTCCCGTAATTTCCGTTAATAATCTCATAACTATAATTATAGGTAATATGTCCATCTTCATCTACGACTTCTTCACGGTGCACCACTATGTTTCGCAGTCCATAATACATATCCTCGCTAGGCTCGCTCGTGCCAGTGTATTCAACTATCTCCAAGGTGGATACCAATTTTGGCAGAGCGCCAAGGGTCATAGTCCATACCGCGCTCTCGTTATCTCCGAATGTAAATCCTCGATAAGTGTCCTTAAGATACATATTAGATATGCTGACTGTAGTCAAATTCTCGATTCTATTATTATATCCGCTAGGGATTAACATAATTTCATAAGAAGAAGTGATCCCTGTAGTATTGGCAGGCGCGAACATATTTACTGTCGTTAACCTCATGACCCCTTGATTGATATATGTATAGCAATTATTTATGCTTCCCTGATTTGTCTGAACAAAACCAGAGAAGGTATTGTTGTTGGCACCTAACATTAGCATGTCTACATAACAGTCATATATTGAATTAGTATTGTTGTATACGAACCCTGCAGATATATCTTTGGCAGATATGTTACCTATAGTTATAGCGGTCAAAGCTGTAGTCTCCACATCTACAAAACTCATAGATATTTCGCCCGAATTGTTGACAACAAAGCCACCGATTTCAATCAAACTAGTCGTGACTATATTGTTGTTGTAGCCATAGATCAAGCCGGTAAATGAACTTGACGCAATCTTGCCCGCATTTGAATACACTAGTCCACCTATGTTCGCCTGTGCGTACATCTCAATGCTGCTACTAGAATTAGTAATAAATGCTGACGAATTGTTTTGACACACCAAACCGCCCATATAGAAGTCTATCGCATAGCCAGAGATTCTATCTTCAACTGTGGACGCATGAATTGCTATTTGTCCGCTTGTAGAGCAGTTCGTAATAATACCATTGTTGACTGGAGTAATCCCACCGAAATATACTGCTGAATAGTTCACATCCGGATTTGTGCATAGATCCGCATAATCTATGATAAAAGATGTCGTACCAGTCCGCACGTTCCCGAACGAATATTCGCCTATTCCTTCATTGACGGAAGAATATTTAACTTCCAAATTCATGATTACCATACCTTCACTGACCTGTCTAAACAGCCCAGCATATATAGTTTCTTCATCGAATTCAGCAAAACTTTCAATGGTGATAGTGTGCCCATTGCCATCAAAGACTTTGAACACTATATCTAGCGGGGTATAATCTCTGAGCACTAAGTCTCTACCTAGAATATAATAAGTATTCTCACCCGCCGCCATATTCAAGAAATCTTCTTCATCCTTTATGAGTTCTGCTTCTTCGAACGTGTTTGAATTTACAAAATTAAGAATATAAGAGTAACTATATACAAGGTAAGGGGCGTCACTACTCTCATTTGAAATATTGTTGGTGACATGCTCATCCGGACTCTCTATAGTCCAAGTGTAACTATCGGTAAGCACCAAATTAAAGTCAACATGCAAGAAGGTGTCCCTGTTCCCAGTATTTACTCTTAACACGTTTCCTGTGAGCGAAATCGTCTCGTTATCAATACCTTGACTATTATACAGATATAGATATCCATCCACATTTTCGTTCAAGGCACGCAAAATTGCATTTATCCTACCTAAGGTGGTAGACGTGTCTGTATTCGAACTATCAAATCTATACTCTCTATCCCAGAAGCCCTGATTGTACACACTGATATCAGTATCTCTAAAGTAAAATTCAAGTGTAACATCTGTAGAATAGTCTCCATAGATTTCATCCGCACCTGACGCATTCACCCTACTATGTGTCACGCTGACATCGTGGACAATAAACTCCACTATCTCAAATGTGATGACTATTTCCGCCCTCTCATAATCGCCATTTTCTAGCGTCGCCGTGGTAGCCAAGCCCAGAGTGAGCGTGCCGCCCAACAAAGCTTCATTGAATCTAACTGCATACAATGTATAGAAGCCGTTCACATCTTCCACTAAAGCAAAATAGTCGTTGACATTTATACTCGAGTCCACTCCGGAAATTGAGAATTCTGTTATCTCGACATTCCCATCCGAATTGCTTGTCTGAATTCGCAAATTCGTGTCCACACCATTGGCAATATAATATGCATTCACGCTAGAAGTACTATCGAATGTCAAGCCCACTTCACCATTTGGTTTCAAAATATCCACATTGATAGATGGTAACATCTTAACATCAATATTGTAATAGAATGTACTACCCACCTGTGTGCCGTCATCAAGATATGCAGACACCCTAATCCTATGTATCCTAGATGAATAGGTACTGCTGATCATAGTTGATACATAGAACCTGCCTTCTTCAGTATTATCATATTTCAACAATTGAATTCCTGTTCCATCACTTGAAGGATTGTCCATATTGGACATTCTAGCGCCAGCAACGCCATCAATTTGAGCGAATATGATCTCTTCACTGCCCGTGACATCGCTAATTTCTAGATAATCAAAATACCCATTGATAGGTGCAATATCTATGATTATCAGTCCTTGCCCAATAGGACGCAATACATCACTTCTAGATATCAATCCCATATCATAATCGTCATAGATATAGTTCTTTATCTCTATAGAGTTGATACGTTGTGGAAGAAGTGTGAATTCTGCACTGGCATTTATCCCGTTAGCCAACTGGAAATAAACTGTCATCGTACTTTTATCGTCAATGTTCGCTTTGTCCGCAAAAATCACTCTATAATAAACAGTTTGAATCCCGTTCTCATAATCGTCATATTCAATCAATTCAATATAATCGGTTAGGTTATCCACCTGTGTGCCATCAATTCCAATCATGCCAACCAAAGCAGACAATTCTTCTTCGCCCAATTTTAAGTCAGTCTTGATGTAGGCAGTGATTGTGGTCGTATCATTAGGGTACAGTATGACTGAGTCATAGTTGATAGATATGTCACTTGCTCCCCTGCTGGTCACAATGGCGAAATTTATTGTCACCTCTTCATAATAGACTATCACTTCCGACCCGTTATAATTCACTACTGTATAAGGTCGCACTTCCACTGAAAAACTCGAGCCTTCTAGATGTTGCAATACAGATATGCTGAATGATGTCTCAGGATTGAGCCTTACTGTCATACTATTATTTTCAGTTTCATTAGTCATGCCACTGACGTTCAAATATTCGCCTATGTTGATATTTGTTTCGCTAGCAATCGAAACTATCACTTCTAGATAAGTATCATCTGTCCTATAACTATAATCTATGCCCTGATAAGAGACACTGCCTGTGTTTATTATATAGAACTGTTTGCCAGAGTCTTTGACTATATTTTGTGTTGTCCCATTAATATTACCTGAAATGTCTGACGCACTATCACTTATGACAAAATCCTCTCCATATGCACGTGAAACATCGATTGTGATTGACGCTCTAATTGCTTGATTTAAAATGGATATGAAAGTCAATTCGCACTGCCCAACGCCGTTCACTATTATTCTGTCTCCAGACACACCAATTACAGAGCTATTAGAAGATTGCATATAAATTCTGATAGACTCCAAACTCTCAGGCTGATAAGTAAATGATACCAATTCTTTGATAGAATATGTGTTGTAACGTTCTATCAATTCATTTAAAATTGCGACATAATTTTCATCCGTTGTGTCGAGCACAAAATCATAATAATTCAAATGCAAAACAGTATTGAAACTTTCATCTATAGGGTCAAGTACAACTGCATCAATTTCGGTCGGAGCTAATTCAAACAAGGTATTGCCATTCTCATCTTTTAGATAGATATATCCGCCATTAATATCGCTACTATATCCCCAGATTTGAGATTCGCCCGCTGAATTTAATGTCATTTCATGAGCATCGCTAAAACTACCGATATTTAGCTCTGTCCCATTATCGATGACAACCGAGTATACATAGTTATATAATGAATTTCCTAAATTGTCCAATGCGAGATTTTGAGTAGATACTGCATCGCTAGAATAATTCACGTCACCATCCATCCTGCCCATAAAATAAGCGTATAAAATGAGTGCACTGTTTTCTTCAGTTGAGACAAGTCCCGCCATGTTGGCTCTTTGTACTCCATTGTCCGCCTGAATATATGCATTCACACTGCAATTTAGGATAGACAATGCTGAATATGACCCACCATCTTGCACATTAGAGACGTTAGTCACTCCTGCACCAATCAGACCAGAGACAAAATTCTCTCCCGCTATATCAGGCGTACCATTCATGACTTGAGAATAATCACTGATGCTATAATCTTCATTCAGTTGACTATAATCCCACTTGTAGCTCATCACAGAGCAATATGTAAAGTATCCATAGATTGAATATCCCGCAATACCGCCTACATATTGATTTCCTGCCACACCATGCTCCATACTGGTCAGTATTTGATAATGACAATCTCTATATATACCGCCATCATCATATCCTACAATACCGCCTACATAATTTTGACCACTGACAACTACTGCTGACGTGATGCCTGTATGATAATATACTCCTAAATTATTGCTGATTCCTATCAGTTGCCCCACATTAATAGTTAGTGTTACATCCGTATTAGGCGTCTGATTTTTACCAATTGCGCCACCGACATTGTTGTGAGACGCTTGAATTGTCCCTATTACATAACCATTTTGTATTCGTCCAGAATAGTTCTCCCCGTCTATAGTAGTCTCTGCGTTGAAACCTACCACTCCACCCACGCTAGAATCTGCACTTGTCAAATGGGAGACAATATCAACTACTGAAATTGCGCCTTCGTTCGCAACATATACACCAAATTCAATATTGTCATTGGTGAGCAACGAATGATCAGCGTTTGTTGATACACCCGCACCTGTTCTTTCAATCAGACCATAATTCTTTCCAACCAGTCCACCAAAATTCACGACCGCATCGCCGTTTAATGTGATAGACCCACTTGCCCCAATTACACTACTGGAAGTGTATAGAATATCTGCATAATTTATCCCAACAAGGCTACCGAAGTTATACTCTGGCAATGCCGTGCCATTATATAGATTCGCGCTACCTGAATAATTGATGTTGATATTTTCTAGCATGCCGTAATTTATATCAATCAGACCAAGATTCGCTGATGCGGTAATATTTGTCGTATTGCTATTTTCTGGTTCATTGAATGAATAATTGTATGAAACATTGAAATTGATATTAGACAATGTCCCACTAAAATTAGTGAACAGATTTGGATTACTGCCGTCCAACGTTATTCCATACAAAGTATAAATATATTCACTATTAGAACTAGAATATGTAGAGATTTGCCCACTGAAATTGTCAATCACGCGCGGACCAGTGTACGAAGTATTCATGAGATCCACATTAGTCATCAATCTATAGTACGATGCTTTCATTTGTTCAGTGCTGTTGATGTCCCAAAAATCATTAGCGTCATTAATTATGAAAGGATTTTCTTCTGTCCCGTCAGACAAATAGAGATTTATGACCACATACGCATCCAAATATGCGTCTTGCAATTCACCCGTTTCATTCAGGATAAAGCTCGAGATATTGTCAAAACCAACGGTTGATGCATCTATAATTTGATTTAAAACATCCTTCGCAAACACTATCAATCTCAAGTTTGAAGCATTGGAAATTGTCTCACGTACTGTCAAGGTATGATTGTCATTGTCAATGATTATGCTGTTGTTGTTTTGATTGCCATAATTGTTGACAACGACCATGAAAATATCCGGTTTGGTGACCGTGCCTAAAGGTGAATAATTCTCCGCCGTCAACGTATACGTCTCACCCGCTTTTAAATCCAAATAATACTCTTGATTCAAATCATCAGTTATGTTTACATCGCTTGTGATTGTGACGCTCTGCGTGATGATAGGTCGTTGAACAGTCACAAGGCAACGCAAAGTATATATCGTATTGAATTGTACAATCTCTGCATAGATATCTTCTCTATAACTATCAGTTGATTGATTGTTGCCTGTGAATGTCAGACTAATGCTGTTATCCGTCTGCTCATCCGTCCTAATCCTTTCGCCATTTTCGGTATACCATACCACTCTATAATCTTCATTTTGGACACCTATGTTGAACGACTCAGCTTGCGTGCTCATTTGGGTATAATTCCATAAATTTTCATCACTTATGCTAATCTGCAAAGTTGCCTTTGAGTCGTCTTTATTGTACGCTCCGAGACTGGACTCCACATATCTAACTAGACTTGTATTATTGATTGTCAAATCATCTTGACCAATTTCTTCATAAATGAAGAACGATAGGACGACAGTGACATCTTCATATCCGTTAGGTGTGATTATGTCCGAATAGTTTTGTACCCGCACAGTGAAGCTGACATTGATATAATTGTTGGTATCATTAAAATATGTCCCGTCCAAGAATGTCAATAGCACTCTGTTCCCTTGTGGCTCCAACCTGATATAATCACTGGATGACGCACTGACAATTCCATCAAAGATTGAACTATAATTATATTCTACTATATAATTATTATTAAATACATTATCTACTAATAGTTGTACATCTATGGTTTGATTTGAAGCGACAATGTAATCTGCTTCATAGCCTGGGAATTTGTAACTCGTCTCAATATTTCCATCATTATTTGTTTGGACAATATTGTTGATTACTCTATCATTTTCTGGTATTACACATTCTATATCGTCAGTGCTTAACTGCTGATATACATACGCTATTATTTCTTTTGTATATCCATTGGAATGTCTAAAGGTTATTCTATATTCCCCCACGTCCGTTTCACTATTGAATAGCAGTAAGATGGCATTATTTACCGCTCCTGTAGAAGAGAATTGATATTCAATATTTGAACTACCTTGAACCAGATTTCCGCTTGTGTTGTACTTCCCGTTCGCGTCACTGGAAGCGTATTGTTTTACTGTCAGTGGATTATCCTGCCCGCCAGTCACTGTCACGCTAAAACTTGCTGACGTCACAGTTTTATCCATATATCCCACGATGTTATTTTGAGCTATGTATAACAAATATGTATGACTATCGGCGTTGTCCTGCCCTTGCAATCTGTTTAAATAAACAGTATCAACAGCATAGCCTACCCCATTGTTGTCCACATATATGTCTTCCCTATATGACGTGGAACCCTGTACTTGCATCAAATAACCCGCATTGACATCCATGCTGCTCACGCCGTCCTGCCTATTGAAATTCAAGGAAACAGTAGTCCCAGATATATCTTCTAGATAAAGTATATCCCCTGTATAGAAAGTTGATATGTCAGCATTCAGTGGACGATCATCTATATAATTCGTCTCTACATAGCGGATATAAATATTGTTTAGACTAGTGATAGGTTCAGACACAAATTTTAGTAAAGTTGTATCAAAATAAAATCTCAAAGGTTGACTATCTAAATAAAATTCCAATACATATCTACTATTTCTGTAGAAATACTCTACATTTCCTAACACATAAGAATTGTCCGTGACAAGTGTAGTGAAAGTATTGTCAGAATATATTCTATTCACCCCTTCATACTGACCATTGACAAGGATATATGCGTTCAACACTTCGGTTGATACTTCTAGTCTCATGCTTTTCATGTCGTTTAGACTATATTCAACGACAGGATTAAAATTGAACAACGCACCCAAAGCACTGCCACTGGTCACATAATAGTCGTACAGGTCTAGGCTCTCATCCGTATCTATCACTTCACCTTGCATGCTCACTTCAATATTGTTGGGTTTGACCTCGCACTTAATACGAACAATGAATTCGATTGTGTATATATCTCCCACACAATTTTTTGGCACCAATTTTATCTTTGCTTCAACCGGATTTTCAGAGTAAGCATTGGCTTGTATAATATATTTGTCATTTGACTGCCCAACAAAAAGATACGTCTCGTCAACATCTATGTCGACATTATAATATTGTAGATAGTCATCTATGGCCAACAATTCTTCATCCTGACGGTATCCTATGGTGAATTGAAAATTGTTGTAATTATACATTTGACCATCTGACGCTGTATTCTCAGTATAATCATTCGCTATTAGATAGATGATATCATCATTGTTTATATATTGTTGATGATATGAGTCCGTCTCTATCTCAAATTCTTCCAGCACATTTATGAATTCAAAGGTGACAACGGCGTTTGGATACTCTGTATTCTCATAGCCACCCATAACAGTAACAGGATATAGTGAGAGTGTAGAACCTTCAGCGACACCGCTCCCAACGACAAAACCAGTTATTAATTCTTCGCCATCTATTGTCTCTGTGATATATTCTACATTGTTGATTGTCTGCCCTGTTGATTTAAAATAGACTTGATCCGTGCTCCCAGCAGGTGAAAGAGCTACTATCTCGTTGGATTTAATGTAGACATTTTGAGATTCTTCAGATGGGACATCCACAATGTAGGCGTCCCCAGAAGTTTTAAGTGAAGAAGATTTTCTACCAATATTGAGATTGATCCCCGCGGTCCTACCAGTAGTCATGTGAGTGACCACAATTTGTCCATTCCCACTCATGTTCGCATCTACTGTGAAATAATATGTATCATCCTGCAATTCCAAATTTGAAATTGTAGCTAACTCGTTAGGTGAGGATTGAATAGAGATGTTACCTATGTTGCTTTCACTAATGCCCTCAAATTTGACACCCAACCTTTGAGTAGCATTTGCTTGTTCTACAGAAGAATCAATCACTAAATTCACTTCACTGATCTGCTCACCAGACACAGAATAAAATGACATATTTAAATTTGAATAATCATCACGGCAAGCAGAAAAAACCACGCATGAAAACAGCGTAAATATGATCAATGCTAACGTATAAAATTTCTTCATTTTCTCCCCTATTTTTAATTTAACCTAAAATGCTTAAAATATTTTTATAAATAAATATAAATTATTATAAATAATAATAATTATTTTTGTCAAATAAAAATGAAAATAATCATAAATAAAAAATAACCAAATATAAATAATTAAAGGGACAATATGGAAAATATAGAAAAAGAAAAAAAAGAACAATTAATAATACTTAGCAACAAACAAAATCTCTCAGTATCCGGCACGAATAAGATAATCAGTTTGAAACCTGAGTTAATACAACTAGATACAGTCTATGGTGGATTGATTATCAGCGGTGAGAAATTGGAACTGGTAAAACTGGACAACGCGACCACTCGAGCAGAGATTAATGGAAATATAAATGCTATAAAATTTTTGCAAGAAAAAGACAAGGAACCATTTTTTAGGAAAATTTTTAAATGATTTTCAGCTCATTAAATCAAGTGAATTGTTTTCTTCTATTTTTATTTTGTGGAATTATTTTGGGACTTATTTCGCAAATATTTTTCACTTTAACTTTAAAAAAATATCAAAAAATTTATTTAAAAATTATTTTTGACACCATTTTTTATGCGTTTTTTAGTATAATTTTCTGTTTTTTAATAAATTTTTTCAATTTTGGACAATATTCCTTTGCTCTAATCTTGTCATATGTGCTAGGCTATATTTGGATAAAAAATATAGACAAAAATTTGATTGTCTTTTTAGAAACTAAATGGTATAATATTATAAACAAATTTACTACACATCTAAAATTGAGGCATAAGGATAGACATGGAAGGAAACAAAAAAAGAGTTAAATTATTTACCCTTGGAGCAATTGCTATCATTGCCCTTCTTTTGATTGTCACAATTGTTCAAATAGTATTCATCAACAAAAAGAATAACGAATTGGAACGTCAGCGTATTGAGTTGGAACAATTAGAAAACGAATTAAATTACTACCAAAATCATCAAAACGATAGCGATGATGAACATTATGACATTGTCGACACAGGTGAATTATGATAATCACTATCACAGGAAAACCATGCAGCGGGAAAGGTAGCGTCAGTAAGCATTTTTGTGCAAAATACGGCTTTCAATATATATCCACTGGAAACATGTTTAGAGAGTTAGCAAAACTAAACGGCTACGACGACATCCTAGAATTTCAGATGAATGAAAACATCAAAGAGATTGACAACCAAATAGATGATCGGATCGCGGCTTTAGGTAAAGAAAAGCTATATGAAAATATTGTCATTGACTCTAGACTTGCTTGGCATTTTATTCCGAAATCATTTAAAGTGTTTATTGATGTAAATTGGAAAACGGCGGGCGAGCGCTTATTAAAAGCAGAACGCGAGACCGAAAAGGCAGAAAACCTAGATCACGCAATCAAAATATTAAAAAAACGCTGGAAAACTGAAAACGAAAGGTATTTAAGTCTATACAACATCAACAATCTTGATAGATCACAATATGATCTGGTGATAAAGAGTGATAACAAAACGATAGAAGAAATATCTCACAAAATATTTTTAAGTTACAAAAAATTTATGCAAAAGGCATAAATTTTTTTAACATATTCATTTCATTTTCATATAATGCCATATGAAAAACTGGCTAAAATTACTGCTCGTCTTATTGTTCTTTGCTGTCATAAGTGTAGGCTTGTATTTCTTATTACGAACGTTTAATATAACGGATATCTCCACCTTGCAAGAATTCATATTGAGCACCAAACAATATGGTATAATTGTGTTTTTGCTGATAGAAGTCCTGCTATTTTCTTTGTTCTGCTTTGTCCCCGTCCTCAATACCGCCCTAGTTGTACTAGGCGTAGTATTATTTGGCGGGGTAAAAGGCTTTCTCATCTCATGGCTGGCTTGCTTTCTCTCTTCGAGCATACTTTTCTTCATAGGAGATAAGTTTGGTGAAAAACTCGCTTCAAAACTCATTGGGAAAAAAGAACTAGAAAAAGCTCAAGATTTAATTGACTCCAAAAGCAAAATACTTCTGCCAGTCTGTTTCACTATACCCGTGATGCCAGACGATGCACTATGTCTAGTCGCTGGCATGACGAAAATGAAATACTGGTATTTCTCAATTATGTGCATAATCTTTAGGGGAATAGATTGCGCACTAGTCTGCTTCCTTGGAAGCGGGATAATGGACTGGAGCAGTTTAACAGTCGTCGAATGGGTTCTATTGATCAACTTAATTATAGTTGACGTGTATTTATTGCTAAAATTTGAAAAATATTTTGAAAACCGCATAAAAAATAGAAAAAATAATGACAAAAATTAATTTTTATACGGATTTATAAAATTTTTCTTGTTCGTTTGCCTTGCGCGTGCTATTGCAAATTCATCTACATCGACGTCTTTGTTTATCGTGCTCCCAGCTGCTATGTAGGCGTAATCGCTCAATGTGACAGGTGCTATCAAATTGACATTTGAACCAACGAATACATAATCACCTAAATAACATTTTTGCTTGACTTTGCCATTGTAGTTACAGAACACGACCCCGCAACCAATGTTACAATTATTCCCGATTTCTGCATCTCCAATATATGCTAGATGTGCCATTTTTGTATTGTTACCTATCACGGCATTTTTGATTTCTACGAAATTACCCACCCTACAGTTATCTCCAATTTCACTATTCAACCTAATATGAGCGAACGGACCTATTTCACAATTGGCACCTATAGAAGAATCTTCTATAAAACTTGATAGTATTTTTACCCTATTCCCGACACTCACATTGCTCAATACAGAATTGTTAGATATCTCAACCTCGTCGCCCACAACTGAATTCCCGCTTATTATTACTCCTCTACCTATACGCACATTTTCCCCTACCACCGCATCTTTTGATATAAAAATATTCATTTTTTCAAGCATTTCAGAGTCTAAAGTTTTATTATAAATTATACTTTCCATAAATTAATATATGTGAAAAAATTTAAATCTTTACCAAAAATAAAATTGCTAAAAAAATGTTAATAATGTATAATAATTTCATGGAGACAAACAAACTCACTATAAAAGATTCATCAATATCATTTTTTGTCGGCTTTCTGTTGTGTCAGTTGAGTGTAGTTTTTGTCAGTTGCATTGGGTTATTTATCACAACAATTGCAAATATTGACACGTCAAATTTAGACCTATTTTTAAATACAAGTTACGGATATTTGATATGCGTTCTAGCTATGGATTTGACCATGCTAGCAGTGTTTTTCTTCATGAATAGGAAAAAGGAAAACTCCCTTATAGCTAAACCTAGCGCAAAAAAGATTTTCATGTATATCGGTATAGCTATTTTATCTTTCTTCTGCCTTTATCCTTTGATCACATGTATTGACTCGTTGCTCACACATTTTGGATTCAGTCTCAACACTATCCCATATGAGTTGAATACCACAAATTATCTAGTCTCTCTCATTTCTCTAGTGGTACTCCCCGCAATTTGTGAAGAATTGTTATTTAGAGGACTGATTTTCAAAGGACTAAAACGTTATGGAAAAATATTTTCTATAGTCATCAGTGCAGTCATGTTCTCAATATATCACATGTCGTTGGACCAAACGGTATATCCATTGCTGATTGGATTGTTACTGGGAGTAATAATGTACTATGAAAACAACATATTATATTGTATTGCTATTCACCTGACCAACAATTTCTTGTCATTGACTTTGTCTTACTTGAACGTTCCTTTGATGTACCAACATTGGACATATATACTGATAGCAATAGTCTTAGCGGCAGTATTCATAACTTTAGTATTATATTTCACAATAAAAAATCACAAAAATCATCCAAAAGAGAGTATAAATGCTGAAGGTAAAATCTATTTTTATGTCAGTATAATTATTATGCTTATCTTATGGATTGTCACAAATTGTTCAAAATAGTATGAAAAATAAGAATTTCTTTAAAATCAGTATGATTTATTTTGTAGCAATGCTATGTGTTGCTGTTATTTTTGTGCTCGGCTATCTAGGACTATTACAAAACGATATCCTTTCATCATTTTTGATTCAAATTGTTGTCATGTTTGCTATCCCTATGCTAATGTACACCTTTTTAGTCAGCAAGAATTTCAAAAAGACCTTCACCGATGCGGGATTCAACAAAATCAGTGGCACAATGATAGGTATTAGCATACTTTTAGGTGTTGTTCTGTATTTTATCAATTCGTTCGTGGCAGACGTGTTTGCTAGTCTTATCGCACTGTTTGGCTATGAAAGTATTGGCACTACCACCACTGTGACACTTGACTATGCTTATCTATTAAAAGACTTCGTATTATCTGCAATTTTGCCTGGAATTTGTGAAGAATTTCTGCATAGGGGGATTATGCTGCACGCGGGCGAAAAAGCTGGAAACCCTAGATATGTTCTAATCATCTCATCCATCCTATTTGGGCTGATGCATCTCAATATAAACCAGTTCTTCTACGCGGCAATTTTAGGCCTACTGATGGGCTATGTCGCTTTAGTCTCAAACAGTATATTCCCTAGCATGATCATCCACTTTATGAACAATTTTTTGAGTTCGTATTTTGTGTATGGCTATTATTTAAATTGGCCATTCGCAGCGGCAGTCAACAATCTAAAAGCATTCTTGATGTCCAATATATTTGTATTTATTACCACTTGCACAATACTCGTCATTTTGTTGGTGATCGCCTACATATATCTCACTAGATGGATGATAAAAGAACGTGCACGGCGAGATGTAAAAAAGATAATCGAATATCTAGAGCTGAATTCGCTGCCAATTACCGAAGCACAAGAAAAGATAAACCAAGCGAATCTCTTGCTAAGACAAAGCAAAATGATGAATCTAAAGACCAATGTCCCTGGCGGAACAAAATTTTCTTTTACCGACAACATATTCGTCATATCTAGTTTCATACTAGGTGGACTCATCACAATATGTAGTTTCATATGGGGAGTGATATAATGCTAAAAATTAACCTTATAGCAATCGGTGACATAAAGGAAAAATACTTAAAAGATGCCATAAATGAATATCTAAAGAGGCTCACTAGATTTGCTGACATGAAGATCATTGAATTGAAAGAAAACAACCCGAAATCAAATTCTCCTGCCGAGATAAAAGCTGCCCTCAAACAAGACAAAGTAGAAATTGAAAAACATATAAAAGGTTATTCAATATGTTTAGACATTGAGGGCAAGCTGTTGACGAGCGAAGAGTTTAGTAAAACAATAGAAAAAATTTCAATCACAAACAGCGAAATTTCATTTATAATCGGAGCATCCAACGGCTTAGACGAAGAATTGAAATCAAAGTGCAATATGCGTTTATCTTTTTCAAAGATGACATTCCCGCATCAACTTATGCGCGTGATATTTTTAGAACAACTATATAGAGCATTCACAATTTCAAACAATATTTCATATCACAAATAGAGGTGAATATGACTTATCAAGAATTAGTGAGCAAAATTGTCCAACTCCAAGACGAAGGGTTGGAACTTTTTAATGCAGGAAAATCGGTGTTGGGGAAAAACATATTGGCGACTCATGTGGGAAGTTATGATGGCACGCAGATTTTAATTCAAGCAGGCATCCACGCAAGAGAATACATAACCAGTTTATTATTAGTCGAGATGGCTCGGAATCTACATAACAATGATTTAATTCAAGAAGGTGGAATATATTTCGTCTTTTTAGCAAATCCTGACGGCGCAGAAATTGTTTTAGACGGGTTAGATTCCATCCCGTGTGAGATCACAAAAAATTATCTCATATCAGCAAACGGTGGGAGTACAGATTTTTCTCAATATAAAGCGAACGTCAATTTGGTGGACCTGAACACCAATTTTGACGCTGATTGGGGGAATGGTTCACAAAATGTATTCTGCCCTAGCACAGAAGATTTCGTAGGGTTCTATCCAAATAGCGAGCGCGAAGTACTGTCCTTAATCAATTTCACCTTACAAACTAAACCAAGTCTAACAATATCATATCACACAAAAGGAAATGTTATATATTATGGCTTTGAAGGCGAGGGGGATCAAAATATAGCAAGAGATCAATCAATTGGTGAAAGTTTGAGCGAAATTACAGGTTATCCACTAATTTTCACCGAAAATTCCACAGGTGGCTATAAAGATTGGTGCATAGACTCGCTCAAAATCCCCGCTTATACAATAGAAGTGGGTGACAATTCTATCCCACATCCGCTGGGTATAGAAACATTGCCCGAAATCTATCAAAGGAACAAAGACGTCCCCATAGTCGCCCTTCAAAAAGCCATTGAATACGCTCAAGAAATTGACTTTACCACCCCAGATGTGATAAATATTACAAAAGAGGTGAAAAATGCATCCAATGAAAAAGGCTACATCGCTCGCTTACAAAGCAGACTCAATTGGCGAAGTGCCCATAGGAGCGGTGATAGTAAAAGAAGATAAAATCATATCGACCGGATATAATTCACGCGAAAAGGATCAGATAGCAACTCACCATGCAGAGATCATCGCGATTGAAAAGGCGTGTAAAAAATTGAAATCATGGAGACTGGACGAATGTGATATTTTTGTCACTTTGGAGCCATGTCCAATGTGCGCAGGCGCAATTTTGAACGCAAGAATAAAAAATCTATACTATGCTGTCCCAGACGAAAATTATGGCGCGGTCAGCAAATTCAATATGCTAAACAACAATTTAAATCACACAACAAAATCCTTTCATCTAAAAGATTATGAAGAAGAAAACAAAAATTTAATTCAAAATTTCTTTAAAACAAAGAGAAAATCAAGTAAAAAATGATTATTTATAAAATTTTTTATAAAAATAAAGACGAATTATCGTCTTTATTTTACACTTCTTTTTAAATTGTCGCTCGCTTTGAACGAAGGGGCACGCCTTGCTTCCATCATGTGCGTTTTGCCTGTTTTGAAACTGTACATAGGTTTTGATTTGATCTCGTTGACCTTAAACTTACCAAAATTAGATAGCGTCACACTTTCCCCTTGCTTCAATGCGTCTTTGATCACTTCAATGATTGTATCAAGACATAATTTGCAGTCTTTTTTGGTAAGTCCAGTCTTTGAATATACTGCATTTACAAATTCATTTTTATTCATAATATCCTCCGAAATGATGATATCCAACTATAAAAATTTTAATCATCTAATCTTGTATTTCATCATGGCAGAGTCTTTTTTGTTGAAAATCTTTAATAAATATAGACTTCCTAAATATACTATAGCCGCCACCACTATGCCTAGCAAAGTGTTGCTCCAACTAGTAGACACACTCAATATCCCTACCAAAGCTAGAAGCATCAGCGAATTTGCCACAATCAACTTCCCTGTGAAAATATAGTTTATGCGTAAATTGAAGTGCTCTTTTATCTCAAAATGATTTAGCACCATTACCGTCACATAACATACTGTATTTGCTATTGAAAGTGAATATATATTTAGATATAGACTAGGCATGAACAGCAATTCAATGACGAATTTTAAAATAACGGCAATAATCAAATTCCTAATAGTTACATATCTTTCATCTATCGCCTGAAGACTGCTAGAATACACCTGGTTGACTGCCAAAAATATTATGCCTATCCCAGAGATACTCAACAACCTATATGCAATATTTAACCCTTGCACACCCATACCATTCAATCTGTTCGCATAAAGTAGATCGATCAATCTATCTGGTATGAACAAAAAGCACAGTACACACGGCACACTGATTATCAGCACAATTTTTATAGCCAAAGATAATTTGTGATTTTTATTAAATTCACTCGTCCTCAAAGCAATATTTGGCAGTATCACACTCGCTATCGCAAACGAGAAAATGGTGGGCAAACTCACCAGGCTGGACACCGCCCCGCTTTCTAACCCATACAAAAATATGGACATAGATGATGTGAAATTCACGCTCAATAGATTGACGACTAAAACACTATCTATAAAAGTGGCAATCGGCATGATTATATTAGTTAGAGTAATAGGAAGGATATCTTTCGTGATTTCTTTTATACTTATATCTATCTGCTCTTCCTTCTTGCCTCGCTCACGCCTGTAATAGAATATTAAAATTATGATTGACACGACTTCGCTCACTACGATACTTATCATCGCGCCAATTATGGACGCAATCAAACTCACATTCAGCAACGCCAAACTCAGCACCAACCCCACGCATAATTTGACAAATTGTTCCATTATGTTTGACACCGCGCTAGGGATGAAATTTTCTTGCCCCTGAAAATACCCCCTAAGCACACTAGCGCCACTGACCAAAATGATCGTAGGCGCCAAAATGATATAGCAAATACTGATACTTTCTTCACCTTGCAAGGAGGCCAACCCCTTGCTTCCTAGCAACAAAATCAAAGTGAGCACCAATGAAATGACAGCTGTAAACATCATGCATTTTTTGACCACTGACTTTCCGTTATTCTTGTGTTTAGCTATAATTTTTGATATGGCCATAGGTAGGCCCGCAGTCGCCAAAACCACACATAGAGAATAAAGCGGGAACACCAACTGATAGATCCCAATTCCTTCCCCTCCCAATATGCGAGTGAGTCCAATTCTGTAGATAGCACTAAAGACCTTTGCCAAAACGCCACCAATTGACAATATCAAAGCTCCAGTCATAATATTATTTCGTTTCATACCTGTATTTTTTGTAAAAATAAAAAAAATATTTTGAAAATTAGATAAAATTAATTATAATTTTATTATGAAAAAAATATTCGATAAATTTATCATTGCCCTAGCACCCATGGCAGGAGTGACTGATTTTGCCTTTAGGAAAATATGTGCGGATTTTGGTGCAGATATGGTCGTCACTGAAATGATCAGTCTAAAAGCAATCGAAAACAGAAATTTCAAGACAGAAAAGATGCTTCGTGAAGAGGCAAACGCCATCCGCTGTTGCCAGTTGTTTGGACACGATATTAAAAGTATAAAAAAAGCTTTTGAAACAAAACTTTTTGATCAGTTTGATATGATAGATTTTAATTGCGGCTGTCCCGCTCCTAAAATTGTGAAGAATGGAGACGGCAGTGCTATGATGCGTAATATAGAAAAAACAAGAGAGATCATATCCGCCCTAGTCAAATACAGTAAAAAACCTGTTTCCGTAAAATTTAGATTAGGTATAGACGGCGTAAATAATTATATAGAATTCGCCAAAATGTGTGAAGAATGCGGGGTGAAATTCCTGACCCTGCACGCACGCACAAGAGAACAAGGCTATACAGGCGAAGTCGACAAAAACGCGTATCTAGAATTAATAAAAAATGTCAAAATCCCTGTCTTTTGGAGTGGAGACATCAAAACAAAAGATGATGTGGAATATGCAAAAGCTATTGGCTGTTGTGGCGTGATGATTGGAAGGGCGGCTATGGGAAATCCTGAGATATTTTCTTATCTAAAGGATGAAAATCCGCCATACGATAAAAAACATGCCATAATGACGCACTTTGAACTATTGAAGACTTATTTTCATACTGAAAAAACTTTGGTAGCATATTTTAAAAAGCACCTGCTTTGGTATGTCAAAGCTATAAAAAATGCGACCGAAACAAAGGTAAAAATATTAGAATTCACTACATTGAAACAGTTAGAAACATTTATTGATACGATATAGCATTTTAAAATGTTTCTTTATTTTAATAAATAATGTATAATATCTATATGAAAAGTATAGATAAAGAAATTTTATTGTGCAACAAATGTGGAAAGCTGAAAAAATTATCCTGCCCTACCGTGCAGATCGGCAACTCAAATATTTTAGTCATAGGAGAATCTCCAGCAAAAAATGGTTGGATAGTATCAAATCGAGCTTTCTACGACACCAATGAAAAACTTCAATCTACTGGCAAAGTCTTGTCTAAACTTTTGGCTTTATGCTCACTTAACTTGGATGACATATACTTCACTGAATGTTGCAAATGTCTGCTACCCGACAGAAAAGATTTAAGAACTTGCACCACGAATTGCAAAGAGTTTTTATTTCGCCAAATTGAAAAACTAGATATAGACATCATTCTACCTATGGGGCAGTTCCCAACTGAAACAATTTTAAATCAAAAAATCAACAAATTAAGTGATTATGTCGGCAAGCAGTTTGAAGTCTGTATCAATAATAAAAAATATACAGTCATTCCAATCTACCACACGTCTCCCATCAACCCTTTGAGCTATAAAGGAAATGAAGAGATATTTAAAAATTTATCTAAATTGATAAAATCTAATAAATAACTATAGAATAATATTTTTCTAATTTCTCATACTAACATAGAGGTTATTATGGAAAGTAAAGGAATTGTAAGAAGAGTTGATGAATTGGGGCGAATCGTGCTCCCTAGAGAGATGAGAAAAATGCTGAATGTACGTGAAGGTAGCAAGTTAGAAATTGGCATAGTTGATGGTAACAAATTTTTGCTCACAAAATATAGTGACATGGTGTCGCTAAAAGAATATAGCGACGCTGTCGCCAGCGCTATTTCTGTCAGTATAGAACACGATGTATTGATTTCGGACATGGAAAAAATCCTTTCTTCTAACAAGAAAAAATATTTAGGAAAAGAATTATCTGAAGAAGTTCAAGAACTTATCTACAAAAAAGAAATTGTGATCAAGAAAAAAGATGACGGAAGCGAAATGCTCAATTTCTTTGTAAACACTGCTAACGAATTTACCTGTCAACTGATTGTCCCTATTGTAAAAGATGGCGATGCCATTGGATCAATAATCATATTGGCTGTAGAAAATAAGTGCTTTGACGACAGCAGCGTGAAAATTTGTAAGGCATTTAGCAAATATTTGAGCGATCAAATTTCATAAATTTACAAAAATTGTAATAAAAATTATTTTATATTTAAATTTAATTTTGCAATACTCCTCTCACATGCTATAATCATCTTAAGGTGGTATGTATGAAAAAATTTAATCTCGTTAGTCTACTCCTTGGAATAATCTCTGGAATAATTGTGATATGTTTGGGCTGGGCATTGCTTGTCCTTGTAACAGTTATAACTGGGCTTACAAGGGGCGAAGCTTTGGCAAACTTATATATGTTATTTTGTTTAATTTTTATGCTGGGCGGACTTCTCTCAATTATCGCGGGTGTATTGTGCTTCAAATTTCCATTTTTAGCAAGGATATTGTTGCTTGTCTCTTGCCTTCTGACTCTAATATTGCCAATCAGCATCATATGTTTAAATAAAAGTTTCAACGCATCTAATTTACTCATTTTTACACCTAGCGTTTTAACATTAATCGCTGGGCTATTGGGACTAAAAAAATCAAAATCAGACAATAATAAAATCGGAGATAAAGTTAACCATGAATAAAGTAGTACTTATCGGCTGTGGTAATGTCGGTATGAGTTATGCCTATTGCTTAATTAATGGCGAAAGCAAAGTGGATGAACTTGTACTGATTGATGTAAATAAAGACAAAGCAGAAGGTGAAGCTTTGGATCTTTTGCATGCATCCTCATGCTCAAAAAGAAAGATCAAGATAAAAGCTGGTAATTATACGGACTGCGATGACGCGGATATAATCTGCATTTCCGCAGGAAGAAATCAAGAAGTTGGGGAGACTAGATTAGACTTAATAGAAAAAAATCTAGCAGTATTCAAATCGATAATCTCCGAAATCAACCAAACAAATTTCAGCGGTATTTATCTGATCGCCACAAATCCGTTAGACATAATGACTTATGTAACTTTGAGATTGTCAAACGCACCGGAAAATAAGGTTATAGGAAGTGGCACCACTCTTGATACTGCTAGGTTACGCTATATGTTGAGCGAACAATTGGGTATCAATCCAAAGAATATACACGCATACGTCATAGGCGAACACGGAGACAGTGAAATCATCCCATGGAGCAACGCCATAATCGGACTCAATCCAATAGATAATTATATAAATAAATCTACAAAAAATAAAATCTTGAAAGATGTTAGGAATAGTGCCTACGAGATAATCAAGAAAAAAGGTAACACTGCATACGGCATTGGAATGTGCCTAAAAAACATCACTGACGCTATTTTCGATGACTCAAATTTGATTTTCACCATAGCATCATATATAAATAAATATAAATGTTGTATAGGCTATCCTTGTGTGATCAATAGAACTGGCATCAAGACTGCCATTGACCTATCTCTGACTGATAGCGAAAAAGAGGATTTCAGCAATTCAGTAAAAACTATAAAAGAAATTTTGAACAAAATTAAAATTTAATTATCAAATACCGATCAATATCATTAGTACTTAAAAATTAATTATGAAATTACATCAAATTATATTTATATATTAATATTTACACATAAAATTTAAATCATTTATAATAAAAAACAACAAATTAAATTTTTCACATTCTATTTTTAGCCATATACCTATTATTTTTTTATATTTTTATTATTTATTTGACATTTTTTTCAATAAATATTAATCTATTTTTAATTAAAAAGGAGATTTTTGTATGAAAAAAGTATATGAACCACTTTTTACTCCATGGAAAATCGGCAATGTAGAAATTAAAAATAGAATAGTTCTTTGCCCTATGGGTGGGACATCAATCTTTGGTTGGATGGAACCACATCATTTTGACCAAGACGCAGCTGACTTCTTTATGGACTTAGCTAAAAACAATGTTGGATTAATTATCCCCGGCATTGCCCCACTTAAAAATATAATGGGTGGACAATGGCTGTATAAAAACAAAAAGGTATTTACAAAATTAAAATCTTATCTAGAAGAATTCCACAAAACTGGAGCTAAAATGTTTATTCAACTGACAGCTGGATTCGGGCGCTCGTTCTCAATTCCAAACTCAATGGCTCCTATTATCAAAAATAAATTGTTATCAACTTTAGTAAAACCTATAATTGATCTTCCTTACCTATGTGCTTCTCCAAGTGAATTACCATCGCGCTGGCTAGAAGGATATACATGTAGAGCTTTGAAGATTAAAGAGATCAAAGATATGATCACTGCGTTTGCAAAAACTGCGAAATTATGTAAAGATGCTGGCGTAGACGGTGTTGAAGTTCACGCCGTACACGAAGGATATCTCCTAGACCAATTTACCCTACCTTACACTAACAAGCGAACAGACGAATATGGTGGCAGTTTTGAAAACAGATATCGTTTTGCTGTAGAAGTAGTCAAAGCGATCAAAGCGGAATGTGGAGAGGATTACCCTGTATCTTTAAGATATTCAGTTCAAAGCAAGACCATAGATTTTTGTGAAGGTGCCTTACCTGGAGAAAAATATACAGAGATCGGCAGAACTATGGATGAGAGCGAAAAAGCTGCAAAATATCTTCAAGATGCCGGTTATGATATGCTAAATGCTGATAATGGTACATACGATGCATGGTATTGGGCTCACCCACCTGCATATATGCCAAAGAACTGCAATCTAGATGATGTGTCTCATATTAAAAAATATGTTGATATACCTGTAGTTTGCGCAGGAAGAATGGAACCTGACGTAGCTGCAAAAGCTATTAGGGATAATAAAATTGACGGCATGGGCGTTGCTAGACAATTTTTAGCAGATAGTCATTGGGTGACAAAACTTATAGAAGACAGACCAGAAGATATTTTGCCTTGTATTTGTTGCCATAATGCGTGCTTCACATTTGCGCATTACAAAGGTGTTGCTAATGATCAATCTATGGAAGATTCAAAACATATGTCTAGGTGTGCTCTTAACCCAACGACAATGGACGGCGGTAAATATGACATCAAACCAACTAAAACAATCAAAAAAGTTGCAGTCATTGGCGGTGGGATCGGCGGTATGGAAGCAGCTAGAATTGCCACTATCCGCGGACACAAAGTTACGATATATGAAAAAACTGACAAATTAGGTGGGGTGTTTATCCCTGCTGCAGCGCTTTCATTTAAGGAAAAAGATAGAGAGTTGATAGAATGGTATCGCCGTCAAATCAAAAAACTCAATATCCCAGTTGAATTCAATACAGAGGTAAAGGATCTATCTAAATTAGACGCCGATGAAATCATCATTGCGACAGGGTCAAAAGCAAAAACAATCAATATCCCAGGCATTGACCATGCGATTGATGCTGTAGATTATCTAAATGGCAAAAATGTAGGAAAAGACGTAGTAATTATTGGAGGCGGACAATCAGGTTGCGAAATTGCTTATGAATTGCATAAACAAGGTAAAAATCCTACAATAGTTGAATCAAAGAATGATTTAATGGCAACCGCAGGCTTGTGCCTAGCGAACTCATCCTTCCTACGAGATTATTTCAAACACAATGATGTTCCTGTATATTTGGAAAGCCAAGTCAAAGAAATCAAGGATACGAGCGTGATAATTGTAGACAGATCCGGCAACGAAAAGGAGATCAAAGCGGACGATGTAATTGTCGCAATAGGTTACAACCCAGCCCCACTAACAAAGCAATCAAAACATGTACATATAGTAGGCGATGCATTGAAAGTCGGAAACTTGCGTACCGTAATCTGGCGAGCATGGGAAATAGCGGAAAAAATTTAATAAACATTAATTTTAGTTCCAAAAATATAATTTCTATTTTAACAAAGCGAAAAGGAGTTTATATTAATTATATAACTCCTTTTTTATTGATAATTTTAAAAATGTGTATTCAAATCTTCATCTTACTTTTAATTTATTTCAATAGGCATTAAAATATTTCAATTAGAAGTCTACCTATAATAATACACAAAAAATTAAAATTCAAAGATTTTCTAACAAAATAGTTAAATATTAAACTATAATGTTAACAAATGTTAATATTTTTATAATTAAAAAAATAGTCAAGTTAAGTTAGCCCTAAAAAACACAAAATAGACTTGATAAAAACAAATCATTATGCTATAATAAATAATAGCAATGATCTCGTAGTAAAACTGGATATTACGGTTCCCTCCTAAGGAATTGTTCTGGGTTCGAGTCCCGGCGGGGTCACCAAACACTAAAATCTTTATAATAAAATATGTATAAATTAAAAACAAAAAATCCGTAAATGAATACGGATTTTTTTATCTGCTTCTGCCTTCTCCCATGATTTCGCGGACATTATCAAACGCAATGATGTTGATAAACGAACGATCCATAGGTCCAGTGATGAAGAAGGCAGTACCACGCGGTGCGGTGACGATACCTTCTTGTTCTCTAGCATTAATACCACCTGCAGATTTGTATAGTTCCAACAAGTCTGCCATATCGTTAGGTGCCAACTGCAAAATCATACTGTACTGACAGGCGTTAATAATAGCTGCCGACCTACGTTGAATCTCAGGCGTTCCCAAGAAGTCTTTGATGTTCTGTGTAATGACTATCTGCATACCCTGATATTTACGGATACGTTTAGCCATCTCTGCCATAAAGTTAAGTGCCACCGGACTGTCTGGGTCAATGAACATGTGTGCTTCGTCGACCGCAATGACAACCTGACGTTTGATATCCTTTCCTGTCCTTTGATAATATTGTTCGTTAAAACGCTTGTTGTTGATGATCTCGTTGTTGAGATATTTGAATACCAACAACATCTGAGCATTCGCAAGTTTATTGTTTTTACTAGCAAACAGTGTCTGAAAGTTGAAGGTAATCAAGTTTTCATCTGTCAAAATGGACGTTGGTCCATTCCACAAGTCAGAGTTTCTACCACCAGTTGCGAACTTCTGAATGTATGTTTCCAAAATCAAAAGGTTGTTTCTATAAAATGCGTCTTTTACAGTTTTCAATTTCTTTTTAATCAAAGCGAATAAGTCATCAAATATAGGATAATCTTCCGCTTTTAGTTTACCGATATTTGTTTTTTCATTGATGCCCTTTTTGTTGTACAACTCAACGACCAAAGTATTCAAAGTTTCGAAAGCATCCGAACTGATGCCCTCTAAAATAGCTCTAAAGAATTGCTCCAAGAACTGCAAGTGAGTAAAGAAAGTCTTGTTGCTCCCCTTGTCCACCAGTTCATCAATACTCTTGTTGTCGATATCTTCCTCATCTTCCGTTGCCGCGTCCAAATCTTCCAGCGCCGCCATGATGTGGAACGGATTAAGGATACCAGATTTGTTGGTACCGACGTCGATCACTTTACCGCCAAGATTCTTCGTCATGACATCATATTCTTGTTCTGGGTCGAGGATAAACATTTTCGTTCTGTCTGCTGCCAGATTAGTCAAAATCGCTTTGGTAGCATAAGATTTACCCGAGCCAGATTTACCTATGACCATCATGTTTGAATTGATACGACCTTTTCTAGAGTCCCTAGTAAAGAAATCTATAAACACTGGATAGCCGCTAGCTGTAGATTCACCGATACAGAAACCTGCTGGGTCCTGCATTATGGAGTCAACCATTGGGAATGATGCCGCAATGGTGGTAGACGGCATGCTCCTATAAAAGTGCTTCAACGTATCAATCCTGTTCACACTTGACGACACAAAGGCATCGACCTGTCTACCAAAAAGGTCAGAATATTTAAACCCATATTGTTTCAATACATTCCTAACTTCTTTCCTGTTGCTCTCTTCTACTCTCAAGTGGATAGAGATATCGTAGAGTTGCTCGTTGTTTGTCTTCAAATCTCTCAGTAAAGTTTGCAAGGATTCAATATCCGCTTCTTTTTCAATAACTTCACTGGAACGGAAGGTTTTATCCAACTTAGACTCTTTTTCCATCACCGCACGGTCAATAGTCTTTTCACCCTTTTCTTTATCCACCGGCATTATGTTCATGATGACACGTGTGCCTTCTTGGTTAAATATAGGATAAGCCCAACCATTTCCAACTTCGAGCGGATAATTAGAAATTACCATTTGCTTATACGGACGTTTGTCTATCTCTACACGACCGACTTTGAACTCAATCTTTTCTGGCATGATCCAGTTGTTGACCTGACTAGGAGCGAGCCCCTCGATCTCTCTTTCATAAAATGTGGATTGATAATTAGATTTCAAGAAACTTATCAAATCATTTTCCATCAAGATCTCTGCGCTGATGGTGTATTGCCCAGTGCCAAGGTCGTTGACAATACCGATAGCAGTATCTTCAAGACTAGCTTTGTCGTTCCCATAGAGGACGAGATAGAAGTGATTTTGCAATATAGGTTCAGCTTTGATAGCATTATTCAGTCTGTCCACACGCTCTCTGAAGATGAGCGAACGCGCATCCATTTCCGCCATAGTGTAATGCCCTGATTCATACAGTTCATTCAAAAGGCTATATTTTTCATCATCATTTTTCAAGAATATGTCAAAACGCATTGGTTTAACAGTCTTGACAATGCTCGCCCTTTGATATTGCGAGATACGCTTCAATGCTTTGCTGAACGTCCTAATCAACGAGTCTTGCGCCGGCTCTTGCATCAAGTCCATAGCGACAGGATGCATCTCAATCACTATACCAGAATAATCACCAAAATTGACAAATTTCCCCACCTCAATGTTGAAGAATGGTGTCAATTTTTCCATAGGCTTGTAGCCACGTTTTTTGTTGTTTTTGATATATTTTTTAGGGAAGGCGGCAAAACGAATAATTAAGATAATAGAACTATATAGCCTCAACCCTTCATCGATAGGAAGATAGAAGACGAGACTGATCGCCAGCCACCCCACAAGAGCATACCAGCGATAGTCCACACCGCCAATTTTAAATAAGTTACTAGCGACAATAACGATGGCAAAAACCAAACATACAATCGCTAGAATAATGTCTCCGAAAGTAATATTTTTAAAGAATTCAGTTTTGACCCTAGTTTTACCAGGAATATATCTAATCATTTTACCCCTTTATTTTTTTACAATTCACATGCATAATATAGTATCTATTTTTTTCGGATTTATTTTTTGTCCTTTTTGTTTGCAGCAGTATTAGCTGCCACTTTCTTAATTCCATCAGCAGTAGATAGCTGAGCATTTGCACTCTTGTTCGTGCTCTCTTTGATATTTGTCAGTAGGTTGACAATTTGAGTAGACATATTAAGTGTTGATGTGTCTGATGTGCTAATAGCCGTGCTGAGTTCTTCCATGATAGGTCCCATGCTATCCTGAATCGCAGCAGCAAGTGCGTCATTGTTTGTTGAACCACCTAAGTCTTTGAACGCTGAACTCAATCCTGATTTAAGTGCGTCAACCTCCGCTTTCTTATCAATAGCAGAATTGAGTCTATACATTGTATCTCTTTCTTCTTGCGATTTCGCTGCACCTATTTGTTCACTAGTGTATTTTACACCATGTTGAAGCCTATCTTTATCCTCTGTACTGAATATGTCTGTCCAATTACCTTTGTCATCTTTTGTCTTCGTTAATCCTTGAAGTTCAGCCACTTTAGCGTTGAAATCATCAAATTTTTTCCCAATATCGCCAACTTTATCAAAATCAGCTTGTACATCTCCACCTTTCGTCTTGCCGTATCCTGCTACCACATTATTTGCAGCCTCTACCGCTACCCTTCTTGCTTCTTTTTGTTCGTCGGTCGCACTATCACCCAGTTCAGCTACTAGCGCATCACCATTCAAACTTCTCACAGCATTTTCGGTAGCTGCATTAACCGCTTCTTCTCCATACACTCCTTTAGCCCTTTCGACATCAGTGTCATTTTGATGCCCTTTCATTTGACTGCTCTTTTTCATCATCTCTGCTTCTTTGATTAATCTTTCACGTCTTCTTTCTGCTCCTGTTTTAGCCTCATATTTAGGATCCCAATCTTTCCTACTTTTTTCATATGCCTTTCCAGCAGCTCCTCTAAGTCCCAATCCCCAGCCTTTTGAAGCTTCGTTGAGTTGCGATGCTAGGTTGCCTGCAGTGCCACCCAAAAACCCTTTGAAGAAAGCTCCCTTTCTGCTTGAACCTCTTTCTCTAGCATTTTTGTATGCTCCAATCCCTGCGCCAAACGCTCCGCCAGCCACGCCAGCCACTTTTTGAGCACCTTTCCTAAACTGGCCGAGTCTACCTTTGACTGATTGCGCCAACCCGGTATCGAATCCTGTTTCACCACCTATAAAGGAATTGATTAACGAGATTAAATCTTTTACCACATACAGACCCGCTATTGTCAGTAGCAAAGGTATGATACCTAATAAATCAACCACTCCCGGAATTGTAATATTTTGAATCAATGGTGAAACGCAGAAGAACAAGTTCATAGCTGCCACTGCAGAAAAAGCATTTAAAAATTGTTTGATGAACGAATCTTTCCAAGACTTCACCTTCTGTCCATCATCCAGTGGATACATCGCACACACTGCTGGGCTGATGATAAACAATATCAAAAGCATAAATATACGCTTAACCATCATGAACGAAATATTAACTAATATGTATAGGATAAATATACCGCCACCGACAAGCAATATATAGTTTATATCAGTCAATGAATAATACGAGCCTACACTCCACCATGAATGTATCTCTGGACCATTGTCCAGCGAATAGACCTCGTCTATCTTACTAGCATAGTACTCTAAGTCAGTACTGCCATTGGGGTCGGATGGTAGATCGACACTCACACCATACTGAGCACAAAAAGCTTGTATCTCAGTGGCGGCTTCTTCCGTGATAGTATCGTACATATCACCAGACCTAATTTTGTTCGCATTATATGCTGAGGTGATGAACAGTTGCCGTGATAGATTCATTGTATTAGTGGCAGATGTTGCACCATTTATCGCCACCAAGAGTATATTCCCTAGCCACACACCAAGCAGACAAAACACAGGAACAAGGAAGAAATTTGCCAAGCCTTTGATAGTTGAACTCAAAATAGCTTTCCACGATTTAGGTTGTTCTGCATAGACGTTTTTCAAAAATGCCATGACAGTAAATATAATAATTAACACAAAAGCGAGAAGAATTATTGAATAAAATACATTTTTCACAATGTCTGAATTCAACAGATAAAATAACAGTCCATTATCATTTACATCACCTGTATTTCCCGAACCGATGTAAACCCCATTATACGCTACATCATCTATACCTGCAAAAGCAAAATAAATTGCTTGTAAAACATCTATAAGAACAAACACTATACTAAATAATGGATATAATATCATCCCTATAACGCCCATTACAGCTTCGATCATTAAACTTCTCCTTGTATCAAAAATATTTATTATTGATATTATATACTAAAATAATAAATTAATCAAACAAAACTTACAAAATTTTCAAATAATTTACCTGTAATAACTGTAAAGATTTAATAAATTAATTTATAAAATATCATTACAAAAACAAAAAATAAAAAAATAGGATTAAATTAAATTTAACCCTATTTATTACTAACTCCAATCTGTCTCAAATTCTGCAAAATAGAACGGTTGTTCGCTTTCAAATCTGACTATCACTTCCCCGCCTTTCCAAGTAAGAATTTGATTTTCCGCATCATCTGTGGCCGTCTCTAAATAGATTGAATAATCCACGTCTTCCATCTGCAACAATTCATAGATTGACATACCTTGCGATAGCAAGTTTAAATTTCCAGTGTCAATATTTGTGAAAACAGGTGCTGACACGTTCAAATTTTGACTAGATTCAAACATATAAGAATCTACTCCCACTTCGCTCTCAGTCGACCATACTGAACCAGTCAACACAATTTCACCATTTGTCCTAGAAATATACATATTGAAATTATCAAAATCTATATCTGACAATATAAACGAATAATAATTAAAATACACATCAGTTTTAGGCATAAATATCATGGCAATATAGTTTTCTTTAGAAATATTTTCCATCATACTTTCGCTATCAGCAAAGATATAATCTTTTATATACACTTTTTCAGTTCTGATGTTGTGTTCTTCTTCAGACAATAATGAATTTATGCTGTCTACAATCACTTGTTCAATGGACGAGTCAATAGGTTCATCTTCATCAATAGGAGCATATTTGTCATTATCATTGATATATCCAGAAATAGTTTCCGCTATAGTAACTGACAAGTTTTTATCAAATCCAAAATATTTTATTGCAGCGATTTTCTCTTCAAAAGTGCTTTCCGTCATCCCCTCTGTCTGGTCATAACTATACACATCGTCGACCATGAGACTAATCACATTATATAGATCTGCATATTCACTCGCAAAAGTAGTTTCATCAAAATTATCATAATTATATTCAGCACTTGGCAGTTCTATAGTTATATCAAGATTTGCATTATTATCTTCCAGTAGTGTAACAGCCGCTTGTACGACCCCCGCATAATCTCTTATGATATCAATCTTTGCTTGGTCCTCATCCGTATAGACTACACGACAGCCATAAAAGTCTTCACCATTCACGCCAAATTGGGTAGACATACCTTCTCCGTCTCCCTGACTTAGCCAACTGAACATCAAGTCAAACACTGCCGCAATAGCAATTATAATTACAAACACTATTCCTACCTTGAATAATACACTACTCATAGAAGTACCGACAGAAGATCCCGTTTGCCTGACAACTGCTTTTTTATTCATAGCCAATTGCTCTATCTCTATGATATCTTTGGCATATTTCTTCTTCGCTTGCGCCATGACTCTTCTGTCACTAAAAGTTATGACAGGATAAATTGAACTAGCTACGCGCTTTTTGATTCCTTTCAATTTATTTTGCAGTATCTTATCTTTTGCCTCTTTCTCCGCCTTTGCTTCTTCTACAATTTCTTTTTCAGATTCTTCTTCATCTTCCGCCTCTTCTTCTTGAAGTAAGGCATCTTCATCGGCATCTTCTTCTAGGTCGTCATCTTCTACATCTTCGTCATCATAGTCTTCTTCGTCATTATATGCCATACTTCCTCCTTTTATAGTGTTATTATAACAAAAATGGTATTATTTAACAAACAAATTTACAAACTACTTTATTTTAGTTTCATTATTTGACTATCAATAATACGAGAAATATATAAAAAGATATAAAGATATTAAGATAGTATGGATTATTTTTATCTAATTATTTATCTAAAAGGCACCTCTTCAACGCGTGCCCCAACGCAAACGCTATTTCATTTTTACTCTAATTATTTAACGCTCGACAAACAATATTGACATATTTAAATTAGCGAGCATGTTGTGAACAAAAAATGAGAGCAAACGCTCTCATCCTAAAAACACTATTAACTAATCTTACCACCAGCTATTTACACCAGACATTATATCACTCATGTTGTAAGCCAAATAGTAGAACAATGCTATCAAAAGACCTGTTACCACGATACCCACGATAACATAGATCAATTTTTGTTTAGCTTCGTCACGTTCATTTTTCTCGTCCGCTTTAGCAAATTTGACACCTACAACAATAGCGTAGACGATACCAGCAACAGCGACCAAAATCAAAATAGGATTGATGATATTAATTACAGCATTTAATATCGTTTCCAGCCAATCAATACCAGTTTTAAAATCTACTAATAATGTACTCATAAAACCCCCTGTTACATAAAATTCATTTTAAGTAATACTAAAATTAAATTAGAATAAATACCATAAAACAATATTTTATGCTAATTTATGACATAATAATAGCAAGTTAAAAATATAAAATCAACTAATTTTAGATATAATTTAAAAATTTTTTTAACTTTTTTTAAATTACATTAAAACTATTTTCCACAATTATTGATAAATTATTCTTCCTTACAATTTATTTTCATAAGACTTTAGAACAAATTTGAGCTATTAGCATATACCCCTGATAAAAATAACCATTGGCGATATCAATATTTTAATACAGATAGCATTCATAAAATAATACAAGAATTTTTACACTCTGTTTATACCTTATTATTATAAATGAGATTTACTAACTATATGATTTTTTTATCACGTTAAACTAAAAGCTATAGCACTAGACATAGATTGGTATTCTAAACATAAATTTGGTATTTTATTATTGAAACATTAAATACATTTAGTTATCTAAATTTACATACTGCTATTCACAAGTAAAAACATTTCCAAGTTTTGTGTATGTGTATATGTGAAGGTATAAGGTACACTTAACTTATATTATTATTTACAATGTTAGTATAACAATATAATAAGTATTATCTACAAAGCCGTCCATTATTTTAAAATTTGCTTGACGGGTAAAAGAAAATTGTATATTATTATATCTAGAGGTATTATTGATGAAGAAATTAGGCAAAAAAATTATTCTTTATATAGTTGTAGCGGCATTAGTTTTCGCTGCAGCGGTAATTATCATAACCTATGTAAAAGATGGCAGATTTGTATTCAATGCTAGATACATTGGCGACGCTATCCCATTTGTCTTGCTAGCGCTAGGTGCCTTGCTAGTTTATGATCTATTGCGTACGGCAGACGGCAAAAATAAATCCAGTAGAGACGGCAAGGCAATCGATAAGGTGACAGACTCCAGCGGTAAAGAGACATCCGAGTTCTTCAATAAGGATTTTGTCACAGACGAGGATCTAAAAAAGATCAAAGCGTTCAACTACAACACCTTATCCACCATTCGCTCCTCCAAAAAGGATGGCATTTTGGTCCGAGCAGAAGCAAAGGGCTCAAACATGGATATAAATTTTGTAGAACCTATTCATACTCTTGTAGTCGGTACCACATCATCAGGTAAAACATCTCGTTTCGTTGTTCCATCCTTGCAACTCATGAGTATGACCAGCGCAAAGCCGTCTTTCGTTATCACCGACCCGAAGGGCGAATTGTACGAAAAATGCTCACACAAGTTTACGAGTGAAGGCTATGATGTTAAGATCATCAATCTACGTGACCCATTCACTTCTACGCAATGGAACCCATTGACTTATCCATTTGATATATACACTAGAAGCTACAATCTAGAAAAAGAAGTGAAAGTTCATCCTCCAGGAGACAACCCTAGAAGATATAATTTAATGTTGCAAAGAGAATTTGATTATACAACGACTACATGGTTCGAATTCAACAATACCGCATATGTAGACAAGTCCTTTATGGAAAGCGATATGCGCGTAAAAGCAAAAGACTTACAAGACCAAACTTACAACACACTAAAAGACATCTGCACTACATTGGCACCTGTTGAAAGTGCAAAAGAGCCAAGTTGGGAACAAACTGCACAGAGATTGATTCACGCCGTTATGCTCGCCATGCTAGAAGATAGTCGTATCCCAGAACTTGGCATGACTAGAGATAAATACAATCTATACAATGTTTACAAGATATGTAACTTGACTGACTCTGGTCGAAATACGTATGCGACACTGACAAAATACTTATTTGATTATAGAGA
This sequence comes from uncultured Clostridia bacterium, assembly GCA_944384465.1. GTDB lineage: Bacteria > Bacillota > Clostridia > Christensenellales > UBA1242 > Onthoplasma. The sequence goes on from CALWTK010000001.1 coordinate 64,371, forward strand.
TAAATTTAGTAAAGTCGGAGACTTAGCTTCTACTGCACTGAAAAATGCTGAAGGGACTTCGAAAAACTATATGGGCTTCGTTTCTAGCAAGACAGCAATGTTTAGCGATACAGGTATCAGCTTGCTTACCAGCCGTTCTGAAATTGACTTTACCTACATTGATGAGAAACCTACAGTTATCTTCTTAATCATTCCAGATGAAATCAGAACGAGATATCCTTTAGCTATTTTGTTCGTAACCCAATTGTACAAACGTCTTGTTGAAAAAGCGCAAAGTATTGGCGGTAGACTGAAACGAAATGTTTACTTCATGCTAGATGAATTCGGTAATATGCCAAAATTCCCAGAATTTGGCTCATCTATGGCGGTAGGTCGTTCACGTGGTATATTCTTTGAACTGTGCGTACAATCATATAGTCAGTTGTATCAAGTCTATGGTCAAGATGAAGGTAAAATCATCAAAGACAACTGCCCTATCCAAGTATATATTGCTTCGGAAGATACAGTCACGAACAAAGAATTTAGCGAACTATTGGGTAAAAAGACCATTGCTAAAGTCAGTGAAAACAAAAGTAAAGGACCAGACGGCAAAGAGACCACTTCTTCTAGCAAACAGGTGTTATCCAGACCTATTGCTTATCCTGAAGAATTGATGACATTCAGGGACCAAGACAAAGTTGTGATCAAGACCTTTCAACCAAACGCTGCATTGAAAACAACTATGACCATGTACTTCAAAGCACCAAAAATCTATGACACCACACGTCAATTTGGCAGTTATATTCAAAGTAGACTTTTTGATGAAGACAAAGTATTCTACGACATCAAACAACGTAACAGCATTATGTCTACTCTAAACGACAATGATGATGACGATGATGACGATGACTTATTCTAAAAACACGGATTAAACCGTGTTTTTTTATACAAACGCACGTCCTAACATGCGGGGTTCAATCGGGGTTCACCATAAACAAAACGACACGAAATACTGCCCAACAAAATAAAAATTTTATCAAGCAAAATCACAATACAATTAGAAAAATTAAGCGAAAAAAAGTATTCATATGCATGAAGCATTTGAAAGATCATCTTACCCCAATATAAAAATAAAAACCCACATTCCGCGGACGAACTTTCACTCCCCAATCTTTACATATTAGTAGTGAATGGCACCAACTTTTTTAGCATGTCATATTTAATATAAGGGAACTATAAGAAAACAATACGACTTTTATATAGATTCTCAAAACATTGATAGACAAAAAACCGTTTGAATTCAACGAAAAATTTTAACAACACAATTTAAAATTTATCAAAAACAACAAAAACCGAACTAAAGACAACAAATTTTAAGAATATTCTTGACAAAAACTACATAATATGGTAAATATATATAGTATCCATTTGATACTTATATCGCGGGATGGAGCAGCACGGCAGCTCGTCGGGCTCATAACCCGAAGGTCGTTGGTTCAAATCCAACTCCCGCAACCACGTCGCAACTAGGCTTTTAGTCTAGTTGTTTTTTTGTCAAAAACAACCGCGACCTTTTACCTGTTGCTCCTTTACCCCACCACGTACTTACAGTACTTGTGGGGACATCTTTATCACTAATAATATTAGTTTAGATGATACAAACATCTTTCATTAAAGAATTAGTTTGGCTTTATGTTTACATAATAGACAAAATAAATTTGAAGATAAAACTTTGAAAAAACAATAGAACCCTTTAAATCTTGTTCATATAAGTTTTGTAATGGTTCAGCAAAGAAACAATCATTAAATGTTTGATAAGTGGTTTTAATATTATCTATCATTTCTCTGCGAGTTCTAACTTTAGAAATAAGTAAAGCATCAAAATAACTTAATTTATCTTCATCTAAAAATTCAGGTGTTCCAAAAGCTTTCTTTACTAACCCTTTTGTTTTTGCTGATGGTTTAAGTTCTCTAATAATATCTAAAACCTCTTCACGAGCATTGAGTATTGCAGGAACATCTATTTTTTTTCCAATCGAACTCAAAGAAAACAACATCAACCAATTCTTTCAATTGATGTGCAGTAATATCTTTATCAATCTCTATATATTTTTTGACAAATTTTTTACGTAGTTCCTGTAATTTTTCTAATCTATTATTGTTTAATTCAGGGTTGTTTCTTATTTTTAAAACTTCACTTTTATATTGTTTAATATAGTTTTGTCTTAAAATAAAACTCTCTTTGATTTGAAATGTTATTCCTGCTGGCATAATATTCTCCTTAATTTAAAGGTATCTCAATTTATAAAAATTGTCAAATGTATATAAAAATCTTGTTTTATATAGTTATTGCCTGTTCTTGTTTTAATTCTTCAACTGCTTTTGGGTAATGGTCTAAACAAAATTGATAATAAGGACTATTAGGGTTTTGACTATAACCTTTTATTAAATATTTTTGATGTTTTAAAATTCTATCAAATTCTTTTTCACCATAATCTTTATAATAGAATAAATGCAGTAAATTATTTTTTTGAAATTCTTTCATTAGTTCATAAATGTTTTCAACCTCATAACATTTTAAAAGTTTAACAGGATTTCCTGTGCCATCAACAACTTCTGCTGAATAAGATGTTTGGTTTTCTTCAAAATGTGAACTTTTTTGGTCTACAATATAAATATAACATTTTTCGTTATCAAATACTTTTTTTAAAGCATCTTCATACGCCTCATAAAAAAATATTTCACCATTATTATTCATTAAACCATATTGCCCATCTAAATTACCGAGATGTTTTTTACTACCATAGAATAAAACTGAATTAAGATGATATGATGCAAAAACACAGGGTTGAGTTCCTTTTTTATATGCCCAAGATTTATTTGGTTTTAATTCAGTTAAATTACCTATTGGAGAACAATGAAACAAAATCTTTTTATCTCTTATATTAGTTAATATCTTATCTTTAAACTTTTCAAAATCAAATTTTTCAACTTTCATATAAAAATAATACAATAGTTATTTAATTTTGTCAAATTAAAACTTTTATAAATTTAGATACAAAAACAAATAAAATATGTTATACTAAAATTGTAAGTATGAAAAATGTTAATTATAAATTAAAAAATGTGAGTTCACAAGACAAACAACTATACTATGATATTAAGAAATTAACTTGTGAAAAGTATGTAAAAAAGTATTTTGGTGGTTAGAACAAACAAGAACAAATAACTTATAACGATAAAATTTTTGATGAAAGTTTAGAGCAAACTTATTTTAAGTCAATAGTTGTAAACAATAAAGTTGTTGGTTTTTTCGGTTATCAAATATTTGATAAAGAAATCGGTTGTGTAACTTTGCAAATTATACGTATGAAAGGTAGGTCGAAAATCTTTGCCGATTTGCTATCTCATCTAACTAATTTGTCAAATGAATTAAAGTTACCAATTTATGCTAAATCGTTTTTAGATAGTAAAGATATTAGAATTTATCAAAATGCTGGTTTTAAAATTATGGAAATCACAAAATCACATTATCTTTTAAAAAGAGAAAATTAAGGGGTGTAATATGCAAAAGAAAGATTATGAAACATTTGTAAAAGACAAATTTAAAGGTAAAACCAAAAATTTAATGTTAAGTCAAATTAAAAATTTTTATGAGATTGCAGAACAAAGTTTTAAAAATAAAAAATATAAACTTGGTGATGATGCTATATCATTAATACAAATCAATCGATAGTATTTTGTCAGCTTTTGGATTTAATCAATACGTTTTATTATATTTTATATAAAAGTACTTTTAATATTTAAAGGAGTTATGATATAATATGCGTATTCTGGACGAATATACTGATTTAATTAATGCCAGTTTTAGTCAATGGATTAAAGTGGAAGATAATCAATCTAAATGGACAATAGAAGATTTCCCATACTCAACTGGAGTTGATGAAAATATTACTTATCCTCACTGTTGGAAATGTGTGACAGTAAATCATTGTTGGTTCAAAAACGAAGAGAACAAAAAACCGAACCGATTCGACTATTCAAACACTTCATTTTCTCAAACACCATTGAGCAAACGAGGATTATATCATCCGCATTGCCACTGCAAAGAATTAGCAATAAACAATCCAAAAATTGATGATATTGAATTAATCATCCCAGATAATAAAGAGTTATATACAATTAATAAAAAATCATCATGGATTAATGCAATGGGATATGATAATTATAACAATTTTTTTAAAATTCTCTATATGAAAACAAAAGAAAATTTTTCAAAAGGTAATTACCTTATTAGAGAACATTTTCAATATGGTGTACAAATTAATATAAATGTAGCTATGCCCGGCGCTAATGAAAAAATCAATAATATTTATCCACTTAAAACGGCTTATACTATATTCCCTAATGGGAAATTAAAACTAAATACTCATTTAGGAGGATATCAAGATGAAAGAATATGATGAAGTTAAGGTTATCAATAATAATAAATATTACAACGATAAAGGGGTCTACGCTGGTATGGTTGGCACGATTATTCAGCCAGAAATTAGAGACAATTGCTTTTTAATTTGTTTTATCGACCCTAAATTTAAAGACCCAACATTCGACCTATCTTCTGATGAAAATATGAAATCTCTTAAAAATGATATTATTTTAGATATTAAAATTTCAGACTTGGAATTCGTTGAAGACGGAAAATGTTCTGATGAAGATATATTAAACGAATTACCCAAAAACAATCCAAAATGGTGGTGCAAAGTTGAAAATGGATATATTGTAAACTTGCTTGGTGAAAAGAAAAATAAAATCCCTTTCGACTATGATTCTTAATAATCCAAAATGTTTATTTGTTATTTATTGAACATAATTTTTTATAAAAAATATAAATTTAAATGGAAGTTGCAATTCAAGTTGCTGAAAAATTTGGAGTTCCATTATTACGACCAGATTTGACAGCTATCACAGGAATTAATTTATCAATGTAACATTTAGCTCACTCTATCTTCATCCCAAAGTTTTCTAACCTCAATAAAAAAACAAGCCTAGTAATGGGCTTATTTTTTATTTTCATCGACCAATTTTAGATCATAAATGTTAACACTTATTATATCTCCGTACAACTCTCCATTTTCGTCGACTCCAGTAAAATCAACCAACATTTCGCTATTTATCATATCGTCTAAAGCAATAACTCCTCTATCTCCACAATGGACACCTTGCCTTGCATATTTTTCTTTTTCTACTATCACTTCAACCCAATCACACTCTTTAAATTTAGGTTTTGTTAATACTCTAGACTTATCTAAATTCAAGTTTTCTTCAATATATTTATCAAATTCAATTATTATGTTTTTTGGCAATTCTATATCTTCTTTTTTTATTGTTTTATTATTTACTGTGCAGATCGTCGATTCTCCCACATTGTCATCATTGAAGAAAATAACTTCGCTAGAATCAAGATTAGAAGAAAGAATAATACCATGAAAATCTAATTGTAAATTTAATTTTATCATCTCATCGGTTAATTCAACTATTTTTACTATTTGATACTTTTTCATTTTATTCTTCCTCCAAATGGCGTTGTATTTTGAAGTCCTCCTTCGGGATAAAGCATCCAACCAGAATAAAAACTTTTCCCATTATCTAAAGTTATAGGTATTGCCAATCGCTGTCCATACTCATCTAACTTCTTTAGTTTATAATTTCCTCGCAAATAATTTTCTTTTGCCTGTAAACAATATAATTCTATTAGTTTTTTAATATCTTTGATTGAATATCCCCAAGATTCAAATAATTCTTTTTTACCATGAGAACTTTCGCCGAATATGTATTTATAAAATTTATCTACAGAACATTTTGCATTGATTTTTTGTCTAACTTTTGAAAATTCTACATTTAGTATTCTACAATCACATTTTGGATGTAGAAGCCCATCTGTATTTGGCACTTCATTTCTTGGCATATTCCATTTTACAAAATAACAACCATCTAAAACAGAACATTTTAAACAATGACTCCTTTTAGCCTATATACCACGTATTAATTTCCTAAACCAATTATTTTTATTAGGAACCATAAAATGCCACCATTCAATCCATGTATTATCAACAACCCATCCATCAATTTCACTAAAATTATCAAAGACTCACATATTAACCTCACCATGAGTTTAACATGATAATACAAAAATACATTTTTAATGTGTCATTAAAGTAATAGTATTATATCAAAAATCTTCTATATTTTCAACTAAAATTAATTTCTATCTTTTTTTACAAAGTCGATAGACTATTAAGCATAATTACAAAAAACATCACTGTAATCTTTCTTTTAAATGGGTTTTTCATTAAATATGAAAAAATTTAGTTTGGTATTACGCAAAAAAAACGAATTGTAATGGTGTTCGCTTTTTCATTTTAATTATTTATTAAAATTTGGAATATGTTTTACTTCTTTTGATATTTTTTACACATCTATCCCGTCTTCCAGGGAATATCTTACTTTAAATTTAATTCTTTTTTATATTTTGAATTTACTTTCTCGTATTTTAATCTCATTACTTTCTTGTCTTTTCTGGGCTCTCTATTTTAAAATATATTCTTCTTTTATGTTCCCTTCATACACTTTACTATGTTTCGACTTTGTTATCAATCTACCACTCATGCAGTGTCTAGCACATTTTTCTCCAATTGGGCTGACGCAATCCATTATTATGCTATCAATGTTCACTTTCAATCTTTTCAATTTTTTTATAAAGCCCTTCCACAAAATTATCAGCACTGCTCCTTGGTGATATTCCGGATGAATAACTATTGATGTAAATAGACATTTTTGTTTAGTGTCTGGATCAAAATCCAATATATCATTTGTCTCAATATCGTAATCTTTCTTTTGCCCATTTTTTATTAACTTATAGCATTCGTCAGTCACTGGCATAAAATTGATATATCCTATCACTTGATTGTCGCATAATACGATTGTATAAATATTAGAATTAATCTTTAGCCACTCTTTACATTTTTGATATTCGCCTACATCTTGCCCCTTGTACACCAACTTGTCCAATTCAATCATACTCATAAGCAATTTATTTGTAACTCTATTCACTATTTTAAATTGTTTCATAATTTTATTATACCACAACTAAATTTTTAAGTAAATATTTATATAAAAATTTCTAAAATTAAATTCATGATCACGAAATAAGCAATGTAATATTTCATAATAAACTATGCATTTAGCCTAGGCATTTTTATATCAATAGACTCCAAGTTTTTAAATTCCGTCTCAAAAATTTGTTTTAGTTCTTTAAAATCTTCTTCGTTAATTTTACATTTTTCCAAAACAAAATTTACATAATCATTGCATCGACAAATGTTCTGTATTTCATTGTTTAGAGATTTGATCCTAAAATCATTTAAATTAGCCTTCACATCTTCTCTTTCTAGCGCCTTTTCTATAAAGTTTAAAAACTTTTTGATTCCATTTACCAGTGCGTGGACACATTCTTTCAAATCAATCCCTTCTTTTTTGTTGTCATTAAAATAATGTATGATTTCATATAATGGTATAGATATATCTACTATATCCACATTTAAACAATCTTTATCAAATCCAGCATTCTTAGTATCTCCCGTGAAATACGCAACAGAAAAAGCATTGTTATACAAACTATTGAGAGCAAATATGATATTTACGAACGGCCCATAAGACCAAGGGATATTATAAGGCTTGATTTCCCCTGTGGACAAATGCAGATATTGCAAGTCCTGAAATTCTTTATCGAGCAAGACATTGTGTGCAATAAATTCTGTCATCGCTTCATATAGCCAATCTTTGCTTATGTTCAAACCTTGTATTACCTTTTTCCCATGGACCTCATTTCTATTTGTGATCAGTCCGCCATACGCTTTGTAATATATGTAATCTTCCTTTGCAACATCTTCTTTCGTCAGTGCGACATAATCTTTCTTTCCTTCATCATATTTTAGAAATTCTAGATAACTCATAGCATGCGTCAATTCATGCAAAAACACGACAATATTTCTAGCGGCTTCTCGCTTGTAGTTATCCACCTCATTCCCTGTCAAATTGCTAGGAATCTCATTTTTTAAAAAGGCAGTATCTATATTTGGTAAAAGTTTCAGTTCATAATATAATGTAAATTTCTTTACATCTAAATCATCAATCAACATACCAGCATGACCCAGTTCTCCTATTCCAATCGGTTCGACTGAAAAATCTTTTATGAGTAGTAAATTGTCTATACACCCTTTATCTACAGGGAAACGTCTACACAAGACTTTTATATATTTTTGTACAATTTCATCCAAAAAACCAGAAACATTTTTGATTTTGTCTCTCAATGCACTATTGTTATACTTTTCTAAAAACAATTCTACTTTTTTCATATGTTCCTCTATCTTAATCTGTTGAGATTCTCCTTTTTGTCAGCAATATTTAATCAGTCAGATAAAATGTACAACTAGACAATTTCTTTCTCTTCAATCTCAAAACTTTACCATTCTGCATTTTGTAGTAGTAACCATCTTTGTATAGGCAATTTTTGCAATTTGCCTTCAAATATTCTTTCATAGGGCAAAATCTAAGCGTCATATACGGCATATACCCGTCACCCTTTTCAGCTGTAATAAATGGTAGATTAAAATAATCCGCCGAATATTCATTGTAGATATTCAGTCCGCCACCTGCAATAATCTTCGTATCAAAATCTAGGGCGTAAAGATTGTTTGCCACAACGCCTATTTTTGTTTTATCCACTATATCTCTAAGATATGCTATATCTTGCCTCAACGCAAAATTTGGCAAATCTAAATATGCAATTTTGTTTAGTCTTTCACATTTTGACTTAAAGGCGCTAATCTTTTCCCCCTCATAAACTTCTGGAGAGTATATTTGAATTTTGTGTTCGTCAACCTCCCCATCCAGACTTATATGATAGTCTTTGATTTCGGGTTGTAAAGAGACAGGTCTATCTAATTCCACATGCTCAATTTTTTTATGAATATAAGTCAATTTTTCTAGCAAAGTTTGATAACATTTTCTTCTAAATTCGTTCAATTTAGAAATGGGCATAAATATTTTATCTGTATTCAATTTCAAATTTGGTTTAAAATAATTATTTTTTTCGAAACTTTTTTGAAAATCTTCTATCTTTAGCGGATTATTTTTCGCTTTTTCGCAAACATCACCCTCGACTGACATATCAATATCAAGGTACTTAATCTTTGTGACAATAGGTTGACCGCTATACGCATCTATAATAATATCAATATCTTTTTTAAGATTAATACTCTCTAATTTTTGTTCCTTTTCATTGTCTAACAAGAGGTTGACCATATCTCCCGATTTAAAACTATTGCTTGTGGTTGTCAATCTATAGACCTGCTCGTCCACTCTTTTCACATCATACGGGGAAACTGAACCAATTTCATCCCCGTCTCGAAAAATTTTGAGCACTGATTTTGACTTCAAATCATAATCAGTTTTGATATAGACCTCATTAAATTTCTTCCCTACTATGATTTTTTGAATTTTTCCAATTTTTAAGCCCTGATGCCCGGATTTAAACGAGATAATATTTTCGTTCCCATCAAAATATCCAGGAGTAAACCCACGATTGAAAGCCAACTTCAAATCGTCCAGTTTATGTTCCACACCATTTATTTTATCTCTATAATATTTCGTAGCGGTAGCGACATAGAATGGTCGTCTTGCCCGCCCTTCAATTTTGATAGCATCCACTCCCGCTTCTATTAAATCATTTAGCCTCGGCAACATACAAAAATCTTTTGCACTTAATAGATAGCCTTGTTTTAACAATTTGTCATTGTCGTAAAAAGAATACGGCAATCTACATAGTTGCTTACATTTCCCACGATTGCCACTAGCATTATTTAGATACGAACTCAAATAGCAATTCCCAGAAAAACTGATACATAATGCTCCTTGCACAAAATACTCTATTTCAATATCAGAATTGTCACGAATTCTTTTTATTTCATCTAGCGGAGTTTCTCTTGCAAGCACCACACGCTTGACACCCAACTTTTCCAACTCACGCACGCCCTCCAAATTGTGTATCCCCATCTGTGTGCTAGCATGAATCTCTATCATAGGAAAATATTTTGAAATAAGGGAAATCAAACCTATATCCTGCACAATGAACGCATCCACTCCGATGTTGTAGGCGTCCACCACTAAATTAAGCGCATCTTGAAATTCAGAATTGTCAAATAATATATTTACAGTTAAATGAACCTTCACATTATACGCGTGAGCGAATTCCACCGCCTGCCTTAAAGAGGACATATCAAAGCCTTCAATATTGTTCCTAGCGTTGAAATCTTTGATGCCGAGATAAACTTCGTCCGCACCATTATAAACCGCCTGCTTCAAACTCATCATATCTCCCGCAGGAGACAACAATCTCACTTTCATCACTCATACTTTATCATAAAAACCAAATTTATACAACAGTATTCCATCATCAATATTTCTAAAAAAAATAAGAAATTTTAAAATTGATGCTTGATTTTTTCATTTCCGTGCTATAATTAATGGCAAGGAGAAAAAAATGAGTGAATTTAAAACTATTCCCATCACATTAGTTACGGGATATTTAGGTAGTGGTAAAACCACTTTGTTAAATCATATTTTGTCTAATACAAAAGGATATAAAGTAGCAGTCATAGTGAACGACATAGGTGAAGTAAATATCGACGCTGACCTGATTGAAAAAGGTGGAGTCGTAAATAAAAAAGAAGAAAACCTAGTCGCTCTTCAAAACGGATGCATATGTTGTACTCTTAGAAAAGATTTGATTGAGCAACTTCACGATATCATCAAACAAAAAAAATTTGACCACATAATCATAGAAGCCAGCGGTATATGCGAACCTATCCCTATAGCACAGACAATCAATTTCTTGACCGAAAGTTTCAAGGCAAAAAAGATGCCTATATACTGCAAACTTGACACCATTATTAGCGTGGTCGACGCTCTTAGAATGGTGCAAGAATTTGGCTGTGGAGATGAGCTTATAAAATCAAATATTGACGAAGAAGATATTGAAAATCTTGTCATTCAACAGATTGAGTTTTGTGATATTTTGATTTTAAACAAAGTTAGCGAAGTATCAAAAGACGAATTGGAGCGTGTAAAACGTATCATCAAAAACCTTCAACCAAAAGCAAAATTGATTGAAGCGGACTACTCTAATGTCGACATAAAAGAGATTCTGGACACCAACTTGTTTGATATGGAAAATGTGCTGACATCAGCTGGCTGGTTCCAAGAGATAGAAAAAGACATTGAAGAAGATGACGACGAAAAAGATCATCACGACCATGATGATGAGCATGAACATCACCACGATGATGATGAAGATGACGACGATGACGAGCACGACCATCACAAACATCATGATCACGACGACGATGATGAAGATGAGGATGAAGAACATCACGGCCACGAGCACAAACACCACCATCATCACCATGAAGGTGGAGAGACAGAAGAGTATGGAATAGGCACATTTGTATACTTCCGTAGAAAACCTTTCGACAGATTAAAATTTGAAGATTGGACGCAAAAAGATTATGGCAAACAGATAATTAGGACAAAAGGACTAGTATACTTTAGCGACAACAACCGCATGTCATACATTTACGAGCAGGCGGGTAAACAAAAAGTGCTCACAGAGAATGGTCCATGGTACGCGACCCTTCCAAGATATCAAATTGAGCAATTGCTTCTAAATGATGAAAAATTTAGAAAAGATTGGGACAGCGTATACGGCGACCGCATGATCAAATTGGTATTCATTGGTCAACATATTGACAAGAAAAAGATCAGTGAAGAATTGGATAAAGTTTAACGCTTTTAATGACAATTGATTTTAAAATTTAATCAAAACAACAAAAAAAATAATTCTATCCGCAAAATAGAATTATTTTTTTCAAATTTTATCAAAATATTTTAATTTTTTGATATTTTTTTATTTTTTTAAATTTATTAATCAATATCTGGAATCAACACTCTAGGATAACTCTCTTCTTCATCAAGCGAAGGCGCGTTCTCTACATCAATAATAGTATCTAATCTAGAAAACTCTTTCGGTTTTTCCTTTGCGAATTGATCTAGCAATCTTTCAATACCAGTTTTGTGATTTGCGTTCTTTACCTTTGTGTCATTTCGCAAAATTTTGTATTCTCTCAACTTCTTTCTGTCATTGCCGTCAAGGTCATATTTAGGCATCTCAAATTCTTCAGTAAGTCTAGCTTCAACTTCTTTTTTAAATTCCAAATCCGCTAATATCTTTTTGTTTTCTTCTTGGAAGCCAAACTCTTCAACGAACCAATAGATGCTTTCAATAGTATAAACATTTTTGTTTAGATAGATTGCTTTCAAAAATTGCAATCTAAATTTTTTATCTCTTTTCAAATTGTTGTTCACATAATTGTAGAAATAATTTTTACACTCTTTAGGATCTGGTGAAATGGACGCACACGTCAATATAAATTCTCTATCGTTCATCAATCTACTAAAATTTTGAAATGATGAGTGATTAAAATAACTTATAATTAAATACCCAAATTCTCTACATTCGCGACCACAAGGCTTGATAGCCCTGCCCGCTCTGACATTTCTTTCAACTCTTTCCGCACCGCCATTCAATATAAAGGATTCATACCTTTCTTTTTCTTCTTCTTGTGAAGACAATCTCTCTTCAGTCATCTTTTCTATTAAACTCATATACCCACCTTTTAATGTTTTCATCATAGCACCATAACCTCACCTTGTCAATACCAAATTTAGAAAAAAATTTGACAAAATTAGGAATTTAGTTAATCTCAAGGCGAAAAGATATTGTAAAATCTGAAAGTTGTGATATAATAAAAATTATGAAAATAATCGTAGGTCTAGGAAATCCTGAAGGTAAATACAACAATACTTATCACAATGTGGGGTTTAGCGTTGTGGATCTTTTTGCTAAACAAAACAATTTAAAATTCTCCACACAAAAATGTAGAGCATTGATAGCAAAAGGCGAAGGATATATACTAGCAAAGCCACAGACATATATGAACTTAAGCGGAGATAGCGTATATGAACTAAAAAAATATTTCAAAGTACCGCTGTCTGACATCTTGATTGTTCTGGACGATATAGACATGCCAAAAGGGAAAATTAGATTCAGGCAGTTCGGTTCTGCGGGCACACACAATGGACTACGTGACATTGTCAACAAAGTCGGCATCACGCCACGTTTGCGAATAGGCATAGGCAGGGATCAAAATATGAATTTGGCGGATTATGTATTGTCAAACATTGATGAACAGTCTAAACTGATTTTGAACGACTCATATATGTCTGCATGCGATTTAATCAAAAAATTTATCAATGGTGAACTATGTCAGGATACAACGATCTAGTCGAAAATTTAAATAAATCAACAATTTTATGTAGCAATTTAGGATTCGGTGAACAGGGCGCTATTTTATCAAAAATGCAGTCTGCACTTTTTGTATGTCCTGACCTAAACAGTGCGCACAACATGAAAAATCAACTAGACGCACTGAACAAAGAAAATGTCTTGATAGATGATTTTGATAAACCTTTCACTCTGTCAAAATATTCTAGTCAAGACAACAAATACGATATCATAAAATCACTGTATTATATCATCACCTCCACTCCTATAATTATCACCACTCCTAGAATTTTCTTTAGTTTTATGCCAGAGCTAAAGACCTTTTCATCCAAGATTATCAGTTTAAACAAAAATGATGAATACGACATTCAAGCACTAGAAAAGCAGTTGGTAAAAATTGGATATGAAAAAGTGGAAACTGTCACCAATAAAGGCGAATTTTCGCGCCGTGGGGATATCATTGATGTATTCAATATCATAGACGACAATCCGACGCGACTAGATTTTTTTGATGTAAACATCGAAAACATATACGAATTTGATTACCTCACTTACGAAAAGACAAAAGCAATAAACGAGATAAATATATTACCAACCAAACTTTTATTTTTTGAAAATGAAGAAAAAAATCAAATTTTAAATAAAATTAATCAATTTAAAATAAAAAATAATTTATTTTATGATATTTATTCATCAATTGAACATGAAAATGAAATTCCTCTAGACTTTTTATATCCTTTTTCATCTAAAATAGTTACTATATTTGATTTTAATATTCCAATAATTATTTCTGGATATTTGCAGGTAGAAAATTCAATAAAAAAATATTATGATGACCATCTTGATAAAATAAACGATATTTTTAAGGATGAAGATATTATTAAATTTTATAAAAATTCTGAAAAAATTCTAAATATTGATGAAATTTATTCAAAATATAATAAAAAATTGATATTTTTTGATAATTTTGATTTAAATACCACGGATTTAAAAAATTCTTTTGCCAAAGACTCATTGATTAATATAGACTTTAGAACTAAAACTTTCCCATCCTTTTTAAAAAATTTGCTGGCAATAAAAACTGAATTCAAGGACTACTCTAAAAAACAAATATATCTTTGCTTGTCCAGTGTAGAGACACAAAACGCTATACAGAAAATTTTTAGTGAAAACAACATCGGGTACAGCTTCAATAAAAATCATACCGGTATAATATTGACCACACTATCCATCCCTTATAATATTTGCTTTGAAGAGGAAGATAAATTTTATATAGGTTCTACCAACTTTGCTCACAAAAAAGAATTCACAAAAGAAGCTACCAAAACAATCAAATATCTGCCAAAGGCGGGTGAATATGTCATACATTCCACTCACGGCCTAGGAAAATGTGAAGGGACGACTACTCTCAACGTAGGCGGAGTAGATAAAGAATTTTTTAAAATAATTTATAGAGGCGGGGACGTCCTTTACGTCCCATACGAAAATGCGGACTGTCTCTCTCTTTATATGGCTGAAGGGAATGATGTCAACCTCAACAAATTGGGCGGAAAAGAGTTTTATCAACAAAAGTTAAAGGCAATCAAATCAATTGAAGACATGAGCAAGGAACTATTGGAACTCTACGCAAAACGAAAGGCAACAAAAGGCTTCAAATATAGTGAAGACGACTACTTATACACCGAATTTGAAAATGCTTTTGAATACACCGAGACTGCTGACCAACTGCAAGCTATAGAAGATGTGAAAGAAGACATGATTTCAGGTAAAGTCATGGATAGACTCATATGCGGGGATGTCGGATTTGGGAAAACTGAAGTGGCGATGCGCGCCATGTTCAAAGCGGTGGAAAATGGAAAACAAGTGGCGATCCTTGCTCCTACCACAATTTTGAGTCTGCAACACTTCATGACTGCGCAAAAAAGGACAAAAGATTTTGGCATAAATATAGAGATGCTGAACCGCTTCCGCTCGGCAAAAGAACAAAAAACAATCCTATCCGACCTTGAATCGGGAAAAATCAATGTGATATGTGGCACTCACAGGTTGCTATCTAAAGATGTGAAATTCCACGACCTGGGGCTGCTGATACTAGATGAAGAACAACGCTTTGGCGTCAAGGCAAAAGAACAAATCAAAAAAATCAAGACTAATGTGGACGTGCTTACCCTATCTGCCACTCCTATCCCACGCACATTGAGTATGACACTGATGAATATACGTGATATCAGCATTATAAACACACCACCGGTCGATAGACTTCCTATCAAGACATATGTCATGGGCTATAATGAAGAGATCATATTGAATGTCATCAATGATGAACTAAAACGAGACGGTCAGGTGTTGATTGTCTACAATAATATTGATAAATTAGCTGCGCTATCCAACAATCTAGAGAAAAAACTGAATAATCCAAATGCCCATTTTGATGTCGCGCACGGACAGATGAGTGAGATCGCCCTGGAAAACGCAATAAAACGCCTGTATGATAAAGAAACTAACGTCTTCATATCTACCACATTGATAGAAAATGGTATAGATCTACCAAAAGCGAACACTCTGATTGTCATAGACAGCGACCGACTTGGTTTGAGTCAAATGTATCAACTGCGCGGGCGTGTGGGGAGAAACAACGAGCAAGCGTTCGCCTATTTTACATACCCAAAAGACAAACCACTCACAGAAGAAGCTTCCAACCGATTGCAAGCGATTGCAGAGAACACGGACCTTGGCAGTGGATTCAAAATTGCCATGCGAGATCTACAGATACGTGGTGCGGGCGAGCTATTAGGAAAAGTCCAGCACGGACATATGGTGAAAATTGGCTACGACATGTACACAAAATTGTTGAACGACACCCTGAAACGATTGAAAGGTGAAAAAGTAGACACAACTAGAGAGATAAAGATAGATATAGCAATCACATCAAAAATCCCTTATTCGTTCATAGAAGATGAAGCGGAACGATTAAAAATCATTGCAAAACTTTCAAATATCACAAACAAAGACAACGCAAAGAAGATAATAAACGAACTCTTGATCGAATATGGTAAGTTGCCAAAAGAGATCTATACTCTAACCAATATCACCCTAATGAAAGCTTTGGCACAAAAACAAAAGGTAAAACAAATCAAAATCAACAAAAATCAAATGTCAATAATTTATTATGACGACATCTCAATAAGTGAATTGATAGATAAGGTCAATAAGTTTAAGAAATTCAAATTTGAAAACGGCTCCTCACCTACCATTTCGCTTTCCCCCAACGAGTTTAGCGTACAGACTGCGATGACATATTGCCTCGAATTTTTTAATAGTTAAAGAAATATGTAAACGCTAAAAAATTTCTTGCTTTTTATTATAATTTATATTATAATAGTCAATGATTATTTATATACTTTGGAGTTAAATGTGAAAAAATTTTCTGCTTTATTATTATGCTGTTTAATGATTGTAACATGTAGCCTTGCAGGTTGTGCTACTTTTTCGATAAATCCTGTGAAATACTATAACGAAGTAGTAGCAACTGTGGGTGATACGAATATTACTAGATTTGATTTGCTGTCCGCCTATAATAGTTATGGCTATTCATACTATGTATCTCAAGAAGGTCAGAGCGAAGAAGACGCTATGAATAGCACGCTTGACCTGTTGATAGATAGAGAACTTTTGTATCAGTACGCTTTGGATCATGATGATATTTATGGACCTACCGCATATCAAGTAAATTCCAGCATCCAGACCATCTTCGATTCAGTCGATGAACAAGTCAGTGAATATATTGATGAAGCAAAAGGTATATTGAATATCCCTATTGCTGACGCGGAAGACTCTACCGAAGAAGAGGAAGAGACCGCATATCTATATGATGACTACACTTATTCGAAACGCGCTGAAGTGAAATCTAGGACCACCTATTATACAGACGAGACGAAGACGACTGTTTCATCCTCTCCTACTGCATATTTTGATACTACCTATTATATTGATTATATAACGGAAACAGAGCCCACAGTGTATGATGAACTGATTGCCAGCACCTATTTAAATGATTTCACACAGAGCGGAACGATTGAAGCGATAGTAGCTAGCTATCTATCTCATCTACGCTCCACTCTAGCGAATGAAGATGCTGAAAATCAGGAACCTATATATAACAAAGTTATATCACTGCTCGCGCAAAACTTGATAGATTATGAATACTATTTGCGAGATGAAAACGGCAAAGCCTATTCTACAAATACAAACGATCTATTATATAGATATTTTGAAAGAAATTTTGATTCTCAAATAGAGTCTTTGTATCTTGAAAATATCAGAATATATTATCTTGAAAATGAAAATTTAGGTATAGACGCCTTGCTAGAAGAATTCAAATATTTAGTAAATGTAAACTACAATCAATATAGAAATCACGAAGAAAATTATAAAGAAGCGATGCAAGATATCAGCACTGATGGGGACACGATTTTGTATCACCCAACGACAAGTGATGGAACACAATTTGGGTATTTTGTCCACACGTTACTAAGCTTCAGTGAGGATCAACAAAATATGATCACCGCTCTTGAGTCAAACAAAAATTCATACTCTGAAGGTGAAAACGATCCAGCATACATCAATGCCTACAACGCTATTGTGAACCAAACTGTCATCACGGTTAGAGACGCAGAGACTGGACTTCTCACTGAGGAGACCAAAACCTTATCTCAAGTCATGGATGAATATAGTGAAATTTTAAAGATCAGCGATTATAATGACAGATTGTATGCCTTCATTCAGTTCATGTTCAAATACACTGGAGACACTGCTACACTATCATCAGGTATGCCTTATGTGGTTGGTACAAACGGCTACAGCGCGATGGAAGAAGCGTTCACAGATGAAGCAGTGCGCTTGATGACGGAAGGCAATGCAGGAGATATGACAAGTGCAAGTACTGAAAATATGTGTATCACAAGTTATGGTATTCACCTGCTGTTCTATGTAAATCCAGTTGATGCCTATGATGTATTATATAGTGATGTTGAATCAGTATATATCCAAGATACAAATAGAGACGACAATGGTAGAAATAATTTATATTATAAAATCATCAATCCGTTGACCAATGAGACTTACTTTGACATGTTGTTCGATGCAGTTTATCCTGCGTCAAGCGATGAAGAAAATTATACATCCAACACAGGATATAGTGATTATGAAAACAACCTCGTATCTATTGCAGAAAACACATACAAGGTCACAAAATACACTTCAAAAATATCTGCGACAAGACAAAGTATATAATAGTTAATTAAAAAATTTCCTACTGCAAAGTAGGATTTTTTTTATATTTTGAATAAATTTCTTTTATGGACACAAAATACAATTGTATCATAAAGGAGATAAATTATGGCAAAAACAAAAACTAAAAGAGGTGTGTCAGGTTCAACTATAGCGATTATAACCTTGTCTATCCTATTGTTAGCTGCAATTGGGATTGGAATCACTCTAGCCTACTTTACCGCATCTACAAATGTAACTGGTAATATCACTTTAGGCGATCCTGTCACCATATCGATCACTCAGGGTGGAGCATCAGCTTCTTCACTTACCTTCCCTGGGGACGCGCTTCCTGGCACTGTATATAGTCAAGCCATAGGGGTACAAGCACCTGCAGAGATGACAGAAGCTTTGATGAGAGCTAAACTAACCATCAGCAATACAGATGGAGCATCCACTAGTGTTGAAGCAACCACTACAGGCGATTGGCAGACAGGTGAAGATGACTACTACTATTATAATGGTACAGTAAACGCCGATGATCAAATCGATTTTATCACAGCTATTACCGTTCCAACCAGTTTGACTAATGCAGATGCCAACAAGACATACACTATTGATGTCGTAGTTGAGACCATACAGCAAGCAAACAATGCTGCAAACGCTACTTGGACAACTGCACCAACAGAATGGTTGAACACCTATTCACCAGCTGACACATAAAAAACTGCCGTACGGCAGTTTTTTGTTGTAATAAGAATGCTTAGTCTCCTCATGATTAAAGTAAATGTTTTAAAAAAAGGACACATACGTATCCTTTTATTTTTCACCAAGTGACAGATAATCATTTGGATCTACTTTCACACCATTCAAAAGCATTTCGAGGTGAAGATGTGCTCCGCTGTTGAGTTCCTGAGCCATACTTTCACTAGCCTGACCGATCACTTGCCCTGCACTGACTTGATCACCAACACTGACACCTGCAGGACTAGCTAAAGATTTATACACTGACACCATTCCATTAGCATGACTTATTTCAACCACAGTCCCTTCCAGATAATTGGTATACACATTAGACACTGTACCATCAGCTATAGCATAGACATCTAAATTATCACCCGCCTTGAAGTCAATCGCTTTGTGAATTTCCCATTGCTTCAATGTGTCATTATATTGCAATTCGGTACCTGAATAGTCCTTTATTACTGTGGCATTTTGCATAGGCACTACATAAGTTACGGTAGATACAGTCTGTCCTTCACCGCCAATTTCAGCACTATTATTAGAACTATTCACTCCGACAAGCGCAATAGTCACTGCACATGCTATAACTAATATACCTATCAAAGTCGCATACACATAATTCATCACAATTTTTTTCTTTTGAGTTTGATTTGTTTTATTCATTCTTTCCTCCTTAGCATGATGATGGACAAAATTTCAATATTTAAACATAAAAATCAAAAACTCCCTAAAATTAACGGCCAACCTATGACGCAATAGTCATCATAGCAAGCGATTTGAATATTTATTGTCTCTCCATTCACATCCAATTCGGTGTTTATTTTATTGGAATATCCATATATCACAGTTGCTCCCGTCTCAAGATATTCGCTCTTTATAATACGAGCATCTAGATTCTGAATCGCTGCTCCCACTTCTAAATTATATACGAGCATACTCTCACCAATGAGCTTATCGCGCTCCACTTCACCAAAGTTCATGTAGCAACTACCCAAATCGATATAATTTTCACTGACAGGTGAATTTGTATATGCATAATATTCGCCATCAAAATAATCTAGTAGGCTGAACTCATTTTCTGTCTTGACTCCGCCCACTAAAATTACAAACACAACAATTACAATTAACATTTTCTTCATAACATGATTATATGGTCAAAAGGATATATTTAATCACCAAAACTAGAAGAAAAATGTCAATTTATTTTGTTTTTTGTATGCATAAAATAAAAAAATGTATTATTTATCAAATACATTGTATAAGTATAAATAACACATTAAATCTTCTGAATGTTTAGAATATTCTTTGATTTTTTCTAACACCAGTTCTATCTCAGACTCGTCAATATTTTGCACAGTTAGATACTCTACAATTTTTTCTTTTGACTTCTCACATATCCTTTTTAAACATTGATAGTTCAAACTTATTAAATTCAATAGACAATTGTTATTATAATAAGCGTAAAATTTATCCACCAATTTGTAGTCCTCTTTAACAGCTTTGTACACATCTACCAACATCAAAGTCTGTGATTTTACCGCATCTATGATCAACTCAAAAGCAGTTATCAACATATAATCCACCAAAGGCAATAGATGATACGCAATCCCCGCATGTCTTATTATATCAATGTCTTTGAATTCAAAGGTCGAATTTATCTTATTTAGTGTCTCAATTACAGAATGTTGGGTGATCTCTGTTGGGTTAAAATCAAATTGCGTATCGCTAGATTGAAAATATATCAAATCTTTTATATGATTATAAAATCTATTGAAGTAAAGACTGGATAGTATTGCGATATCCACTCCTTTTGGCATCAAAATATAATCATTTTGATTAGACAAAACATTTTCATCAGTTAAAAAAAATGGCAAAACTCCTTCGTCAGTAGGACAATATATGTTGATGAATTCATCCCTGTTTATTTTTAAGGTGACGAATGCGTCTGCCGAGCACAAAAAAATCAACAGCCTATATCCGTTGTATATCTCATCAAGATTTTGTAGTTGTATATTTAATTTGTTGAAGATACAAAGATCTTTAATAGAGTCATAAATTTTTGTTATCTCATCATTCGTCACACTGTCATCATACAAAAGCATAACTTTTTGATATTTCGCCTTCGATTGAACAATGTTTGCAATCTCCCTATAATTTCTTTCCACTATTTTCATACCCATATGCTAACATAAAACACTGCAAACAAAACCTCTATTAATGTCGAAATAGCTTATTATTTAATCGAAAAATGAGATATTGAAAAATTCTCTTTACTTTTTAATAATTTTAATATAAAATAATACAAGGAGGCTAAAATGGAAGAAAAAATCATTAACTTAATTGCAGAAAAATTGGGTAAAAAGAAAGAGTCCATTACTATGGAAACTAGATTAGTTGAAGACTTAGGCGCCGACAGTCTAGACGTTGTCGAATTGATAATGACTTTTGAAGATGAGTTTGGTGTATCACTTCCTGATGAAGACGTTTCTAAAATGAAAACAGTAGGTGATATAATTAGTTATATTAAAAACATGAAATAGAATATAATAGTAAAATCAATTTAAACAAAAAAACTACCTGAAATTTTCAGGTAGTTTTTTCATTTTTTTCTTTATTAATCATTAAAATTATTATCAACCAAATAATTGTACAAATCAGTAAAGTCAGCAGTCAAAAGGTAATATTTTGAATAAGTGTCTGATGTAGTCACCCCACCATCAGAATTATAATATGGCATTACATATACTCTCAACTCTGCAGAACCATTAGTTTGCCCAACTGAAAACCACAATTCTTTATACATATAATTGTTGCCGTTCTCATCTTTGTACGCTGAATTTCCGTTCATCAATACTTGCGGATTGTTGTATCTATACACTACATAGAAATTTGATGTAGATGGAATTGAGACTCCTGTACTACTATCTGTAACCACAGTAGGTTTATCAAACAATGTCCCATTGAACAAAGCGGTCAAACTGGACTCTGTGCTAGCATTGTTAATATAATCCACTATTTCGCCGTATCTCTCATCGTTAGAATACAACACTTCTCCATTGTTGGACGAAGATGTATAATTGTACATAACATAAATTGCATCCGGATTTTCACATCTAACTTTATAATTGACATCAACATTTGCCATGATGATTGTTGCGATGATCAAAATCCCTATGATTGATAAACTGACTATTGCTCCTATCTTTTTTGCCATAAAATTTCTCCTATTAAATATTACATTATTGCTGAATATAAATCAAGCATTATTCACCTTTTTTGTCATCTTTGTCTTTTTTTGTTTCTTTCATCTCTTTTTCTTGCTCGCTAGGTTCAGTTTCTACATTAGCGGTTGAAGGTGACCCTTCCTCGTTTTGTATAGGTTCAACTTTCCCTAATTGTTTGTTGAATTCAGCGAATTCTTTTTCTGCTTCTCTTTTGATGTTTTCCAAATCTTGCTTAGATATAACACCTGCTTTTGCCAAAGCTTCTGCAGTCTCAATACGAGATCTTATATCACGTGTCTTGTGTTCTTCTAGCGCTTCGCGCTTTGCCCTCTCTTGATATTCACGCTTTTCTTGCTCTTTTTTATCAATAGCGTTTTCCACTTCTTCTACACTTGCACCATTGAATAGCATCTCGAATTCTTCTTTGTATATTGTCTCTTTGTCTAGTAAGATTTGTTCAACTTTTAGTAAAACATCCTTTTTGCTCTCCAAAATCTGCTTTGCTCGCGCATGTGCTTCGTCAATGATTTTCTTGATCTCTTGGTCAATAGTGTACGCTAACTCCTGACTATAGGCCAGTTGACGTTGATAATCCCTTCCAACGAAGATCTCTTCCCCTTCGCCGAAACTCAACAAGCCGACCTTATCAGACATACCCCATTCAGCCACCATCTTTCTAGCGACTTTAGTCGCTCTCTCCAGGTCGTTAGATGCTCCCGTTGTGAAGTCATCCAACATCAATTCTTCTGCTGTCCTACCGCCTAGCATCATGACGATTGTATCTAAAAGTTTTTGTCTAGATATATATGACCTATCTTTTTCATCAAAAGTTAGGGTATATCCGCCTGCATTTCCACGCGGAACGACCGAAATCTCTTGCACGTCGTCGCAATTAGGCAGACTTTCTGCAATGATTGCATGCCCCGCTTCGTGAATAGCGGTGATCTTTTTGTCCTGTTCTGTGATGACTCTTGACACTTTTTTAGGTCCCATCATCACTTTATTCAACCCTTCCTGAATGTCCACCATGGTTATCTTGAATCTACCATCACGTGCAGCCAAAAGCGCCGCTTCGTTCAAGACATTTTCAATATCCGCGCCGGCAAGTCCACTTGTAAGCCTTGCTATACGTTTGATGTCCACATCATCGCTCAAAGGTTTGTTCCTAGCATGCACTTTGATGATCTCTTCTCTACCTTTTACGTCAGGCAAGTGCACATACACCATTCTATCAAAACGTCCCGGTCTAGTGAGTGCTGGGTCCAAGACATCTGCTCTGTTCGTCGCTGCCAAAACGATGATACCGCTGTTCGATTCAAATCCATCCATCTCAACCAAAAGTTGATTTAGAGTCTGTTCACGTTCATCATTTCCGCCACCCATGCCGGCACCACGCTGTCTACCCACAGCATCTATTTCATCAATGAAAACTATACAAGGAGCACTCGCTTTCGCGCTCTCGAACAAATCTCTCACACGACTGGCACCCACACCTACATACAATTCAACAAAATCACTACCAGAGATACTGAAGAACGGCACTTTGCTCTCGCCTGCTACAGCTTTGGCAAGCAGTGTCTTACCCGTTCCTGGCGGACCTACCAACAATACACCTTTTGGAATCCTTGCTCCCAGTTCGGTAAATCTACTAGGGTTTTTCAAGAATTCAACAATCTCTTGCAACTCTTGCTTTTCTTCTTCTGCACCAGCCACGTCAGAAAATTTCACACTAGATGAAACAACCAACCTCGCTTTGCTCTTGCCGAAGCCAAAGCCCTTGCTGTTGCCAGACATTGCTCTAAATAAGAATATACCGATAACCACGACCAAAATTATACTTACATAAGGTAGCAGACTAGATAGCCAAGATTGTGATTCATAAGAATAGCTTGCTTCCAGCAAGACACCATCTTTTATAACATGATTGCCATACTCATCTAGGATATAATTCCCTTCGGCATCTGTAGCCCAGTTTGATTCAATCTCTTTTAATTGATTGTTGTATTCATCAATAAAGGCGGTCAATTCATTTACGCTCATGAATGTACAATATGCATCCACATCATTAGGGAATCTATTTTCATCCACACCGTCCTTAGTCCTAATTCTAACCGTATATCCATACACATCGATTTCAGCTACCTGACCAGACTCTACCATCTGCTGAAATTCAGTGTAACTGATTTCTTTGGCCCTATTGTTGTATGAAGCAATCCAGTAGACCAACAATGCTATGACAACTATAGCAATGATTGAGACTATCACGGATTTCCACATGCTATTTTTTTTCTTTTCCATTTAACACCTCAGTAGTCTATATTATATCATAATATAAAAATATTAACAAATATTTTGAATAATTTAAAGTTATAATTTCCTATATTGTAAAAAATACTTATCAAATTGAAATTAGTTCAAAATTCGTCAAATATTTGTCAATATTTATACCATTTTCACGTTGAGTTGTCAACAAATTCACACGCTATAGACAAAAGTCATAAAAAATAGCGGACGCACTAAATTGTACAATTATGTCAATAATTATTAATTAAAAAGTTTACAAATCTTTAGCATTGTGCTAAAATTTCATAAGGAGATAGCGTATGATGTCTACTATTGGGTTAATTATCGATATACTGATCGTAGCTGTTGTGGTGATTTTCGGTATCATTGGGTTCAACAAAGGATTTTTGAAATCCTTCTTATCTCTATTCTCTTGGCTGGTCTGTATATTGATAGCTATATTTACCGCAAAGTATGTCGCTGGCTGGATCAATGGAATCTATGACTTGTCTGGACTGATCGGTGGTAAAATCGAGTCCGCTCTAGTGAATTTAAACGAATTTTTCGCTCAATCCATATCATCGTTTGGTAGCACAGAAGAGATCATTTCAAGTTTGCCTAGTGATATAAATGGTCTACTTGCTCAGTTGATTAAAGTCGTGTTCTCAAACACATCTGTAGATATGACTAGCGATGCAACGATTGCTAACGTAGTAGGCAGTTCTCTTGGTCATGTGTGTATGTTGATTATTGCGGGCATACTTGTATTCATTGTACTCAGAATTGTGCTCGCCCTTCTCACTAAACTATTTGACAACATCGCAAAGACAAAAATCTTAGGCGGATTAAACAAGATCTTAGGTCTATTGCTAGGAGTGATCAAAGCGGCATGTATAGTAATCATCTTGAACGGCATATTAGTTGCCCTGTCACTGATCCCAGCAGTCAATAACACTATCACTCCACTGATACAAGACAATACACATATTGAAAAATTTATATATAACAAGACTGACGAATTTGTCGGCGACTATATCATTGAAGGCGGTGCTCTACAAGATTGGATCACTGACCTGTGGAATTCTAGATAAAAAAGGAACATTTTATGGGATTATATGAGACATTAAAAGATAGAAATTTATTATACCAAACAACTAATGAAGAGTTGTTGAAAAAACTATTGAACGAAGAGAAAATCACAGTATATTGCGGTACAGATCCATCTATGGACAGTTTGCACATCGGGCATTGTATTCCATGTACTATTTTGCGCCGTTTTCAACAGGCAGGACACAGAGTCATCATTCTTCTTGGTGGGGCTACTGCAGCTATAGGCGACCCTACAGGCAAGTCGGATATGCGACCAATGCTATCAAAAGAACAATTGGCTCACAATGTAGAAGGGATCAAAAAGGCATACAGCACGTTCCTAAATTTTGAAGGGGACAACCCAGCGATAATTGTCAACAACGCCGATTGGTTCAAAGGCTATGATTATGTCGATTTCATGCGTGATATTGGCGTGCACTTCCCTGTAAACAAGATGATCACGAACGAAATATACGCCAAAAGAATAGAAGAAGGCGGACTGACCTTTTTTGAAATGGGTTATATGCTAATGCAGGCGTATGACTTTTTGTATCTAAACAAGACCTATGATTGCAAACTACAATGGGGTGGCGCTGATCAATGGGGAAACATTGTGGCAGGTTGCGAATTGGGTAGGAAGATGAATTTCTTAGACAACAAAAATCGTATTATGGTAGGTGCTACTAACCCATTACTCCTGACCCCTGAGGGCAAGAAAATGGGCAAGACAGAAAAGGGTGCCATCTGGATGGACAAATCAAAGATCAGTGCATATGATTTTTATCAAGGTATATATCAAACACCTGACGCATGCGTAGAGATGATGTTCGCCCTATTCACAGATATTCCTATGAATGAAATTCGTGATATGATAAAGACAGACATTGTAAACAGCAAAAAGCGACTTGCGTATGAGATCACCAAATTTGTGCGTGGTGAAAGCGATGCAATGGAAGCTAGTAAGATGAGTGAAAACCTCTTCTCTCAATCAAGTGTCAACAAAGACAATGCCCCAACTGTAGAGCTCAACATCAATACAAATTCAATCGGGCTATTGGATCTTTTACTCGAAGCAAAATTCGTATCTTCAAAGGGCGAAGCTCGAAGACTAATAGAACAAAATGGCTTGTCCATGGACGGTGAGATTATAAAAGACGCCCAAATACAAATAGAAAAAGAAAAATTAAAAACTGGAATACTATTCAAAAAAGGCAAAAAGAATTTCTTGCTAATAAAGACAAAATAAATTTCAAATCAACATCTACTATTAGAATAAAAAAGATCCTATCATTTAATAGGTTCTTTTTTTGATTTTTTTAATTGATCGCTTTTTTATTTTGAAATTTTAATTAATTTTGTCTCGTTAGGTTGCACATCATTCGCTGTCTTTATATCAAATTTTGTCTTTTCAATTAACGCCTTTATCTGCTCGCATAGTTCTTCGCCGTTTTCATTGATGTAATATAGATAATATTTTTTGTTTATGTAAGAGTTTGTCTTAAGCACAATCGTACAACTTCCGCGCTTGAACAGCTTATCTATGACTGTCTTTTTTGCTGAAACGCTGACAATATCTGCTAGATTGATAATCTCTTTTCTAAAGATTGTAAATATGACAATGGAATTTTCATGAAGAGAATATTTGAAGTCCGCTTTTTTGTGGGTCAAGATACTGTATATTGTAATAAATACGAACAGAACCCCACCTATCAAATAGATATACCAATACTGCAATTTGACACACATATAAATCAGAGCAAACGTCAAGAAAATATTGAAAGCTACCAGCATAGTATTCAGCACAAAAAAATGTTGATATAAATCTACATCAATATCTCTTATCTTTTTACTCACTCTGATCTCATCTTTTTCTTTCATATCTACACATTAAATTTAAATAGCATTATGTCGCCATCTTGTACGACGTAGTCTTTACCGACACTCATGACCTTGCCCTTTTCGCGGCATAGATTATAATCCCCTAGACTGATTAGATCTTCATATTTTACGACATCAGCTCTAATAAATCCCCGCTCGAAATCTGTATGTATCTTTCCTGCCGCTTGAGGCGCGAGTGTACCTTTTTTGATAGTCCATGCTCGCACTTCTTTCTCCCCCGCAGTGATAAAACTAATTAGCCCCAACAGATGATAACTCGCCCTTATTAGTTTATCCAATCCAGAAATATCAATTCCTAATTCTTGCTTGAACATCTCTCTATCTTCTGGTGCCATGTTTACCAATTCTTCTTCCGTCTTGGCACATAGCGAGATCAACTCCGCATTTTCTTTTTTTGCCAACTCTTCTATCTTCTCAATATTCTGGATTTGAAAATCATCCAGGGTGTCTGACGTGTTCGCAACATATATGATAGGTTTGCTAGTGATCAAAAAGAAACTATCCACTATTTTTTTCTCTTCTTGCGTCAAACTCAACATTCTAGCAGGTTTGCTGTCCTTCAAAAGGTCCATTATCTTATTTAGTAGTTCGTATTCTTTCTGCGTCTGCAGATCTGCCGATCCGCCATGAACGACTTTTTTGATTTTATCCAGTCTTTTTGTTACCGTGTCCATGTCTGCCAAAATCAATTCAAGATTGATTGTATCTATATCTCGCAGTGGGTCGACACTCCCCTCTACGTGAATAATTTTATCATTTTTGAAACATCTAACTACATGCACAATGGCATCGACTTCTTTTATGTGACTCAAAAATTTATTTCCTAGGCCCGCACCCTCGCTCGCGCCTTTCACAAGTCCAGCAATATCCACAAATTCTATTTGAGCGGGTATAATTTTGTTCGTGTGATACAATTTCGCCAGTTCAACTAACCTTTCATCATATACATCCACCACGCCCACATTCGGTTCTATCGTACAGAAAGGGTAATTCGCTGATTCTGCACCTGCTTTCGTGATTGCATTAAATAATGTACTTTTCCCCACATTGGGCAACCCTACGACTCCTAATTTCATACATATCCTTTTTTGTTTAAAAGTTATATTTTATAAATACAATAATATAATAAATTGAAGAAAATTTCAAGTGATTGAATTAATTAAGTATGTTTTAGTAGGATTTATTCAAGGTTTGACCGAATTTTTACCAATTTCCAGTAGCGGTCATGTCGTTTTATTTGGCTCGCTGTTTGAATTGGACAATCTACTTTTGCTTAGTGTTGTGGCACATGTTGGCACATTATTTGCCGTAATATTTTGCTATAGAAAACGCCTAGTCGAGTTGGTCAAAAAACCTTTCAACAAAACTAACATAAATTTACTCATTGCCACGATCCCGACTGTGATAATTGTGTTGTTGTTTAATCATTTTATAGAAGACAATTTTTCAACTAAGACTTTGATATGGGGATTTTTATTGTCCGCCGTTTTACTCATCATCGCTGATTTCAAAAAAGATTCATATCGCCCAGTAAACAAGCGTTCTGCTCTATATATGGGGCTTGCTCAAGGATTGGCGCTGCTCCCCGGGATTTCACGAAGCGGCTCCACATTAGTATGTGGATTATTGGTCGGTGTGGAAAAAAATGAAGCATTAGATTTTTCCTTTTTGATGAGTATACCTATCATCATTGCCAGTGCAGTGTACGAAAGTATAAAATTGTTCACAATGCAACTTACTGTAAACTGGCTAGGCATATTTGTCGTGATGATCACTTCATTTATCTTTGGAATACTGTCAATCAAATTGATGTTAAAAATTGTGAAGAAAAATAAACTATATTTTTTCAGTATCTATCTCATAGTCCTAAGCCTTGTCATTCTATTTTTCTTCTAAAAAAATTTCCAAAATTTACCAAACGAAATTTTTACGTATTAATTCGTAAACGCTTTTTTATGACGTAAAATAGAAATATGAACGTAGGTAAAATTATCAGAGATTTAAGACATGATAGAGGGCTAACTCAGACACAGTTGGCGCATGAAATTTCCACCACACAGGATACTATATCGTTGTGGGAATTAGGGAAGAGTTATCCAGATATTATCAATTTGATTAAATTGGCAAAATTTTTTGGTGTAAGCACAGATTATATGCTAGGGCTAAAAGATTTTTAATATATTCAAAAATTTTAATTTAAAATAAAAATAAAAAGACTTTATCAATTACATAAAGTCTTTTTTACCATATAAATAATGAATTGAATCAGACGACACCATACTCTGGCCAAGTCCTTCCACTAGAAGAAAACCACTCACTTTCCTTTAGAATAGTATTGTTATTCGAGCAGTTCACACCCACCTCTTCGCCAGACATAATGACAATATTGCCATTAAACGAAGTGAATTGGTTGTTTTTATAATCTAGACATAATGTCGTCACATATATGTATTTAGTATACCTCGCTACATTGTCTATAAATTGTTGAGTAGGGAACTGATTTTCAGGAGTACTTCTATATTCACTGCTACCCGCACAGCAACATACACAAACGATTTCTGGCTGTATGACCGACAACAGAGCATCTGTAGAAGAAGTCTTGCTACCATGGTGTCCCGCTTTGTATACAGTAATCTTAGGCAAATCATTGTATTGCACCAGATATTCTTCACCCCTTTCTTCTAGATCTCCCGTGAATAGGAAATGTCTGTCTCCATGATTTAGCATACAACAAACTGAATAATCATTTTCACTGCTTGCATTGTTCTCATAATAATAGTTGTACAAAATTTCTAAACTAATATCGTTTTCGCTATCCAAAACATATTCTCGTTGCGCCCCAGCTTCTTCATTCCAACACTGAAGCGCGGTATAGTGCTGAGCTCCATTGTCTATTTCGTCATTCAATTCCCTTAAATAATTGTTGTATGTGGTGGCAGTTGATTTTTGATTGGTCCTAGCAAAATCGATAATCATTTCGCACTCGTACAAATCAAAGATGCTGTCCACTTTCGT
Source organism: uncultured Clostridia bacterium (assembly GCA_944384465.1). GTDB lineage: Bacteria > Bacillota > Clostridia > Christensenellales > UBA1242 > Onthoplasma. Next base: position 95,331 of record CALWTK010000001.1, read on the forward strand.
GCTGGTAGCAAAGCCAGCATAATGGTCTTGATGCGCATGCGTGATGATGACGTATTCTAGCGTGTTGTCGGTCACATATTGATTCAAATATTCGCTGACAGTAGAAACGCTGTTACTTTTCGACCCGCAGTCAATCAATATGTCAATATCTTCCCCGACTTTTATGTACGTACAATCTCCTGTGTATTTGTTCCCCAGTTCTAAAAAATGCACCGACACAGTCCCATCCGCCGTGCTGATAGGTGTGTATGAAATTTCTTTATCGTCATTGTAAGAGTAATATACTGCTTCTGTTACAATCAGTTGTTCAGTCTCTGGTAGTCCCAAATAAGTGTAGCCCACAAACCCAGCAATACAGCCTAACACTAGACACACAAGTCCAATCAAAGCAACTTTAAAATTTGATTTTTTCTTTGACCTTGCCATCATTCTCCCCCTTCACTAGTCTCGACAAAAGTGATCAATCTTATTTTTTGCACACTGAATATTCCACTGTATTTGAAATCGTCCACTGTATATATCATATAATATGTACCCACTTCGTCAGCAGAATATGTCCCATCTTCGTTCACTGTCAAATTTGTCTCGACATGTACCTTATCGCTCACATCTCGGTTAAATGAAACTACACGAACTCCTTCATCAATATACACTTCATCTAGAGTGAGAGTAAGCTCATCCTGACCGATAATTTCAAAGCAATCATTTCTAGTCATATAATGCCCAGCAAATATTCCCCCTGCAATTCCTGCAATTAGCAACACGACTATCAAAATAATGCCTCCTGCGCTCATCTTTTTTATTTCTTTCTTGGCAGATTTGATCGTCTTATTTGTGGAATTTTCATCTAAATCAAAATTTATTTTTGCCTTGGATGAAACTTTTCTTGCATTTTTTCTTGTCGCCATAAACGCTCCTATTTTTTTATTTTATAATTAAATAATACCATAATTTAATAAATATTTTAAATAAATTTTAATTAATTTTAAAAATAAATATTTTTTTAAATATAAAAATTTTACTAAAAAAGAAAACAATTTTCTTACGAAAATATGTTTTGATGTTAACACAATCAAAAAAAATCACTATAAATTAGTGATTTTTTATATATATTCATAATTTTTTAATTAATTTATTATTTTAATACATTTTTTAATGTAATAGTTTTAGTTTTTGTCACTTGGTCGAATGTACTCATGACACCTTCAGTCCCAATACCTGACATCTTGTAGCCACCGAAAGGTATTTCAAAACTTCTATGGAAACTAGCCCCATTGATGACCGTGCCTCCGCACTCCAATTTTGAGCAAACTTTGAAAGCTGTGTTCATATCTCTTGTGAACACGCATCCACACAATCCATAGCAAGATGAATTCGCTATCTCAACTGCTTCATCCACATTTTCACACGGAATGATGCTGACAACTGGAGCAAAGATTTCTTCATCCTTTGCAACATCTGCAGTCTTAGGTATATTAGTTATGACAGTAGGTTGCAATACCGCACCTTCCGCGTTACCACCCAACAAGATCTTTCCACCTTGAGCCACCGCTGTCTTAATCTGCTGGACAGCTTTATCACAAGCAGCTTTTGTAACAAGCGCACCAATCTCAGTCTTTTTATCCAAAGGATTGCCTACAACAAGTTTTTTCAGACGTTCTACAACCTTGGCCTCAAACTCTTTCAACACTTCTTTTTCTACAATGAAGCGTTTGCTAGCGCAACAAACTTGCCCAGTGTTATACATCCTTCCCCAAACGACTTCTTCTACCGCCAGATCAATATCCGCATCTTTGAGCACAATGAACGCATCATTGCCACCCAATTCGAGCGCCACATGTGCCATATGGGACGCCCCATTGGCGTAAATTGATTTCCCGACTGCGGTCGACCCTGTGAATGTGATACCATGCACATCAGGATGCTTTGAGAGTGGATCTCCTGTCTTTAACCCCTCTCCTGTCAGCACTTGCACAACCCCATTAGGTAGTCCCGCTTGATGAAGAAGAGCGACCAGTTTGATAACTGTCAACGGATTTTGGTGTGGTGGTTTCACAATAATTGTGTTCCCAGCCAAAATTGACGGAGCCACCTTTTGATCAAACAAATCGCATGGAAAATTGAATGGCAATATTGCCACCATTACCCCCAAAGGTTCACGTACTGTGAATTGAATTGAATACTCCTGCCCAGACTCTGTACCAGCAGGAATGGCATTACCATAAAGGTGTTTTGCTTTCTCCATAAACGCTGAAAAGCCGATTCTAATATTGGCAATTTCACCATACGCTTGAGTGATAGGTTTACCCGTCTCTTTGGATAGTGTTTTTGCTAAATCGTCTTTATTTAGGTCAACCAAGTCAAGGAAATCATCTAAAATATCCACCTTTTTATGGATAGGCACGTTCGCCCATGTCTTCCCTGCTTTTTTAGCGTATTCAACCGCTCTGTTCACATCTTTAGCGGTAGCGTTAGGGACAGTGTCAATCACCTTACCAGTATAAGGATTGACTATATTCATTGTAGATTTATCACTAGCATCTACCCATTTACCATTGATAATATTTTGCATATTAACCCCCTATTATTTAGTAAAAGCAGTGAATGAAAGCATCAATCCGCCAGTAGTATTTCTGCCATCATCTACATAACCATATTCACCAAACGTAAATTCCATGATAAATGGAACGCCATTTACGTTCTTCTTGATCTCTTTATACACTTCATTGATCCTGCTATCAATCCCCGCACGTCTTCCACCGCAGTGTACTAGGTGATAACAAACGGCTGGCTTAACTAGACGCTTATTTAATTCCTTCAAAGTTTTTCCAACAGAAGATATCAACTCATCAACAGTCGCTTCCATACGAATGACTGTGGTCCCTTCTGCCAAGTTAGCGCCGATATTCATCGAATAGTCGTCATTTGCAAACATCGGATGACGAATGGCAATCAAATCTCCCAATCTATCTTTAACCCCTAGCGGACTTGTGATAGTAGCAGACAACAATTTGTCTCCCATCAGTTCGCTTGGTTTCATACCACGCCAACTAGCATATTTTTTGACGGCAGCAGTACCATCAATAGACACCAACTGCCTTGTACCTTCCACTTTGGTAATGATACCCATATCTTTTGTCTCTCTATAGGCACCTGTAAACTCATTTACAAACCCACCTTTCATGTATATCAAAGCGACAGCAACGCCTTCGCTAGTGACTTTACCATCTAGATAAAGTTTCCAATTTCCACTGATTGTATTGTCCGCAGCTGAACCACCAAACAATGGAACTCTACCTACAACTCTATTCGCCCCTTTCAAGAAAAATTCTTCTTCCGTAGGGCTAGCTGCCATATACATGACATCTGGTTCGTCACCGACTGGCATTTTGGTCATAATACGTGCGTGTTTTGTAGCAGCTTCACCCGCGTCTCTAGCACTTTGATACGCTTTCCTATCAGCAAAACCGACGCCAACGACCATATTTGGATCACTGAGCACCATGATACCTACAAAAGGTTTGTTCCCGCCGACATACCCTTCTGGCATGATGACCCCGGTGAAACTCGTGTTTCCGATTACTGGGCAAGAATATACTTCCTTTATCCCTTTGATAACATCTTTGATCTTGTAATCACAACTCATATATGCAAAAACTAATTTTGCATCTTTTGATTTTCCGGCCATTTTAGCCGCTTCTAGCCCTGCCTCATACGCCACTTTGTTGGTACTAAACCCTGTTAATGCTTTCATAAATTTCCCCTCCTTTTTTTATTAAAGCAATGATTTGTACAATTTTTTAATATCATTCACACTGGTTGGTCGCGGATTCCCACCTGTGCAAACATCATTATAAGCGTCCACACTCAGCACGTCTAAATCTTTTTCTTGTATGCCGAATTCTGAAAGTGATGTCGGTATATTCAATTCTTTGCTCAACTTTTTCACTGCGTTTATAGCAAGAGTTATACATTTTTCATCGGTCGCCTTTTTCGTGTCAATGCCAAAACATTCAGCTATCAACCTATATTTTGATTTTGCATTGGAGTCCGCGTTGTATTTCATAACTGTAGGCAATATCATGGCGTTTGCGACGCCGTGTGCTATATCAAATCGCCCACCCAAAGGGTGCGCCATAGAGTGCACTATCCCCAAGCCAACATTACTGAACCCCATTCCGACAATGTATTGGGCATACGCCATTTTCTCACGTGCTTCAATGTCATTTCCATTCTTGTAAGCAAGTGGCAAATATTTGGCGATCGTCCTGATACTCTCAAGAGCGAACATGTCGCTGAACTGTGTGGCACCCTTGGTGATCAAACTCTCAATAGCATGTGTCAATGCGTCCATGCCAGTGCTGGCGGTAAGTCCTTTCGGCATAGATTGCATAAGCTCTGCATCGACTATAGACATGATTGGAATATCATGCGGATCAACACACACCATTTTCTTTTTCTTCTTAGTATCAGTGATCACATAATTTATCGTAACTTCGGCAGCAGTACCACTTGTCGTAGGCATAGCAATTACAGGGAACGCTTTGTTCCTTGTGTCCACAGCACCATTCAAACTGACCACATCATAATGCTCTTTGTTGTTCTTTATGATTGCAATTGCCTTCGCTGTATCAATAACACTCCCACCGCCGACAGCAATTATCACATCCGCCTTTGATTTTTTCAAAGCTGCCAACCCTAGATGCACATTTTCAATAGTTGGATTAGGTTTGATATTGGAAAATATGAAATATTTGATATTAGCCTCGTCCAAAATGTTGCTAACTTTTAGTAAAACTCCACTTTTTATGATCGTGTCATCAGATACCAAAAGGACCTTCTTAAATCCCCTTTTCTTCAATTCGTCTTTTAGACAACTTCTAGCATTCGCACCTAAATAGACACACTCGTTAAAAATATAACGCTCCATTACCCCTCCTATTTAGATATATTATAATATAAATTGTCGTAAAAGTCATTTATTTTGAACAATTTTTGGAAATTTGTAAAATAAAAATTTTGTGATAACGATTCAAAACTGAAGACATATTGAGCAATTTTTTTAATTTTGTATTTTAGTTTAAAAGCAATACAAATTATTATATTAATTTAAATTAAAACAAGAAAAATAATTGTATTACTTAGTTACATGGCAACATTTTCAATCTCTGTAATTATAGCTATAAACTTGCATTTAATTATACAGGCTTTATATCTAACCTTTTTTTAATAATATTAAATTATCTATAGTCTTTTAAGCATTTATTAAATATTAATACTCTTACAGTATCAATATAATATACTTTTTTATTTTATTTAATAATTATTTAATAATTATCTATTAAAATTATTAATAGAATTTTTAGTGTATTGTATGATATATACAAAAAATTTTGAAAAATCTAGATGTTACACATAAAATTCAACATTTAGTTTATAATAAAATTGATATTATCAATAATGTCAATGAAAAAAACAAAAAATTAAAAATTTATTTAATTGATTTGTTTATTAAATTTCTACAATATAATTTTTAAAAAAGGAGAAAAATATGAAAAAATTAGCACTCGACATGAAAAAAATTGCTGTTTTATTAATTGTCACCGCTCTTATTATCACATCTGTATTTGTATTATCCGCTTGCGGTGATGACAACAATGAGAATAACAATAACAACAATACGAATTCCAATTTGTATAACATTGATTTTAACGGAAATATTGCTGGAGAAAAATACAATGTTGCAGGCACTAGTTGGGAACAATCTCATGAAGACGGGTTCGAAGCGGTCTACACTCTTGTTGGTGAAGTCCCTTACAACAAAGCTGTAGCTGATCAAATGGGTTACACTGATGGTAGAGAAAACTTCGCTCTCATTAGATTTACTTCTGACGTCGTAAATAAAGTGAACTATGACGAGGCAACGCAAGATGGCTTCTATGCTGAGATCACCAATTTCTACGGCACCGACCACCAAGCTGAACCCTCTATCAAGCATGGCGGATTCTCTTCTGGCAATGCCACCACTTCTCAAACGACCTATTTCTTGTACCAAGGCGTTGACGACACTGTACGTACTATGACAGTGAAAATCAGTTTTGATGGTACAGAAGAAAACGCGCGTCTATACAAATTCGTAATCGACCCAACTAACTACACTCTTGAAGCTCGTCCTATCCTATACAACATTGATTTTAACGGAAATATTGTTGGAGAAAAATACAATGTTGCAGGCACTAGTTGGGAACAAGCTCATGAAGACGGGTTCGAAGCGGTCTACACTCTTGTTGGTGAAGTCCCTTACAACAAAGCTGTCGCTGACCAAATGGGTTACACTGATGGTAGAGAAAACTTCGCTCTCATCAGATTTACTTCTGACGTCGTAAACAAAGTGAACTATGACGAAGCCACACAAGAAGGTTTCTATGCTGAAATCACCAATTTCTACGGCACCGACCACCAAGCTGAACCTTCTATCAAGCATGGCGGATTCTCTTCTGGCAATGCCACCACTTCTCAAACGACCTATTTCTTGTACCAAGGCGTTGACGACATTGTTCGCACAATGACAGTGAAAATCAGTTTTGATGGTACAGAAGAAAACGCGCGTCTATACAAATTCGTAATCGACCCAGCTAACTACACTCTTGAATCTGCTCCAGCATTGCAAGTAGTGAATTCACCTGTATCAATCAGCGATGTTGAATTTGAAAATGCTGTAGATTTTAGTATCACTGAAATTGAACCTAATAGATATATTGCCAACGGAAATGTAGCTACTATGACTGCTGAACATGCAGAAGCATTTTGGGCAGGAGTCGCTAAAGCGGGTGATAAATATGTTATCTTGCACCTAACCTTTGACGCAAATTCAACTATAAAATATGGATTTGTGGACAATCTAGACACTGATTTATCTGACACAGCAAAATCTTTTGAAGCAAACGGCATGACAAGTGAAGACTTCATATTGCGTGTAAATCCAGACTCTTCGAATATGATCTGGAAAGTAGAAGTTAGCAATGGCGCTAATACAACGACATATACAGTAGATATGAGCAATTTAACTTATAGTTTATAAGGCAAAAAAATCTAGTTAAATAACTAGATTTTTTATTTCGCCAAATATTTTATCAACTTATTTATGCGCCATTTGCACTCTTCCATCCCTAAAATTTTCATGATGGAATAGAGTTCTGGGCTATTCTCACTGCCAGTGATTGATATTCGCACGAATTTTGATGCAGTGGCGACATTTCCCGCGTACATTGTTGGGACCTGCTTATACAATTTGTTGTCTACAAAGTTATGTCTATTAGCTACTTCCTTTAGATTGTCAAACCAGTCCTGGTTGCTGGCTAATTCGGTGTATTGTTCCTGATAGTCCTTCAAAAATGCTACAAGATCATCTTTGCTCTCGACTCCGTCAACATTAAATACGGGCTCAAAATTAGGTAATACATATTTATATAAATCCAAAACTTCACTAAAATATGTGATGTCTTTTCTAGGGCGGTCCCCGCCACGATCTATAGACAATATTTGTAGAAGTTTTTGTTTATTTGAAGATAATATGTCCACTTTTGCTTTGTCCCACTCACTCGCCCACTTGACAGTCTCGTCATATACTTCTTCAGCGGTCATTTTAGAAATAATTGTTTTTGATATATCGTTCAATTTCATAAAGTCGAACAGTGGACTACTCACACCAATTTTTTTCAAACTAAAAGGAAATTCTGTATATGGCAGAGTAGGATTATTCTTTCTCCAAATTTCAAAGTCGCTATTGAGTAGCGTGAGAAGATACTCTATCACCGCCACAATAGGATACCCTTTCTCCAGGAAATAACTGACGTTAGCAAAAGGATCCTTTCTTTTACTCAATTTTCGCTTGTTCCCACTTTCTTCATCCAAAATACAGATGTTAGGCGTGTGTGCATATTTAAACGGCTTGAACCCAAACGCTCTATTTAGTTCAATATGAACAGGCAGCGATTGGTACCAGTCCTGCCCGCGGACAATTATAGTGGTCTTCATCAAATGGTCGTCAACAACGTGCGCAAAAGCATAGACAGGTACGCCGTTGGATTTTATCAAAATATCATCCCTTGCATTTTCGCGCAGGTCACGCTTGCCCATTATCTCATCTTTGAATTCATGTGTCTTCTGTATGTCGCCCGTGCTCTTCAGTCTCAAAGCAAAGGATTTTCCCTGCTCTAAATTTGCTTTTATCTCATCCAAAGTAAGATCTCTGCATGAGTCCTTTACTTCTAAGTCTGAAGACTCATTCAATTCTTTTTCTCGCCTTTTCAGGATTTCATCTTTGCCTGAGGCTGATGCGCAAAAACAAGGGAACGCTCTTCCCAATCTCACCAATTCATGTGCAAAGGCATTATAAATATCCAATCTGTTTGATTGAACGTACGGTCCATACTTTCCTATCTCTTCCTGACCACCACGATAACCCTCGTCTGGCTTTAGTCCAAAGCGGACTAGCATGTCGTACGCAATCTCTCCTGCATTCTTTATTTCACGTTTCGCATCAGTATCTTCTAGACGCAAATAGAAAATCCCATTCGTAACGTTTGCCAACAACCTGTGTATCAGCGCCTGCATTAGATGACCTATATGCAAATAACCTGTTGGACTAGGTCCAAGTCTTGTCACTTCGCCATTGACATCTCTATCTTTGTATTTTTCAAAATAATAGGACACATCCTTGACATTTGGATATAATAGATCCGCTAGTTCAGCAAATTCCTTTTCCGTCATCACTAAACTCCTATACTGGACAAAATTTCGACCAGCACATTGTTATAATTATCTAGCAAAACTTTGTGATTGTCTATTATTTCAACGCAAATCAACTCATAAGTGGTCGCGTTGACGTCATCAATGATTACAGTATAGACAATATCAGCTCTAGCTTGATTATACATATCCAAATCATTGTATAATGCTGCTTGTACATTATATAATTCTATTGCTAAATTATAGAAGTTTTGCTTCAAAGTGGCGGACGAATTTATAGTAGAAGCGATTGATGGATCAAAAGACTTGTCAATGTCTGCGACCTGTGCCATATAAGTTGAATAGTTTTCTTCCAAAGATGCGAACACTCCATTCACTTGTGTAGTATATGCTGTCGACAATTTTCCGCCACTAACATATAATTCAGTATAAATTTCAGTCAAATTAGCTATCTGTAATTTCAATTTTGCATTCAAATTTGATGTCACACTCAAAGCATCAAAGTCATCTACACTTTGATCATAATAATTTGGATTAGCATTATTCAACGCATAATCAAAGTAAATTTCAGCCAACGTATCGGTCAAAGCGTACACTGAAGAAAATAACATATCATAACTATCAAAAAGGTTTTTCAGCCTTGTCATGCATGACTCGTTCGTGATATCCACATTAGAGTTGATGTTGAACCTCAAGCGTTCCGCCACCATATTGATGTCCGCATCCACAGTCCTCAAAGCAGCATTGAAGTTGTCTAAATTTTGTTTCAATTCATTTTTCAAGCTCTGTGGAGCTTCAATACTATCTGTCGAACATATATCGATATAATTATACACAAAAGACATGCTATTGCTAAATAAAGGATTATAATAAGTCCCTAAATAAGTATAAGGAACAGTGGTGTTGATAGCATTAGTAAAATATTGTTCATCTTGATAGACAAAATTGGAATAATCAAATTCAAATTCATTATCAATAGTCAGATTGACATTTTCATAATTGTTGGCGATTGAATAAAAGTCATTTGAAAGATTAGTTAGACTATAATCGTTGTCATCCCCGCACGCAGTGAAAATCAAAGCTCCTGGTATTAGGAACAAACACAATATTAAACTCAACACTCTTTTTTTCATATCTACATCCCAAAAATTTCTCTAAAATAATATGCCACTCTCTGTTCATTTGTAGAATTATTGTCAATACTAGTCGTGTTGTTTACAATCCTAGCAAAGTCTGCTGCCAAATCCGTCTCGTTGCATTGAGAATAATATTCAATGAAATTGTTATTCAAATATGAATAGTCACCGGCAGACGAATTGTTGGTGTTCAAATATCCGTTTTCAAATTGCAAATAAGTATTCACAAGGTTGATATTCGCGCTATTTGCTATCTGCCTCAATCCGTTGATATTATTAGTGACATTAGTGAAAGTATTGGTAACAATATTTATATATAGGTCAATCATGCTAAATTTTATATCCGCATTAGCATAAGGTAATATATTAACAATTTCTGAATTGATTATATTCATCAAGTCCGCATATGCCACAATATAAGAACACAGCGCATCATAAAGTTCGTTCGACCCCGTCATCCTGTCAAAAGACGCACTGTCGCATTTCACAATATACTCATCCATGATGGCGTCAATACTATCTTGCAATGAATATATAGCATCCAACCTATCTACTATTCTATCCTCATCTATTCCCTTTTCTTTAGCGTGTATCAGATAATAGTTCAAAATCGTGGTCATTTCATTCATCTTTGAATCTGTCGTGATAATTAAATCAAATCTAGAATTAGCTAGTCCATTCACACGCTCTATCTTGGCGTCAAAATCTTTATTTTTGACACCATATACAAATTCGCTAACTGATGCCGATGCGTCGATCTGATCTCTCATATGGGAGTAAAAGAAATAACAAGTACCTGCTACCGCCCCAACGACTAAAACAATGATCACCAACACCTTCAAAAACTTTTTCATGTTTTAATTATAATATTTTCAAAAATGATTGTCAATAATATTTATAAATTAACAATATTTTACAGCTTGTAAACAATATGAAATTTCTTTGATAAAATTTTTAAATGTGCTATACTAAAAATATGAAAAACATTCTAATCACGGGAGCAAATGGTGGGATCGGTTCTGCCATAGCAAAAAAATTGGCAAGCAAAAACACTCGCCTATTTTTAATCTACCACAACAATAAAGATATATTAGACAACATCAGGCAAACTCACTCATCAGAAATATACCTATATCAGTGTAATTTGACAAAAGAAAAAGAGATAAAAGCATTAATTGATGATATCATATACAAATTCAAAAAAATTGATGTCCTGATCAATGCGCATGGGGTGTCCCTGTTCCAACAGATACAGGACACGAGCGAAAAAGATTACAATCATATATTCGACACCAATTTCAAAAGCATTGTGTTCACAATCAAGCATGTGGCAAAGCATATGATCAGCGAAAAATACGGAAATATCATAAATATTTCTTCTATGTGGGGGAATGTAGGCGCCAGCATGGAAAGCATATACTCCGCAGCAAAAGGCGCACTAAACACGCTCACATTGTCTCTTGCGAAAGAATTGGGACCAAGCAACATATGCGTCAACGCGATTTGTCCCGGACTGATTGACACCAAGATGAACGCAAAACTAGATAGCTCAGCGATCTCGGAGATCGTAAACTCTACACCATTGAATAGAATAGGCAGTCCAGACGACGTTGCAAAAATCGTGAAATTTTTAGCGTTAGACTCAAGTTTTATCACCGGACAAATAATAACCGTAGACGGCGGATTCTCACTTTAAACGTGCTGATTAAGGGGGAAATTACATAATATCATACGCTCCAGATGACCTTCGTACTTTGGTGAGATTGAGTTTTTTGTTTTAATTTTTTATAAAATTTCATATTTTTTTTGATATATTTATTAAAAAATTACAATAAAATCATTTTTATATAAAAATTATATACAAATAACAAAATTTAAAAAAAGATAGTGCTCACTATCTTTTTTTTGTCACTAATTTATAAACTCTAGTCGTTATTTTTATTTGCTATTTTTGCATTCAATTCATCTTCACTGGTAGCGTGTTCTACCAACTTTTCACCCACGCACCAACTGGCAATCATATATCCAGTAGTCATCAAAGAGATCAATGATATGGATATAAACAAATTGAAGTAATCAGTAGCAAGCCCATCCGCTCCAGCGTTGATGACATACAATATGACCGCCATAATCACGGCCAACACACTCAAGATATACACTATCCAACCAGAGATTGCCTTTGCTTCATGTGAAGACGTACATATGATGTCAAAAATCAACACGCCAATCACCAAGCCTGACCAAATAAAGTAAATCACTTTAGCCCACATCACAACATCTTTTACCACAAGAGCAAAGATAAAGAAGCCTACATTCACTAGCGCCAGGGCGATCAAAGTATAGTAGACGATGGTAGATAGAATTCTCTTATCTCTAACACTCATAATTCCTCCTTGTAAATATTTTTGACAAACTAAAAAGATTTATGCGTTTCAAACAAAAAAGAACGAAATTAGCTTCGTTCTTTCAGCGCTTTTCTTAAATTAATAGTCCTCTTTCTATCCGGCAGCACCAATTTAAACAATTCGCAAGTAGGAATTATAATGATTGAGGCAATTATGATGACGATCCATTGTGAAAAATTCAAAAATTCTAAACCAAACAACGGATACATGAATGGGATACATGCAACACAGAGATTTATCAAAAGGGTTATGACAAAACAGATATTAAAGGTCCTATTGTCAAACAAATTTTTTGTGAATATAGAATTGTTTGTCTTACAATTTACACTGTGGAGTAACTGCATAAATATTATAGTGAAGAATACCATTGTGCTAGCCTCATTAGGTGAATAACATTTGATGCCGACCACATACACAATCATCACAATCAAAGTCTGCAAAATGGACTGATATATGATAGCCACTCCCACTTTCCCACCAAAAAGTCCGCTTGAACTGTCCCTAGGGGGCGAAGTCATAACCTCTTTTTCCACCTTTTCCATTCCGAGCGCAAATGCAGGCAAACTATCAGTGACCAGGTTGACAAACAACATCTGCGCTGGCAAAAGGAAAGTGAAATTCGGGAAGAACACCAAAGCGAGCAACATCCCAAACACTTCCACACAATTAGTAGATATCAAAAATTGCAGTGCCTTTTGGATATTGCTATACACCTTTCTCCCTTCTTCAACAGCCACCACAATGGATGCGAAATTGTCATCTGTCACCACCATATCTGCGACATTTTTGACTACATCAGTGCCGGATTTTCCCATGCCGACTCCGATATCCGCGATCTTTAAACTAGGGGCATCATTTACGCCGTCCCCTGTCATGGCGACAATCTTCTTCAGTCCTTTGAACGCCTTCACAATCCGCACCTTATGTTCGGGAGAGACTCTAGCATACACAGTGTAATTTTGACAATTGTGTTTCAATTCTTTATCAGTGAGCTTTTCCAATTCTTCTCCAGTTATGACTTGGTTGATGGATGTCGCTATCCCCAACGTCTTTGCTATGGCGAAAGCTGTCCTTTTGTGATCACCTGTGATCATGACTGGCTTCAAGCCCGCTTTGAAACATTTCTCAATACTATCCTTTACTTCCGGCCTAGGATTGTCCATCATGCCAGCCAGCCCTAAAAACACCATATCTTCTTCCAATTCATCTTTTGGATTATAGATATCATAATCTTTGTAGCAAAAGGCAATCACTCGCAAAGCTTTGTCTGTCATAGTGTCATTCGCTCTTTTTACCCTTTCCTTCAACTCATCACTAAAAGGTAGAGTCTTGTTGCCTAATTTTATGTATTTACATTTTTCAATTAAAATCTCTGGAGCGCCCTTTGTGTAACTTTTCACCCCGCCATCATTCACTATGACACTCATCATTTTCCTAGTCGAATTAAAAGGTATTTCATGTATGATTTTATAATTGACTTTGTCTAAATAATCCAACGCATATCCATACAGTGCCGTCTCGGTAGGTTCTCCTACAATCATGCCTTTTTCTAATCGCGCATTGTTGCAAAGGAGCATACATTTTATTACATTTTGATACACATCCCCCTGTTTTAGATTGAATTGATTGTCCCAATATGTGTCCACCACTTGCATTTTGTTTAGAGTCAATGTGCCCGTCTTGTCCGTACATATTATTTCACAACTTCCTAACGTTTCTACTGCGTGAAGATGTTTGATTATACATTTTCGTTTGGCAAGCTGCTGCACCCCTAGCGCTAGTATGATAGTGATCACGGCAGGCAAGCTTTCCGGAATAGCAGCGACAGCCAAGGCAACCGACGTCATAAGAGCGTTCATAAATCCATTTCCGCTAATCAGTTCTATAGCCAAAATCACCACACATACCGCCAGCACCACCCAGGTAATGATTTTCCCAATTTTATCTATGGACTTTTGAAGCGGAGTAATCTCTTTTTTTGCATTGAACAGTAGATTAGCTATCTTTCCTAATTCGGTATTTTTGCCGACCGCTACCACTACTCCACGCGCTTTGCCGTTGGTGACCATGCTACCCGAATACGCCATGTTTTTGCGCTCTGCGAGTGGCGTAGCTTTATTTAGCACCAAATCCGCGTTCTTTTCCACCGGAAGACTCTCACCTGTGAGTGAACTCTCGTCGCAAGAAAAGTTGTTGCTCTCAAGCAAACGTATGTCCGCCATGACGATGTTCCCCGCTTCCATCTCAACTATATCTCCGGGAACCAACTCTGTGCTGTCCACATTCAATACGACGCCATTCCTCACCACCTTGACAATAGTCTTTTCAAACTTTTGTAGATCATTGATGCAAGCCTCAGCTTTATTCTCCTGAAACACACCTATCAGAGCGTTCATAATGACAATAAAAAGAATTACAAATCCTTCAAACAAATCCGCATACTCTTTATTGACAATAGCAACCGTCAACGACACCACAGCTGACACTAATAAAATTGCCACCATTATGTTTAAAAACTGTTTAAAAAACGACTTCAAAAAGGTCTGTTTTTTCTCTTTTTCTAACTCATTTTTTCCATATTTCTTTAGCCTGTCCCTTACTTCCGATTCGCTCAACCCAGATTTAGAAGTTTTCAGCCGCTCCAGGACATCTCCACTCTTTAAATTATACATATTCTAACTTATTAATTTTGTCTTTCAAATAGAACATATCTTGCATAGCTCAAGCTTATCATCAAAAAATATGTCGAAAAAGCAAAATAATTTACAAATTTGCAAATAGGTTTGTAATTTTAAAAAAGATATGCTAAAATACAAAAGGAATTATCATGAAAGAAGAAATAAAAAAAATTGAACACAAATTTGACGCTCATCAACAAAAGATAGTTGATGAACTCTTGAAAATACTTGACGATATGCAACTTGGCGATGACAACAAACTTGAAGGTGTATTGTATTTTAGTCTAAAATTAAACAAGACATCGCTACAGGACATAAAAAACGAATATCCAGAAAACATATATAGCACTATAGAAATATTAGATAAATTGGACAATATCAATTTCTCACAGCAAAATGAAGAGGCGGAAAATTTGAGAAAGATGTTTTTCGCCATCACGAAAGATATACGAATAATCATGCTAAAGATTGCCTTTATTGTGACCAATTTGCGTTTTTCAGATGAATTAAATGAGGCGGACAAGAAAGCGTTAGCGCGCTCTATTTTCACTCTCTATGCACCATTGTCAGCTAGGCTCGGACTGTCCGGATACAAGACAGAACTTGAAAATGGTGCTTTCCAGATTGAAAATCCGGAAAAATACAATGAAATACAAACTGAAGTAGATATGCGTTTTCACAAACGTCAACCAATTGTTGAGAGACTGAAAACTTTAGTAGAAAATTGCATGCAGGATTTAGGCATCAAAGGCAAAGTCTACGGAAGGAAAAAGCACATTTACAGCATATACAAAAAATTGAATGATCACAACCTAGACAACATTTATGACCTAATAGCTGTGCGCGCAATAGTGTCCACCGTGCCCGAATGTTATGCCCTTTTAGGGAGATTGCATTCGGTCGTTGAACCTATCGCAAATAGGTTCAAAGATTACATCGCCATCCCTAAACCCAACGGCTACCAATCTTTACATACCACAGTGAAATTTGAAGGCTTCCCAGTAGAAATTCAGATTCGAACAGAAGAGATGCACAAATACGCAGAATATGGTGTCGCCGCCCACTGGCTATATAAAGAAAAACGAAGCAAACAAGACAATCTAGACATCCGTCTAGCATGGTTAAGGCAGATGATGGAAAATGAGAATGTCAGCATTGATGAACTAGCGAACTCACTTAGTCAGGATATTTACAACAGTGAAATATTCGTCCAAACGCCAAAGGGTAAGGTCATATATCTACCTAATGGTTCTACCCCACTTGACTTTGCTTACGCTATCCACAGTGAAATTGGCAACAAATGCGTAGGCGCAAAGGTCAATGGGAAAATGGTGTCTACCTACTCCACTTTGAACAATGGAGACGTGGTAGAGATTATCACGAATCCGAATTCAAAAGGTCCGTCTAGAGACTGGCTAAAGATATGCAAGACCAGCGAAGCTAGGAGCAAGATCAACAGTTTTTTCAAGAAAAACATGAAAGAAGAAAATATAAAACTTGGGAAAACTATGCTAGAGAATGCAATCAGAGAAAAGGGCTATTCAGTATCTAAACTGCTGGTGAAGAAGAATTTGGACGAGATATTAAAATATTACAACATGAACGACCCGGACGAATTTTATGCCAACATTGGTACGAACGCAATATCGGCGAAATTGATTGCCAACAAATTGGCACAAGCATATCAAAAACAAATCCAAAAAGAGGACCTAAACATCAAGCAAGAAAACACGATCTCACTATCCACCCCAACCGACAAGCAGATTGGAATAAAAGGGCTCAACAATATTTTGATCAAATTTGCGGGTTGCTGCAAACCTATGTATGGGGATGATATTATTGGCTTCATTTCAGCGGGACGTGGCATTGTCATACATAGAAAAGTCTGTCCAAATGTGAGTTATTTTAGAGCATCTAGAATTATAGAAGCATATTGGAAACCAATCGTAGCAAAAGAAACAAAAAAGACAAAAAAAGCAACGAAAAATGAAAAAACACAATAAAAATCATAAAAATTTATAAAAAATATAAAAAATGGATAAATTTTTATCCATTTTATTTTTTTGGTAAACATATCAGACAGATTTCTGTAGGATAAATGCAGCCGCCATAATATCTAAGATGGAATTCATAATTAGAGTTAATTTTTTCTATCATTCTTGGAATTTGGAATAAATCCGTATTGTTGTGATAGACCGCTATCAGCAATTTTGGATTGTCATCTTTAATGTGCTTTTTCATGCCTTCAAGCGCCATCATCTCCGCCCCCTCAATGTCCATTTTGACCATAGTTATCTTGTCATAAATATCATTGTCAAGGCTGACAGCGTCCACTGCAATGCCACCATTTTCTGAAATTTTGTTGGCTGACGGCTCGCTGTTTAGGTCAAAATGTAGAGTGCAATTTTTGTCCGCTACAGCTTTTTGCTTTATAATAATATTTTCATAGGATGATAGATTTTTCTCTATCTGTTTTATGTTTTCTGGACTGATCTCATAACAATAAATTTTGTCAAAACTATCTTTGCCGTATGATTTTATATAATCAATCACTGTATCCCCAGTAAATGTACCGACATCAACAAAGCTTTCATCTTCACATTTTGGCATCAAATCTAGGTCAAAATATTGTTTGTATATATGTTCCATGCAGTTTTTGAGATTTACAAAATCAAAATTATAAAAATTGTTTAGAATGGAATATAAAATATATTTTGATTTATAATCACTCAATCTATTATAGAGCCAAATATAATCATCTATATTTTCTTTGAAAATTAAACTTTTTAAATAAAAAATTTCAAAATTCTCTTCATTTATATTCATTTTCCCCCAATAATTAAATTTATTGAAATAATTTTCCATAGATTTTTGGGTTGCAAAAGGTATTTTTTTGAATTGGTTGACTATGTGGTTGTAAATATCATAAATATTTTTATTTTTTATCTCTTCTATTAAATTAAAAAATAAATTGTCAATAAAATTTTTCATTTAAATCCTTTTTTATAAAAAAATTATGTTTTTAATTATTTTTATTTGTTTTTTTATTTTTTAATAAAATTACATAATTATATTTATGAAAAAATTTTTACTATTGACAATTATTCCTCATACTTGAACCCGATATGCTGACACATGTCTTGCTTGTCGCGAATAGAGAGTGGAAAATTTTTACTGAACTTATTGTACATTTCAAACAAGAGATTTTCTCTCCCGAACGAAAAATAATCTTTTTCATTCAGTATTATGTGATCACACAGAGCGACATTCATAATGCAACATATATTCAAAATGTTTTGAGTCGTAAGCATATCTTCTCTGCTTGGGTTCACATCCCCATTTGGATGGGTATGAAACATGACTATTGATGTCGTATTTTCATTATTGATGATGTTTGCAAATTTTTTGATATCTATCGACACACTATTATCACTATTCCCTTCAATTGTAAAGGTTTTGACAATCTTGCAACTAGAATTTAGGCAAACTATATACAAAAATTCCTTATTTTTGATTTCATATTTACTCCTAAAATATTTGACACATTCATAAGGAGAACGCAAAAAATGGATAGTATTTTCTTCTTTATCAGCTTTGAAAATATCAAACAAGCGCGGCAACATACTCAAGAATAGTGCAGTCTCTTCTCCTACGCCCTTGTTCTTCATTAGATCATGATAATCTGCTTCCAACACTTGAGACAGACTTCCATAAGTTCTAATCAATTCATGCGCCAATTGATTGGTGTCTTTTTGTGGAATAGTATATGTCAAAATTAATTCCAGCACTTCATGAATGCTGAGTGAATTTAAACCATTTTTTCTTACTTTGTCCTTCAAGCGCTGTCTGTGACCGCCATGCATGTGTTTATAAGGATAATTCATACTCTGTTCCCTTTAATAAAATAACATATTTAAAAATTATATCAAAATATTTTAAAAAACATATTTTTTTTAGTTTATAAATTTTTTTTGTCTGTGATATAATAAAAATGAGGTATAACTTATGAAAATAATAAAAAAATTTAAAGTTTTTTTAATGATATTATTACTAATTCCGTGCATTTTTTTGTTCAGTGCTTGCTCCCAAGAACCGTATGTGGTCAAAATTGAAAGGACTGAGACAGTTGGAAATTATGAAACGTACACTATAACCTATTCGGATGGCACGACTTCAACTTTTACAATAGAAAATGGTACAGACGGTGAAGATGGGCAAAATGTGACAATTGAAAGTATATTTGAATATTGTGTCAGTCAGGGGATGTATGAAGAATCTGAATTTGCTCAATTTTTGAAAGACTATTTGTCAATTGAATATGACGAAAACAATGATCAGTTAGCGACTAACAAAGCAATGCTTTCAGCAGTAACCGTCTATGCCGAACAACCTACCATCACACTCAATCGGCCTGGACATTGGGCGCCTGACACTCAAATTTCATGCGGTGCCGGTGTAATATACAAAATGGACGACGAATATAGCTACATCATTACAAACTACCATGTGGTATACTATGCTGGTTCTATGACTTCCAATAAAATTGGCAAAAATATTTATATATACCAATATGGTGTGGATAAAGACATTGTAAAACATGAAAACACCAACAACGATGATGGCTATCCTTTGGTAGAATTCAATGGTGGCGCTGTAAAGTGTGAATATTTAGGCGGATCAATGAATTATGATATTGCAGTGTTGAGGGTATCCACTCAGGACCTATTAGACAACAATCCGAGCGCACGTTCGGTTGATATCGCTGACAGTTATTCTGTAGCTGACACCGCAATTGCCATAGGGAATCCAGAAGGTGAAGGCATCAGCGTGACAAAAGGTATTGTCTCAGTAGAAAGCGAATATTTGACCATGGAAGGAGCGGATGAAGAGACTATCATCACATTTAGAGTCATGCGTATAGATGCAGCAGTAAATGGCGGAAACTCTGGCGGTGGATTGTACAATTCCAATGGTGAATTGATAGGTATTGTGAATGCAAAAGCGGTATATTCTAGCGACAACACTCCATTAGATAATTACGCCTACGCTCTGCCTGTAGACAACGTCACTAAAGTCGCAGACAACATCATATATAATTTTGCAAAAGACAACACATCTACCGGCGTAGTAAAACTAGATTTAGGGCTCACCGTCACATCTCAAAACAGCAAGGTCACTTATTCGTCAAACAAATTTACGATAACTGATGACGCTGTCATAACAGCAGTGTCTGACACAACTATTGCCGATTTCCAAGAAGGAGATATCATCAAATCTATTCAAATTAATGGTACCACTTATGAAATAACTAGAGCGTTCCAATTTGGTGACATGCTCTTAACCGTATGTGAAGGAGATGATATCATCATAAAAGTTATGCGTGATGGCGCTGAGACAAATATAACGCTATTGGATGTCAGCTCTGACAATTTTACACATGTCATATAAGTCCTTAAAGGTGGGCTAGAAATTTTCGAACCGACAAAAAAAGATAATGTCAATTCACATTATCTTTTTTAGTTTCATTTTTCAATTTTTACATCTCTTTTAATGTATCAATGCATATTAAATTAAATCCCAATGCTAGAACATCTTTTAACGCTGTGATTAAGTTAATTTTTGCTTTTGTTGCCGCCACATTATCATCAAGGATTTTTGTCGCTGTATAAAATTTATTGAATGCTTTACAGATATCCAACAGTCTTTTCACCATAATGCTTGGATCCCTTTTGATCAGACTTTGTCTGATGATGATAGAGAAATCATTAATGTATTTTACAAGTTCGAAAGCGTCTTGATTGAAGCATGTATAATCTGCTTTATCTTTGGTATCTCTATATTTTCTTAAAACACTCTCTATCCTTGTATAAGTATATTGCATGTATGGCGCGGTCTCGCCTTCAAAAGAGAACGCCGTTTTCACATCAAACACGCAGTCCTTGTTCCTGTCCACTTTTAGCACAGCAAAACTCAGCACTGCTCTGGCAACTTTTTTTGCAACATCGCTTGGGTCTTCGATTTCAAATTTTCTACCCTTGATGATATTATTGGCTTCACTCAAAGCATAGTCCATCAAATCCACTAAAACAGCTTGCTTGCCCCTGCGCGAGCTTATTTTCCCGTCAGGTAGACTCATCATGCCATAGGACACATGCTCCATGTCGTGCGCAAATTCATATCCCGCCAGCTCCATAATTTTGAATAATTGTCGAAAATTTAAATTTTGCTGAATTGCTGTGACATAAATCATTTTATTAAAGTGATATTCTTTATATCTCTCTATGGCTGCACAGATGTCTCGTGTGGTGTACAATGTGGTGCCATCGTTTTTCAATATCACTGCCGGAGTCAAATCATACGGAGTTAGGTCCACAATCTTTGCCCCTTGACTTTCGACCAATAGATTCTTGTCTTCCAACATTTTTATGACCTGTGGAGCGAATTGATTGAAATACATCTCTCCCCTATAGTCGTCAAATTTCACTCCCAACAGATCGAACATCCTCTTCGCCTCCGCCAGCGCTATATCTACTATGGTCTGGTAGATAGGGTATATTTCTTTGTCTTTGAGTTCAATTTTCTTAAATATGTCACGCGCCAATTGCGTGAGTTCTGGATTGTCTTTTTCTTCTTGATTGAAGCGGATGTAATAATCTTGCAGGACATCATTACCCTTTTGCTTCACTTCTTCCATGCTTCCCCATTTTAGCATGCCGCCAATCATCTTGCCAAAAGGAGTGCCGTAATCTCCAACATAGTTCAGTCGCTTTACAACATAACCGCACTGCTCAAAAAGCCTTGCCAAACTCTCTCCAATAATTGTAGTCTTTAGATGCCCTATATGCAAAGATTTTGCTAGATTCGGACTGCCATAATCTATCAAAACGATCTCACCTTTCCCATCAGCTAATTTTAGATCTGCAATGTTAAAATTCTCTAAAACATTTTTTGCGACATAAGATTTATTCAAAAAGAAATTGATATATCCATTGAGTATTTCCACTTTTTCGATCAAATCCGTCTGTTTTATAGATGCGAGTATGATGTTAGCTATCTCTAGCGGATTTTTTTTCATAAGTTTAGCAAGAGAAAAACATGGCAAACAATAATCTCCCTTGTCAGGAGATATGCTTTCAACTATTAAATTTTCAAAATCCACGTTTTCTAATTCTAGGTCGATACTGTCTGCCAAACATCTTTTGAAATTCATGCATATATATTAGCATAATCCTTCGTATTTTGCAACGAATTTCATAAAAATCATTGACAAAGCAAAATAATGAATTAAAATCGATTTATGAATTTAGAAAAACTACACAAAATTGATGATAACAAGCTTTTATCACTAATGAAGCAGTATTTCAAAACGTTACATGACTATGGCTCTGTGTCAAAAGACGAGACTATCAATTTTTTATATTATTATAATGAATACATTTTGAGGCTAAATGGTATTGATCTATTCGATTTTAAATTAGTAATACACCATGACTACTCGTCTGAATGTAATGTCTCTGCTTTTATGTACCAAATTAAAGACGTCTTTCACGTCCATATTCAAAAAAGGCTCTTGCAAGAAATAATTGATAGGAAAAAAGGTTCTTTTATTGAATTGTTGGTAGATGCTGGACATGAATTCCAGCATATTGTTCAATATTTGTTAAACTATAAAAGCATTTCAGACTATGAAGTTCAAAAATACGATATAGAAACTGTGTTGGAAAAGATCCCAAAAATTAAGACTCACAAAAAATTACGCCATTCGCTCAATCAGCACAATGACTCATTGAACTACCTTCACCCTATCGAAATAGATGCCGATCGAAAAAGTTATAAGTATTTATTTACCTTGCTAGACACAATAATGAGTTGTGAACAAAATGAAGATTTTTTAAAAGATTTGTTATCATACAAAGAAATGACAAAAAGGGACAAAAAATATAGAGCGCTTGAGCTCTATAAAATAAAATCAACTGATGACTACTCCCAAAGGTGTATCAAAAAATCTTTAGAGTACGAATTTTGATCACTTTAACACTTCCGCGCATGCTTTGGTATATGCACGAGTAAGTCCACCCGCACCTAATTTAATACCGCCAAAATATCTAACCACGACGACAAGTATATTGGTTAGATTTTTCTTTTTCAAAACATTTAATATAGGATACCCCGCAGTCCCACTGGGCTCACCATCGTCGCTACACTTTTCATGCACAGAGTCTCTATTATAGATGTACGCATAACATATGTGTGTAGCTTTTTTATGTTGTTTCTTTAAGGATGACAAAATAGTTTCCACATCGCTTAATGTAGACAAATCATATCGGTATGAAATGAATTTTGACTTATTTATAATCAATTCATAACTATTCATGAAATAATTGTAGCAAAAATATTTTATTTAGACAATAAAAACATATAAAAAAGCGGAACCTCCGCTTTAATTTATCTCTTTAATACTCCCCATTCTATCCACACAGTAGCCTACTGCTAAAGCGCCCGGACCTGTGTGACAAACTATAAACAATGGCAATGGATCATTGGTAAAGAATGGAAGATCTGAAAACGCTTGTTTCACTTCTGCTTCAAAATCTTTCACTTCTTTTGCATTCAAATCAGCAAAGCTATGTGCCATGCCTATATAGACTTTCCCCTCTTTCATCTCTTCAGGGAATTTCTCTTCAATCTCTTTTCTTGTCGCATGAATCATCTTGGCTCTAGCCTGTTTCATGGACATAACTTTGGCATATGCGTCCAACTTTCCACCATGAATTTGTAGAATTGGTTTGATGTTTAAAAGTGTACCAATCGCAGCGGCAGCAGGAGTGACTCTACCACCCTTTTTCAAATATCTCAATGTGTCCACAGCAATATACACGCCACATTCACTTCTCGTCTTTTCAAGATATTCTTTGATCTCCTTGCCTGTCTTGCCATGGTCTATCATATATCTTGCTTCAAATATGGCCATCTTGTTCATATATGCCACGCGCTGATTGTTTACCACAAACACTTTGCCTTCAAATTCGTCAAGGTGGCTAGCATTTATAGCTGTGTTACATGCTTCGCTCAGTCCTGATGAAAGAATTATGTAAACAATTTCATCATATTCTTTCAAGATATTTCTCCACTCGTCTTTTATGTTTTCAATACTAGGTTGAGATGTGCTGACATCTGTCTTTTTGTCCTGAAGATATTTGTAGAACTCTTCATATGACATGTTCTCACCTTCATAATACTCTTCTCCATTGACAATGAAAGAGATGGGAAGCATTTTTGTGATCTTAATCTTCTCCATTTCTTCTTTAGTTAGACTTCCAGAATTATCAATAACCAAAGCTATTTTCTTCATAAAAACTCCTTGAATTAAAAATTAATAATAAACATTTGTTTATATTTGTATTATATTATAAATAATTTTTTATTTCAAACATTTTATTAAAATAAGGATTAATTTAGCGAATTTAGAAAAAATACTAGACAACATTTGACATTTTTGTTTACTTTTAATATTATCATGCTATGAAAAAAGCGGAATATAAAAATTCAATACAAAGCAGAAAAAAGATCACTTCCACCTATTTGACCCTGTTAATTGAAATGGGAGACGAATTTACAGTGACCGACTTAGTGAAACGTGCCGGCATAAATAGGGGGACATTCTATTTGCATTTCAAAAATCTTCAAGACGTGTCTATTTATATCGAAAATGAATTGGCAGAGAACTTTCAAGAGATAGAAATAGATTTTCGTCAGTACGACATTGACAAATCTCCCGAAGTCATATTAGATAAACTAAACGACATTTTGAATAGAGACTTGAAATATTACAAGTTGTTTTTGACTGCCAGCGACAATAATCAATTGCTAGAAAAAATAAAGAAATCAATTCTAAAGTTGATATCCAACAACTTCAAGGTCATGAAATATGTCACGAACTATGAGAATTTTAAAATTGCCGTGCAATATATCGTAGGTGGAGTTGTGAATACGTATGCGGATTGGTTCAAAGGCAACATTGACTGCGAACTAAAAGATATGTCGACATTTTTAGCAAATCTGATCCGTTCTGGGTTAAAAGGAATTATATCATACAATGCATACTAAAATATTTGATTATGGAATGAATGGTGAAGGAATAGGAAAAGTCGATGGCAAGACTTATTTCATTCCAAATGCTTTAATTGGCGAAGATGTGGAGTTTGAAGTGGATCAGGACAGACAAAATTATGCTTTCGCGACTTTGACTAATATAAACAGTTTTTCTAAAGAAAGAGTCACTCCTCCATGCCCATATTTTTATGAATGTGGTGGTTGCAATCTGCAACACATGAAATATTCTCATCAATTATATTTCAAATCACTTTTAGTAAAAAAGACGCTCAAAAAAATTGCGGACATTGACCTAGATGTTCTCCCCACTCAACCTTCCCGTCAATTTAAATATAGGAACAAATCAAGTTTTAATGTCGACAACAAAAATCTAGGCTTTTATATAAAGGGCTCTAACGACATCGTGAGCATTGAATATTGTATGTTGATGAACGATGATATCAACAAAGTTTTCTCTATTTTCAAAGATTATTTACATTCTCTAGATGAGGACAAAAGCTGTTTGATCAAACATCTCGTAG
Source organism: uncultured Clostridia bacterium (assembly GCA_944384465.1). Classification (GTDB taxonomy): domain Bacteria; phylum Bacillota; class Clostridia; order Christensenellales; family UBA1242; genus Onthoplasma. Next base: position 120,935 of record CALWTK010000001.1, read on the forward strand.
TGCGTGCGATTGCGCATCAGATTTTGGTGGGATTGATCATAAAAAGTGATTTTGATTGCTCCGCGTTTTATACTCTTCTAGAAAACAATTTTTCTAAAATAGGATTATACAAAATCATCAACAACAGGCGAGATTCAGTCGTACTGAGCGGAAAGACAATTCATGTATCTGGCATAAAAGAGATAGTTATCAACAATTTCAATTTGACATATTCTGTCGATTTGTTGGGATTTCATCAAACGAATATTGAAATTCAAGACATCATTTATCAAAAAGTGCTAGACTTGATAAAGCCAAACAGCGTTGTCGTCAATGGCTTTAGTGGCGAGGGCTTGTTGTCAGGCATTTTGGCAAGCAAAGCAAAACATGTGTATGGCATAGAGATCTCTTCAGCTTCACATAAATCAGCTGAAAAGCTAAAGAGAGATAACAACATAGACAATCTAACAAATATATTGGGTGATTTTTTTGTCAAGATTGATCCCCTGCTTACAAGTGTCGACACCCTTATTCTTGACCCGTCAAAAAAAGGTTGCGGAAAGGAAATCATGAATAAAATTATTGGCGTCAAAAATATAGTATATATCTCATGCAACCCAATTGCTTTAGCAAAAGATTTGCGTTATCTCACAAAATATTATATAATTGACTATATCGAACCCTATGATATGTTTCCTAACACGAACAGTGTGGAGACTTTAGTACATTTAAAATTAAAAAAGGAGAAATAACAATGATATTAAGTACAGACTCGACAGCGAATCTACCGAAAGAATACTACGGCGAAATGAATATAAAAATGATCCCCATGCAGATCAATCTAAATGACAAAACTTATGACGATTTGAGCACAGATCTACCTATTGAAGAATATTATCAATATATGCGCGAGGGGGCTACTCCCACCACGGCACAGATCAATGAATACAAAGCACGAGAATATTTTGAAGAATTATTAAAGTCTGGTGAAGACATTTTGCATATCGGCTTTTCTTCCGCCCTTAGCGGTAGCACCGCTACGATGAAACGCATCGCGGATGAATTGAACGAAACTCACAAAAATAAGATTATTGTCATAGACTCACTAAACGCTGCGTCTGGCGAAGGCATGCTAGTCATGAAAGCATTTGACCTGATGCGTGAAGGCAAGACAATAGACGAAATCGCCGACGAGGTCACAAAACTAATCCCATATTCATGCAGTTATTTCACTGTAGAACAGTTGAAATATCTAGTGCGCGGTGGTAGAGTCAGCAAAGTGTCCGGCATGTTAGGAACTCTTCTAAACATCAAACCTATTTTACGTGTAGACGATCAAGGGCGTCTTGTGGCATACAAGAAAGTCATCTCTAGACGAAAAGCGATCAGTGAACTTGCAAACATTTGCGCTGAAAAGATAGCGGACACGAAATATGTTTTCATAGATCATGCCGTCTGCCAAGATGACGCCAACAAATTGGCAACCATGCTCAATGAAAAATTGGGTGTTGAACCAATCATCACAGATTTGACCCAAGTGATAGGATGTCATACCGGTCCGGGCCTGCTCGCAGTCTTCTTTATAGGGAAAGAAAATTAGATCACTAAACTAGGCATAAGATTATTAAAAACTAAAAAAGGATAATATCATTCATTATCCTTTTTTGTTTCGCTCTTTCTAAAAGCTTCACCTATTTGATTTCTTCAAAGGTAAATGTCATCTCACAATAAGGGCAATACCATTTGTCATCTCTTATCTCTAATTTGCCACCGCAATTGTTACATTTTTTGATATGCAAAGCAGGTGTCTGTTTTTGCTTGTTGTTCGCCGTGATCTTTTCGCCATCATAGATATATCCTGTGAGATATTTCTTGTTGATAGCCTTGTATATCTCTTGTTTTACTTCTTTCTCTTTCATGGATAGTTGACTCGCAATCTCTGAATTGATGTACAAATTTTCTTCTTCAATTGCTTCTATAACACGTCTAGTCCTTCTCTTCCCCGCATAACTTATCCACAACAACGGCGAGCCATAAAAGCCGACCACGACAAAAATTATCCCTAAGGTCATCAAAATCCAATTGTCCCCCGCGAACACCGCAATCAATGGTATTCCCACCACAAAAAGCACACTGACTATCAGTGATATCGCAAATATTATATTTATATCTTTAGATATTTTTTTCATATAATATATTATACTATAAAATTCAAAATAGTAAAAGCAAATTTAATCTATTCATATTTTTTGTGTTTAATAAGATGGTATTGCTTTTTGTCATAATCAATTAAACCTTCTTTTTTCATTTTGCTCAGTTCATTCGACATAGCACTTCTGTCAACAGACAAATAACTCGCCAGTTCAGTGACATTAAACGGTATTTCAAAATAACTGGACTTTTGTTTTTCACTCATTGATGTAAAATAGGATAAGAGTTTGTCTCTCGTAGTCTTTTTTGACATGTGTGAAAGTTTGTCAAGCAATTTTATGTTGCTTTCTGCCACCATTTGCATCAAATTTTTGACCACCAAATCGTGTCGCTTGCATCTATTTTCGCAAGGCGTAATCAATCGATGCTTGTTCATGAAAAGCACTAGCGTCTTTTCGGTCGCTATCAAACTGTCCTTATAAAATTCGTCCCCCGCGTATGCGGACTCAACCCCATAGACATCACCTTTCTTCAGTTGCATCAAAATAGAAATGTTGCCCAAACTATCTATATTTTCTACATTTGCCGCCCCTTTGAGTATCAAAACGACATCATGCATTGGATCTCCCTGTGATATAATGTTTTGATTTTTGTCAAATGTTTTGAACCTAGTTTTGAAACAAAACATCATCGCCTGGCACTCAAATTCAGACGCAGAACGAAATATTTTGGTTGCTTTTAATTCATTAAAATGTTCCATGTTTTTTTGATTTTGTTGTAAAAACAACAATATTGACTATTTCATTATAGTATAATAGGAGTGTAAAGTCAAATATCTAGAACTATTTGATGATAAACTTGAGGGAGGAATTTATGAAAGTTATCAAAAGAAATGGTCAAGAAGTGATCTTCAATCCTGAAAAAATCAAGATTGCTGTCAGCAAAGCCAACAATTCTGTCGACGAATTATCAAAGCGCTTGAAAGATGACCAAATTGACAAAATTGTCTCTAGCGTAACTAGCGAATGTGAAAACATGGGACGTGCTGTAGGCGTTGAGGAAATTCAAGACATGGTAGAATTGAGCATCATGAGCGAAGGAGCATATCAAGTCGCAAAAAATTATATTACATATAGATATGATAGACAACTCGCCAGACAAGCTAACACCACAGACGAAAAGGTGTTCGCTCTGATTGACTGCAAGAACGAAGAAGTAAAGCAAGAAAACAGCAACAAAAATCCTACCGTCAACAGCGTCCAGCGTGATTATATGGCTGGTGAGATGAGCAAAGACTTGACAAAAAGGTTTTTACTGCCCGCTCATATTTGGAAAGCGCATGAAGAAGGCTTAATCCACTTCCACGACGCCGACTATTTCGCACAAAGGATGCACAACTGCGATCTAGTGAATTTAGAGGACATGTTACAAAATGGGACCGTCATTTCAAATACCATGATAGAGCGCCCACATTCATTCTCAACGGCATGCAATATTGCCACTCAAATAGTGGCGCAGGTCGCATCTAGTCAATATGGCGGTCAAAGTATCAGTCTAGCCCACCTAGCACCTTTCGTAGAAGTTAGTCGTCAAAAAATTAGGAAAGAAGTTGAGGAAGAATTGAAAGAAGCCTGCGGACATGTCGATGAAGAACTTTTGCACAAAATCACCGAAGAGCGTGTCAGAAAAGAGATCAATCGCGGTGTTCAGACAATTCAATATCAAGTGATCACTTTGATGACCACAAATGGACAAGCACCATTCGTGACAGAATTTTTGTATCTTGGCGAAGCAAAAAATGAGCGTGAGCGCGAAGATTTAGCTTTAATAATTGAAGAGACTCTTCAACAAAGATACGAAGGAGTCAAAAATGAAAAAGGTGTTCCTATCACCCCAGCCTTCCCAAAAATCATCTATGTTCTAGAAGAAAGCAATATACATCCAGATAGCAAATACTACTATCTTACTGAATTGGCAGCGAAATGTACGGCAAAGCGTTTGGTCCCAGACTATATCAGCGAGAAGAAGATGAAAGAATTGAAAGAAGGCAACTGCTTCCCAGTCATGGGTTGTAGAAGCGCCTTGGCTCCATGGAAAGATGAAAATGGCAACTACAAATTCTATGGTAGATTCAATCAAGGAGTCGTTACAATCAATTTGCCAGATGTCGCATTATCTAGTGGCGGCGATTACAATAAATTTTGGAAGATATTCGATGAAAGATTAGAGCTGTGCTTTGAAGCTTTGATGTGCAGACACAACAGATTGAAAGGCACAGTCTCTGATGTCGCTCCAATCTTGTGGCAACATGGCGCAATCGCGAGACTAAAACCGGGAGAGACGATAGACAAACTTTTGTATTGTGGCTATTCTAGCATCTCTCTAGGATATGCTGGCTTGTACGAATGCGTAAAATACATGACAGGAAAATCTCACACCGACCCAGAAGCCGCTCCTTTTGCCCTTGAAATCATGAAACATATGAACGATATGGTCAACAAATGGAAAAAAGAGACCAATATTGGCTTCGCCATCTACGGAACACCACTAGAAAGCACTACATATAAATTTGCAAAATGTTTGCAAAGAAGGTTCGGTATAATCCCTGGCGTGACTGACAAAAATTATATTACCAACAGTTACCACGTACATGTCACTGAACCTATCAATGCATTTGATAAACTTAAATTTGAAAGTGAATTCCAAGCATTGTCAGGCGGTGGAGCGATCAGTTATGTTGAAGTTCCAAATATGCAAGATAATATTGAAGCTGTATTGCAGGTTATTAAATATATTTATGACAATATAATGTATGCAGAACTGAATACAAAATCCGACTACTGCCAAGTATGCGGTTATGACGGTGAAATCATGATTGAAGAAGACGATGACTGCAAATTGATATGGGTTTGCCCACACTGCGGGAACAAAGATCAAACTAAGATGAATGTAGCGAGAAGGACTTGTGGCTATATTGGTAGTCAATTCTGGAACCAAGGTAGAACGCAGGAAATTAGAGATAGAGTATTGCACTTATAAAGGATCATATGAATTACGGAAATATTAAATACAATGATATAGCTAATGGCGAGGGGGTGAGAGTATCCCTCTTCGTCAGTGGCTGTACTCATCATTGCAAAAATTGTTTCAACCAAGAGACATGGGATTTTAATTACGGAAAACCATTTACCAAAGAAGTTGAAGATGAAATCATCTCCAATCTCGCCCCCGAACATATAAATGGCTTAACTTTGCTGGGTGGAGAGCCAATGGAGCCAGCCAATCAAAAGGCGCTCCTGCCTTTTGTCAAACGTGTAAAAGAGATCTATCCGAACAAAACCATATGGTGCTATTCAGGCTACCTGTTTGACAGAGAATTGCTCTCTCCTAGTAGAGCACACTGCCCATGGACAAAAGAATTGCTATCCTACATTGACATTTTGGTCGATGGCGAATTCAAAGAAGAATTAAAAGATATAACCTTAAGGTTCAAAGGGTCCAGCAACCAACGCGTGATTGACGTCAAGAAAAGTTTAGCTGAAAATAAAATTGTCTTAAGTCCTTATAATGAAAAGAAAAGTATAGATTTCCACAAAAAATATTAATTTTTGTGGATTTTTTATTTATTTTTAATTAAATATTTTGATTTTTTATAAAAAAATGCTAAATTAATAAAAAGGAAAAATCAATGCCGAAAATAAAAATATTAAAAAAATTACCAAAAAATAAAAAAATCATTAAAAAATCCACAAAAATTCAACATTATAATAATTCTTATTATGATAAAAATAAAGAAAAATATCTAGAATTTTATGATGACATCAAAATTCCCTCAAAAAGATATGACTGGTAAAAAAGAATACTGTTAATCAGTATTCTTTTTCCTTTTTTTATTAATTATCAACGCAATTATACCTAACACGGCACATATACCCACCGCTATGGCAATGCAAATCAAAATGCAATTTGTTTGATTCGCCAGGTTATAATATATCACTATATTTTCGTCAATGTCGTTTTGATCTATCACCCATGTGTGATAATACAATCCATCTATTTTACTAATATAATCAGCATTGCTATGTTCACGATGAAGGTCAGTTACATAAGTATATAAAAGTTGATTATTTTCACTATCAATTAAATCAGGATAATAACTAGAATAATAACTCGTCAATCTATCATATAGATCATGATAGTCAGCATAAAGATTTGTAGAATTATAATACACGGTATTGTAGAAGAAATGTTCATCTATATCACTGTATCCGGTATTTGCTTCAGTAATGTTGTAATAATATCTATATACATTGATATTTTTGTACCTTAAGCCAATCACGTAAGTATTTTCTTCCCAACTGTTGCCAACAACTGCTATCCCATCATAATATGATTGCAGCTCTAGTCTCATCATCACCTGAGTAGTAGTAGACAATGCAATCTGTATCCTAAGATTGAAACTAGATACAATTCTATTCGCTTCGTTCATGCTAGAAGTCTCTATCCTCTGTTTTATTTCATTTAAACTGTACCCGCTATTCTCAATCTCTTCTTGATTTAAAGAAACATACACAAGCTCATCAATCGTCCCATCTTCGTTCGTCATAATCATTGCGCGCACTTCACTACAGGCAGAAAGACATACTGTCATCAACAGTAAGAATATAATAATAATGAAATTTTTTATCTTTGATTTTACCATTATTTAATTTATTCCTGTATTGGCAATTAAATACATAAATTATAGACTATTTTTTATAAATAAAGTTTAAATTAGAATTAAATTGTTTCTCCATCTCGTGAATGATGTCTTTCATAGAAAAATAATCTTTTTCATTCAAAATCACATGATCATATAAAATTATACCCAACAAATTACATTGTACAAACAATTTATAGGTCATATCTATATCTTGTTTACTAGGCTCCACCCCACCAAAAGGGTGTGTATGAATGAATATGACCGAACTCGCCTGCGTAGCTGTAATTTTTGACAACAAATCTTTGATATTAAAATCAACGCTTATGTCATCTTTACCTTCAAATTTTATCACTTTGATCAAAGAATATTTACTCGTAAGACACAGACAATAAAAATCTTCTTTTTTATCAACAGTAAATCGTTTTCTAAAAAATGTTACAGTTGATTTCAGATTTTCCAAAATATAATTGGTGTGATTATCCTTGCTGATCTCGTATTTTGTATAGAATTGTTTCAACAAATTTAGATATATCGCGCTCTCTCTACCAATTCCATTTATTTTGATCAATTCATCATATTCAGCATTCAACACGCCATACAGACTATCAAATTCATTCAACAAGGTATGCGCCAACTCATTGGTATCTTTATACGGAATAGAATACGTGAGCATAAGTTCCAAAATCTCATGCTCACTGAATGCATCTAATCCAAATTCTAAAAATTTATTTTTTAATCTCTGTCTATGTCCTTCATGAATATTATTCTTTTTCTTCATTTGTATTTTCTTCCGTCAAATTTTCTTCCTCATCGTCATGATTTGCATCAACTATGGCTACACTTACGACTCTGTCATTGGCGCTGACTTTCATCAACCTAACTCCGAGACTAGTACGGCTAACTAAATTGATACTGTCTACACTCGTCCTTATCATAACACCATCACTAGATATGGCTAAGACATCTTTATCTTGAGCTGCTGGCATAACTGCAACAATTTTGCCCGTCTTGTCGTTAAACACTCCCGCTTTGATCCCCTTACCGCGTCTACCTTGCAATCTATAATCTTCTGGTCGACTGCGTTTAGCATATCCCTTTTCTGTGACAGTCAAAATGTCTAGCTTAGGATCCAAAACGATTAGACCAACGATTGATTCTCCGTCTTCAATCTTCATACCTTTGACACCCTGTGAATTTCTGCCCACGAGACGAATACTCTTTTCATTGAAGCGCAGACATTTTCCATTGTCCGCCGCTATCAACAATTCATCATTAGGATGCACGATCTTAGCAGAGACAAGCGCGTCCGTATCATTCAATTTGATGGCGATTTTCCCGTTCTTTCTCACATTGCCAAATTCAACAAGTTTTGTCTTCTTGATTAGGCCGTGTTTGGTCGCCAATACCAAATATGCTTCATCGTCATGCGAGTATTTTAGAATAGTGTTGATCTTTTCATCCGCATCCAAAGGTAGCAAATTGACCAATGCTCTGCCTTTGTTCTGTCGTCCTGCTTCAGGGATGACATATGCTTTCAGCATATATACTTTGCCCTTGTTGCTGAAGAACATCAATTCATCATGGCTGTTCACAGCGAAAATGTCGGTCACGAAATCTTCTTCTTTGGTCCTGTGAGCGTTCACTCCACGACCGCCCCTGTGTTGCGACCTGTACTCGCTGACAGGCAATCTCTTCACATATCCTTGACTGGTAAGAGAAATGACCACTTCATGACGTTCAATCAAGTCACCTATATCAATATCATTGTAATCCATGACGATTTCACTCTTCCTAGGGGTAGGATATTTTGCCTTTATCTCAAGAAGTTCTTTTTTGATAATGTCATTGATTTTTCCATCGTCTGATAGAATCTCTTTCAAGTTCTTGATCATGAGCTCCAACTCATTCAATTCAGCGTTCAGTTTTTCCACTTCTAGTCCAGTGAGTCTACTCAATTTCATCTCCAGAATTGCGTTGGCTTGCCTTTCGGACAGTTCAAATTTTTCCTCTAGTTTTACCATAGCGTCGTTCTTATCTTCGCTCTGTTTGATGATCTTTATGACAGCATCGATATTATTGACGGCTATGACCAAACCTTTGATAATATGCTCTCTCTCTTCCGCTTTCTTTAGGTCAAATTTGGTCCTTCTTGTGATGACTTCTCGCTGGAAGTTTAGATAATAGAATATGATCTCTTGAAGATTTAATACTCTAGGTCTGTTATCTACGAGCGCAAGCAAAATTATACCGCTAGACAACTGCAATTGAGTTTGTTTATACAGTTGATTCAAAACTATTTGCGCATTGGCGTCTTTCTTTAGCTCTATGACGATTCGCATACCATCTCTATCCGACTCGTCACGAATATCTGAAATACCATCTATCTTCTTGTCTTTGACAAGGTTGGCAATCTGAGCTATCAATTTAGCTTTGTTTACCTGATAAGGAATGGCATTTACCACAATGCGCCATCTCTTTCCACTATCGTAAGACTCAATCTCTGCTTTGGCACGCATCACGACTCCGCCATGTCCAGTTTTGTACGCCTGTTTTATGGCAGAAGTGCCAAGAATCTCTCCCCCTGTAGGAAAGTCAGGGGCCGGGATATATTCCATCAATTCATCGACAGTGATATTAGGATTATCAATCATAGCGACGACCGCGTTGATGACTTCGTTCAAGTTGTGTGGTGGAATGTTTGTCGCCATACCGACAGCGATACCATCACTGCCATTTACTAGCAAGTTTGGAAATCTGCTAGGGAGCACTTTTGGTTGCACAGTGGTAGCATCAAAGTTTGGATAAAAATCCACCGTGTCCTTGTCAATATCCCGCAAAAGTTCGCCCGCAATTTTACTCAGTCTCGCTTCCGTGTAACGATAAGCGGCTGCAGGGTCACCATCCACGCTACCGAAGTTTCCATTAGGGTCAATCAAAGGTTCATTGATTGTAAAGTCCTGCGCGAGACGCACCAAAGCGTCGTACACCGAACTATCTCCATGTGGGTGATAGTGCCCCAGCACGTCACCCACGATCTTTGCACATTTTCTAAAAGGCTTGTCATTTGTGAGTCCCGTCTCGTTCATAGAGTAAAGAATTCTTCTATGGACCGGTTTCAATCCGTCTCTGACATCCGGCAGGGCACGAGAGACATTCACCGCCATAGCATAAGCTATGAAAGACTCTTTCATCTCATGTTCAACATCTATATCAATATAACGCGTATTGTCAATTTTTTCAAAAATTTCTTTATTGTCTTTCATATTTTCTCCTAAACATCAAGGTCTGTAACAAGGGTCGCATGACTTTCGATAAATTCTCTTCTGCCTTCTGGTCTGTCTCCCATCAACAGGTCAAACACTTCGTTGCAAGTCACTTCATCCTTCATAGTGACTTTTTTCAAGGTACGCGTCTCAGGGTTCATGGTAGTCTCCCACAACAAATCTGCATTCATTTCACCAAGGCCTTTGTAACGTTGAACTGTATATCCCTTATCTAGATCCATAAGGGCGTTTTCTTTGTCTTCTTCCGTATAATAATAGTTCACCTGTTTGCCTCGTGTGACCTTGTATAAAGGTGGCTGTGCTACATACACATGCCCTTCTTCAATCAATGGACGCATGTACCTAAAGAAGAAAGTGAGCATCAAAATTTCAATATGGCTACCGTCCACATCGGCATCGGTCATGATGATGATTTTGTCATATCTCAGTTTCTTTGTGTCACAGTTTTCATATATACCGCAGCCGAAAGCAGTTATCATATCATTTATCTCTTGATTCTCAAGTGCACGAGCAAGACGAGTCTTCTCCACATTCAATATCTTACCACGAAGTGGCAAAATGGCTTGGAAACGACGATTTCGCCCACTCTTTGCTGTACCACCTGCAGAGTCTCCTTCGACTATGAATATCTCACATTCGCTAGCATTTTTGCTGCTACAATCCGCCAATTTCCCAGGAAGTGAAGAGGACTCAAGCACACTTTTCCTTCGAGTATCTTCTCTAGCGTTTCTAGCAGCTTCCCTAGCTCTTTGAGACAACATACATTTGTTGATCAGATCTTTGCTCTCTTTAGGGTGCTCTTCCATGTAATCTTTGAACGTCTCATCCATGGCTTTAGCTGTAAAGGTCTTTATCTCATCCGTGCCTAGCTTGGTCTTTGTCTGCCCTTCAAATTGTGGCTCTTCCACCTTCACCGAGATGACAGCGACAATCCCTTCACGCGTATCTTCACCGCTAAGTTTCATCTTGTCTTTTATCAGTTTGTTCTCTAGGGCATAGTCATTGATGATTTTCATCAAGCTATTTTTGAATCCATCCACATGTTTTCCACCTTCTTCAGTGTTGATGTTGTTGCAATAACTATGGATATTTTCAGTATAGGTGTCTGTATATTGAAAACTCAGTTCAATCTCACATGTGGCGTCCACGCTCTTGCCGTTCTCATCCTTACGCTTATACTTATACGCCTTATCTACATAAATAGGTTCAGGGAAAATACAATTTTTGTTCTCGGTAAGGTCAGCGACAAATTCCTGAATTCCGCCCATGAATTGATACAGATTTTCCTGTTCCCTTTCTGGTCTACAATCTTTCAATGAAATCCTAAGCCCTTTATTTAAAAAAGCAATCTCACGCAACCTAGATTTCAAGGTATCATAATTAAACTCAGTGATAGGGAAGATTTCATCATCCGGTTTAAATGTCACCATTGTTCCAGTCTTTTCAGGTGGAACAGTGCCCACCACTGCCAATCTATCGACAGGAACACCTCTATGGTATTCTTGGTGATAATGGTTCCCATTTTGATAAATATCTAGCACCAACACTTCGCTAAGCGCATTTACGACAGAAAGCCCAACGCCATGAAGCCCGCCAGAAATTTTATATCCGCCACCGCCGAATTTGCCACCTGCATGCAATTTTGTAAGCACCAATTCAGCTGCACTAATGCCTTCTTTTTCATGAATTCCAGTTGGAATTCCACGCCCATTGTCCAATACACTGACCGAACCATCAATGTTGATCGTCACATTTATTTCGTTGCAATATCCAGCTAGCGCTTCGTCAATTGAATTGTCCACAATCTCAGTCACTAAATGGTGCAAGCCCTTTTCATCAGTAGAGCCGATATACATACCCGGACGCTTTCTTACCGGCTCTAACCCTTCCAATACTTGGATGGCATCCGCTCCATATTCGCTGGTAACCTTTAAATCATCTGTCATAATTTCTCCTTTACTTAAATGTGTCTTATCCTGATTTTTAGATTTTCATCAGTCTTAAGGCGATAAATTTTATTGTATTTAAACATGTTAATTTTGAATAATTGTTGCCACGCTTAAAACATATAAAATTTATCTAAATTAAAAAAATATATTATATATTTATATATAATATATTGTATCAAAAAATCGCAATAAAAACAAGTGTTTAGCCTATTAAAAATAATGAAAATTAGCGTAAAATAACATAAAATATCAACATCTGAAATTTTAAAAATTTGATGGCGTTTTTTTAGTTGTAATTAAAAAAATGAGAACTCACTTGTTCTCATAAAATCAAAATAAATATTATCATTATAGACGTTTAACTAAATATGCCAAATAATGTTTGCTGTCAAACTCTAGTTTATATTTATCATATTTCACTTTTGGATAATGTTCGGGATTCGGGTTTTTAAATTTCTTTTTCTTTAAGATTTTGAACCCTTTTTCTTTCAAGTACTGTTCAATATATCTAAAATGGACACTCGGATCTTCGTAGACGTCAATGATGAGAAAATGTTGCGCTTTTATATCCATAATGTGATGAAAAAGGTTTTCAAAAGAGTTGCCAAAATGTTGTGCTTCCCCCAAAGTCATATGCACCAGGCAAAAATCATAATTCTTTCTAAAGGTAGTGTTGCATATGTCCGCCTCTACCACCTCCAGTCTAGCACTGCCAATCGCATTTTCAAGCGGATTTTTCTTCCTGTTATCTCCCGGATAGATGATGGCGTCTACTTTTGCCTGCGGGAAATATTTCAGGGCAATACTCGCGCTTATCTTGCCACTACCTGCATCTATGACCTTTTTTACCTCTTCGTGTTTCAAAGATTTCAGCATCGTTTTTGCAATTTTATCATGAACCATTTTAGATGTATCTACTAATTTTTCCACACACACCCCTAATTATAATTTTTTCAATTCACTGTCCATATATCTCTCATGAGCAATTCTCATACAAATCGAATGATATCCGTGCATACGCAACTCGTCCACTAGATCTGGAATATAGTCATAAAACTTTTTGTACACGCCGAACTTGATCGGAAAAGCGGTGACGAACCTAAACAAATCCTCATCTGTAAAATCTTCATTCCCACGCACAAACAAGAACAGCCCATATAGATAGCCTTGCTCCTTTTTGCTCAAATATTTTACATTGTAATCCGCTTTTTCGACCACAATTATTTCATCATTGCCTTTTCTATCTCTTGTTTTGTTTTCCGCCCTTACCTCTTTTACGGTACGTAAAAGTTTTTTTGCCATTTCCTTGTTCATTTTCCACCCTACTTAAATAATTTCTTTATAAATAGTAACCGGACCATCAAGATGCGCATTTATCTGCATATCTTCGCCGAAAGCTCCTAATTTGACATCTACGCCCAGCCTTCTCAACTCGTCCGCCAACGCCAAATACAACAAGTTTGCTTTTTCTTTGTCAGCAGAGAGGCTAAAATCCGGCCTCGCTCCGCTGCCATTCCCCGTGCACAAAGTAAAATTCGACACCAGCAACAACTCTCCGTGTATATCAAGTAAACTGTCATTCAACTTGTTTTCTCGTTCGAAAATTCGCATATGTGCTATTTTCGCCGCACACTTTTTGACCTGCTCTATGGTGTCGTCCTTGCACACTCCGACCAACACCATCAAGCCATGATTCACTTCGCTTATCAATTCATCCTTGACATACAAGTTCGCGCCCTTAATCCTCTGAAGAACAATTCTCATATAGACTATATTCCCCTTGCAATTCTGTTGACCAAGCCCATATCTACCTTACCCGCATATTCCGCCTTGAAATGTTTCATAATAACTGGAATTGATTTGTCTGGCAGGGTGGCAATGATGTTCTTTATCTCATCTTCGCTCAGCATCTTAGGTAGATATTTAGAGATGATAGCCTTTTGCTTTTCGATATTCTCAGCTTCAGTCGAGTTCCCAGCTTTGATGTAGTTCTCTTGCTCTTCACTGAGTTCCTTTATCGTCTTTTGCAAAATCTGGATTGTATCGTTGTCCGTCATCTCTTTGCCATTTTTCTTCGCCTCAATGCTGAATAGCAAGACTTTGTTCATCACGACTCCAAATATTGCACGTGCCACACTGTCGTGCTCTTTCATCGCCTGAATATTCGCTTTTTTGATTTCGTCTATAATCATATGATCTCCTTTCTATTTTTCAGTTTCTTTCCATTTTCCCGATATTTTATATTAGGTGAATAATTAGATTTTTCAAAATTATTTTAAAATAATTCCAAATTCCAAAATTTACTAAAATTTATGAATGAAAACACGTCCTATCTCAAAACATTTTTTATTCTTCTTTGAAGATATCGTCCACTTCCGAATTTTCTACAGGGGTTAAGACAACATCTTTTTGCCCTTGCAATTTGCTAACATTTTTTGTATATAGCATATCTTTGCCCTGTTCATAAAATTGGGTATATTCGCTCTTCCATTTTATTGGGATGGTGCCACGTTGACCATTCCTGTGTTTTGCAATCACTAGAGAATAATCGAGTGCATCGTCATTATTGTCTTCAGTCGCATTATCACTAGCCACATCTGAAATAAACATTACGATATCCGCATCTTGTTCGATACTACCACTTTCTCTTAAGTCACTGAGTTGCGGAGTCTTATCCGCACGTTTTTCACTCTCACGGTTCAACTGTGACAACAATATGATTGGCACGCCCAATTCACGTGCTGCCAATTTGATGCTACGTGTCAAATCAGCCACTTCTTGCTGACGATTGTTGTCCTTCGTTCCCCTTTCGCTCTTCATCAACTGAAGGTAGTCAATGATGACCATATCTAGCCCATTCTTTATCTTCAATCTCCTACACTTAGACAAAATTTCGGTAGGTGTGATGGTGGTTGTATCGTCAATATATATGTTGGAATTTTCCAAAATCTTTTTCGTTTCAAACAAAGTCGCCCAAACATTATTGTCTTTCGTCCCGCCCTTCACATAGTCCATAGGCACTCTACCAGTAGAACATATGAAACGTTGCGCCACCTGTAGTGAGGACATCTCAAGGTCGAACATGGCAACTGACTTATTGTATTTCAAAGCGGAATTTATTGCAAAATTGACCGCCAAAGTCGTCTTACCAATTCCCGGACGCGCTGCGATGATGATAAGTTCACCCGGCTTAAAGCCGTTCGTGATCTTATCTAAAGTAGGGAATCCCACCTTTACTCCCATGTTAGAATTAGGGTCAATCGAGATTTTTTCCATCAAATCGATCGCTTCATTGACGCCTTTCTTGATATGCTCTAGATCATTAGTTCGTCTAGTTTGTGCTATGTCAAAGATATATTTTTCCGCTTTTTCTAGCACATCCTGTGCGCTTTTTCCTTCATACGCTTCGTTGATTGTCTTTTGCGACACATCTATTATTTCTCTTAAAATGCTGTCGTTTCTAACAATCTCAGCATAATATTTATAATTTGCCGCACTTGGCACATAATTAGTCAAATCGGTGATATATTCTAGTCCACCGACTTCTTCTAATTGTCCTTTGTCCTTCAACACTTTGCTGACCGTGATATAGTCTATTGCCGTATCTTGATAATAGTTGTCCAGCATCGCTTGATAAATCTTTTGATGAGCGGACGAATAAAAATCTTTTGCATTCAAACTTGCAAACACATTCTCGCACGCATCTTTTGATAGAAACAGACAGCCAAGTAGACTCTGCTCTGCTTCCAAATCGTTCGGTTGAATAATAGGTTTATCCATTCTTCCTCCTATTTAAATACATCTTTGTCGCCTTCCAGCTCAATCTTTGCCTGCCTGCGTCTTTCACGCTTCCTTGCTATCAATTCTTCAATCAAAACAGCAATTCCCATGATAAGCATGAATATCAATATCTGTACCGCGTTGGAAGTGACAACATTTCTCAGTAAATAACCAATCAATATCAAAAATGGCACACAGCACAAAATAGTGATAGCAATTCGCTTGCCCACCTTCATGATATTTTGAGTTGTTTCCTGCTGATTTCTTTTCATTAATTCTCCACAATAGGTTTTTTGCTCTTTGCACGCAACTGATGGTCTAGTATTTGCTTTCTAATTCGTATACTCTTTGGAGTGACTTCCACCAACTCGTCATCTGCTATAAACTCCAAAGCAGCCTCCAATGACATAGGTTGCACTGGAATCAACTTTAGCGCTTCATCACTGGCACTGCTTCTGGTGTTTGTCAATTGTTTCTTCTTGCACACATTTACCACTATATCATCGCCTTTAGGGTTAGCTCCTACCACCTGCCCCATATACACCTTTTCTCCCGGTTTCACGAGCAATCTGCCGCGACCCTGCGCATTGAATAGTCCATAAGTGACCGCTTCCCCCGTCTCGTACGAGATAAGGGAGCCGAAATTCCTACCTTCTATATCTCCCTTGTATGGTTCATAGTCATAGAAAACACTGGACATCACTCCTTCACCACGTGTGTCAGTGAGCATCTGCGATTTATAGCCAAAAAGTCCACGACTAGGCACCAAAAACTGCAATCTCATTCTGCTACCAATAGGCGACATGTCCAGAAGTTCACCTTTCTTTATCCCCATAGATTGCATGATCGTACCCACACAGTCTTCTGGCACATCCAACACAACTTTATCAATAGGTTCACATTTCATCCCATCAATAGTTTTGTACAGCACTCTTGGTCTGCTTACTTGAAATTCGTATCCGTCTCTTCGCATGTTTTCGATCAAGATAGATAGATGCATCTCACCACGTCCGCGCACTTTAAATTGGTCAGCTGTGGCACCATCTTCCACTTGCAAAGAGAGGTCTTTCACCGCTTCTTTGTATAGACGTTCTTTTATATGCCTGCTGGTGACGTATTTACCTTCTGTTCCCGCAAACGGACTATCATTCACCATAAACGTCATCTCCACACTAGGCTCACTGATCTTCACAAATGGGATAGGTTCCATTTCATTGTTCTCACTGATCGTATCTCCAATAGTTATGTCAGGTAACCCTGCAATACATATGATATCTCCCGCCGTTCCACACTCAACAGCATCTCTTTTCAGTCCATTGAAATTGAAAATATTGACGACTTTTCCACTGTACGCCTTGCTTGAGTCAAAGAAATTCTTGATATACACTATTTGATTTAATTTGACCGTCCCGCTCTCTACTTTCCCGACTGCAAGTTTACCTAAATAATCGTTTTGTTCAGTGGATGAAATCAGCATTTGAAATGGAGCATCTAGATCCATTTTTGGTGGATCAATATGATTGATTATCGCCTCGAATAGTGGCTCCATATTGACACCAGGCTTTTTGTAGTCGGTTGTCGCCACTCCTTCACGTGCTGAGCAATATATAATAGGGCTGTCCAACTGCTCATCGCTAGCATTGAGGTCAAGCATGAGTTCCAACACTTCGTCTCCGACAACGTCAAGTCTCGCATCTGCACGGTCAATTTTGTTGATAACTATCACAACTTTCAGATTGAGCGCTAACGCCTTTTCTAGCACGAACCTAGTCTGTGGCATGGGTCCTTCAAACGCATCTACGACCAGCAACACTCCATCCACCATCTTCAACACGCGTTCCACTTCTCCACCGAAATCGGCGTGCCCCGGGGTGTCCACTATGTTGATCTTGGTATCCTTATAATAAGCTGAGCAATTTTTTGAAAGAATTGTAATACCTCGCTCGCGCTCAAGCGCATTACTATCCATAACTCTATCTACGACTTCTTGATTGTCTCTAAAAATCCCGCCCTGTTTCAAAAGTGCATTGACCAAACTCGTCTTGCCATGGTCAACGTGGGCAATAATAGCAATATTTCTAATGTCCATATATTTATCCCTTTATAATAAGTTTACTTTATATGATAACATAAACTCATAAAAATTGCAATAAAAACTTTTGATGAAATTTTACAAATCAAAAAAGGCAACCATTTTTGTGTATACCTGCACACAGTTTTATAACATTTCACAATCAAAAAGATAAATAAACTAAAATACTCACATTTTCGAACCTGAAATTTATATAAAAATATCATCATAAAATTTCAAAAAAGCACTAAAAAATAGTTGATTTTTTATTTTGTATTTGTTAGCATTTTTATAGTTGAAATATTCAACAGATAAAAAGGAGAGAATTATGAATACAATTAGCGCAGGGGAATTCATCAAGCAAGTAGCTGAAGCTACAGGTGTTACCCAAACACAAGCAAAAGCAATACTTAATGCTGCTGGTGAAAAAATTAAAGAAAATTTGAAAGCTGGTAAGGAGATGCATTTTATTGGTTATTTCAATATCGGCATCAAGGCAAAGAAAGCTGGTGTAAAACTTAATCCATTTACAGGCGAAAAAGTAAAAGTTGCTGCATGTAAAATTCCTACCGTGAAACTTAGCGCTACTTTCAAACAATTATTGAAGAAATAATTTGAAAAAGAATAGATGGATTAATATATCCATCTATTTTTTTGTTTTTAGGCCCGCTAATTCATTTCATAATAAATTATATAAATTTCATTTTATAGATTTGAAAAGATTGTTAAAAATAAAATTATTTGGTATAATATATATAATTTTTAGGGGGTAAATATGTGGTCAACTGTTGCAATGTGGGGCGGCGTCGCCGGCTTGATCGTGTCAATAATCGCTATAATAATACTATTTTTAACGAGAAAAAATATAATGGATATTTTAGATAAAGATGTCATCTTGTTCGAACGAAACTTTGACATCAAAAAGGACGCCATTGAAAAGTCGTACAAATTGATAGATGAAATCCAATTGCGTGGACAACAAATCACTGCAAATCCAGAATTTAACGAGAGAGCAAAAACATGCTACAACGAATTGTTGTGTGTAGTGAGTGACATTGCTGTAGCGAACGAATTTTATGATATCGCTGTAGCAGGCACTCCAAGCAGTGAAGAGAGATTAAACGCGTACAAAATCAGTTGTAGAGGTGACATAGGCCTCAAGACAAAGCTACCAAAGTCAAAACAAAAAGTTTCTACCAAATCGGATGACGACAGTGATAATTTTGTAGTTCAGCAAAACAATATGAATAACGCTCAAACATTTTCTAGTTCAAACACAACTTTTACGAACACTCAACGACCTACCAACACACAGACCAGACCCACTACGACTCAACGTCCGACTCAAACGTCCACCACTCGACCTGTCACTCCACAGGCAAGCACCACTCGTCAATCTACGACTAGTACGACAAGGACAACCCCACCAAAGACAACAAAATAAAAATAGGATGTGAATCCTATTTTTTTATTTTATTTTTACAATTGATTTGTTCATATATTTTTGAATTAGCAATTTCAGCGAGTCTAGATTTCCTGTAAGGCTATCCTTTCTAACCACGACAAACATTTGTTTGTTGAACACCAACACCAAACGTTCATCGTCTTCAATGCAGGATGTTAAAGTGGACAAATCCATTACGCTTCTGCTGACCTGTTCTCCATTCTTTTGAAAAGAGACATCGCATTTAGTATCATCAATTTTCACGATCATCAGGTCCTTATCTGCAATGTTTGTTTTATAGACTCGCTTCGCGCTAGACTTAAACAGAATAGGAAAGCAAAAATACAAAACTAGCAATGCAAGTATCAAGACCATCAAAAACACATCAAACGCTATATTTTCGCCATCTCTGATGTCCAATATCAATGTAGATATCATCAAAAATAATGATATAAACAAAAGGACGATAAATATGATATTAGAAGTTTTTCTCTGTTGCTTGACTGTATAGAGAGTCCCTTTGACATTGTCTTCTTCACTCATTTTAAACTGACATTCAAACATAAGTTTCACCTGCTTATTTTTTCTTATTGACCGTCTTTGACATGCACTTTTCTAGATGCGCTTTTAATTTATTGATGTCCCCAGTCAAAGAATCTTTTCTAATACATACAAACTCAACCTTATTGAACACCAAAATCAATCTAGAATTATCTTCAAGATAACTCGTCAAAGCTCTAAGATTGTGTACATTTTTCGCCATTTCATGCTCATCTTTATACAAAGTTTCTGTGCAGAGATTGTCGTCCACTTTGATCAAAACATAATCCATTTCTGCGAGCCTTTGTTGTTTGTATGCCTTTTTCTGTGACTTAATTAGCATCAGTGGTACGACTAAATACATTATTTCCAAAATCAGCAAAGCCACCAGCAAGATTATATCCCATACGTATGAGTTGCCACGGACAATATCGAATATCAACATGGCAACCATACCTACCATCAGTATAGGGATAAGAATAGCTATCACTTTGTCCTGTTTTCGCTTTTGAGATTTATATACATATTTAGCACTGATGACACAATCTTCTAATTCCAATTTGTATTTACATTCAAACATTAAATCTCCTATATCTTGTCGTTTACGCTATATTCTTCTTTCTTCTTCTTTCGGATTACAATGAATATGATTATAATAATTGCTATCAACAGCAAAGCCGCTACTACTATCAATATAATCTGCCACAACTCTAACAATGCTCGCTGTTGGGTAAGAATTATACTGCCAATATTAGCTTGATTTTGACTAAGATCAATGATCAACTGATTGTCCTGCTCGGTGTATGACAACTCGCCAGACTCAGTCCCTGTCAACCAAATCACGTCAGTCAAATCTTCCACATTAGGTATTGAGACATATAGATTGCTGTCCACATTAGTTGTCCTGCCATCCACAACAAAATTGAGTGAATATCCAACAACGAACACACGCCTGCTTGATAAGAAACGTGCGATGTACTGATATAAGTTAGCATATTCTGGAGTATCAACATTTATCACATTGATTTGTAATGTCGCTCCGACAGGTATCAAGCCTACCAAGCTGTTGTCTGTCAGCCCGCGGTCATTAAATACCGTTATCGTGCCGAAGCCATCTACATTAGCTGACACACTATACGGATAGATTGCCGCAGTGATACTCGCTTCATTTATTTTATAATTGAAAGCGTCTATGCCGGTCAACGCCTGACTGGAGTCAATAGTTATCCACTTGTTTTCACCGATCTCTGCATCTATAAATTGAAGAATCAAGTCGTCTACAATAATAGTTACATCGTCATCATTGATAACACCCTGCAATCTGATATTTGCATCCGCTTTCAATGTGACGTCTGTCGTTCCATCATATATTTTGTCTTGGGCTTCTACTCCAAGGATAGTCAGCGCCTTCCTCATAATTCTAATTTTGTTATAGAAAGTCAAACTATTACTCGATAGAACAAAGTTGTTGTTATATATAGTATTTGTTAGATGCAGATTATACACCGTGATATTGTAGAACATGTCTTCATTCGCTGTATAAATAGCCTCTTCACCACTATCAGTAGTCGTTGTAATCTTTCCAAAATATCTGTCCGCCAACACAAAATTGCCAGTTGCATAATTTATCTGCATCACACCATCAGTCAAAGTCAGATATTGCAAAAGTTGTCTTGCATCAAAACTACTACTTGCATCGTATGTTTTGGTATAAGTGTTTTCCATATTGTAAGTCAAATTTAACGTCTTAGGTAAGATCTCAAAATAAATCTCGTATTGCAATTCTATATCACTTAGCCAACTATAATCACCCGTATTGTTAAAGGCCAATTCCACTCTATATCTACCCACATTAGTCGGATTTACACGCACATCATTCGAATCAAAATAGAATACATTATATGTGCCATTGTCCATCAAGAAATTGAGGATAAAATCAGAAGACTGAATGCTATCCGAACTGCTTGAACCTATGGTCAAACTCTGCGGAACACCAAAACCATTTTCATCACATTCGAACATAGTAGTAAATACATAATCACCATCTACTACATTCGCGCCATTATAATATATAACAGGTTGTACTTGGAACGCCACAGTAATATCTTCAACAAAACGTAATAATAGATGCTCAATATAATCATTGCTTGTACTGCGAACAATTGTTATACCATAATATGCATATTGACTGGTAGGAATTTCTTGTCCAGTTTGGGTGTACGCTTTGATATTCGAAATGAAGAAGAATTGCGAATAATCTACTGAATTTACAGTTTGGAACTGATAGGTTATCATAGTCTGTCCCAAGAACATGAGCGTATCGGTCAGCGACGCTTCCATACCTGAACTCAAAATGTCCCCGCTACCCAATCCGCCAAAGCCTGTAATGTAGTTGTTATAACTCATTTCGAATCTAGAATGATTGTCCACCTGATAGAAGGATGGATCATCAATATTGGTCGTGATCGTTATGTTCTTTTGTCCGACTAGATAGTAATAATACATATACAATTCGCCAGTATCCGGTACATCGACGATGATGTCGCTAATTCTGAATGAAATCCTATAGTATCCTGTATCCACCGTCTCAAAAGATAAATAATCGGACAACATCGTAACTTGAGCTAGATAAAGTCCTCTACTCAAATCATAGGTCTCCCCATTACCCAAGTCAACCGTATTTAATCTAATAAACACTTCAACCGTGTCCAAGTAATTGACAGTGTCTTCACTAGTCAAGGTGCGTCTTTCTCCCAATTGATCTGTAGCGTACATGGTGTATTCACTATATTGATCCGGAGTGATATTTAAACTATCGCCTACCACTAAACTAAATCTTCCAGTGTTGAAACTTTCGTTGTAAAGGCTAATTCCCATATAGTCATATTCGACATAGAAAGTTATATAACCATTAGACAATGAATAGTTTGAGACATTGAATAAAGTGTCTTCAAATAGTGTGCTTTCATTGTATTCAACCGTCACTTGGACATATCTATAATATATTTGATTCGCATCATATACTGCTGAGTTGTTTCTCACAAAATTGCCATCAGAATAATAATATAGTGATGCATAATCTGTCGCCCAACTAGCATCGTCATAAACATATTGCTGATATTCATATCTATAATAGTACATATTAGTGAACATGAATCCATTAGCTTTGTTCGCGTTCATCGCAATTTTCAAATTGTCATACAACGTTATTTGAGACGATTCCACATCATTGACAATGATTGTAGGATTCCCCTGATTGTTGTTATCAATGACGACATTCAAATTATATGATTGATAAGTCAATTTATACAAGAAATATTCATTTTGAACAAATTTAGGGATGAGCATTTGAGTAGAACTATGCTCATAACTTGGACTAATATTCATTTCGTCCGTCCAACCAAACACGCTCAATCCACTAGGAATGCTACCATCCACTCTAGCTGTTATCTGTGAACCATATGGTATATTATTGAACGTCAAAACTTGCCCATCCAGACTGCCAGAAATATAGTTTGTCGTACCATTGAACAAACATTCTAGAGATATGCTAGGATATTGTACTAATCTGTCATAATCATTATTTTTTGGATTAGTTAATCCATACGTAATCTGCATAGTATATGTGTGTATTTGATAATGTACATTTATGTAAATATTTATATAATTTCCGCTCTGAATCCCATAAGTATTGACGATATCACGCATCTCTTGTTCGCTGAATTCATAATAATAAACATTTTGTTGATAATCATTGCTTTGGTTCATTGCGTCATAAGCATGATTGCCATTATTTACCATTTCAACTTGAGAGACGTAATAGCCTTCTGGCATATTAAATTCAAGGACTCTATTTTCGATACTTATTGATGTGAAATCGTTTTCACCAAAAGTTATTGCCTCGCCATTAAAATTCGCCCCGTATTGATATATATACATATTGTATTCTATCTCTACGAAATTCAAAATCAAATATTGAATTTTGTTTTCATTGACAGTAAATTCATAATATAAATTGTCAGCATCTATAGTGGTGTCAACTCCATCGACATTAAAAGTATAACTGACGAGAGTATAACCAAATGTGAAAATTTCATCTGCTGTTTCGCCATTAGGATTCAATACAACTCTTATACTAGCTCCAGATTCTACAATATAGCCATTACCAGTGTCTTCTACAACTTCGTTGTTTTGGTAAACAACTAAATTTGACATATCATATGCCACCGCATTGTTAGTGGAAACAAACAGACGTGTGCTAGGCATTGAGTATACGACTTTGATAGTGATACTTCTTTCTATAATTTGTGTATGAGAATAAGTATTAGACTCACTATCATATGAATAAGTTAAATTGACAATATCATTTTCTGTAAATCTGTTGAATGCGTAAGTGTAATCCAATTCTTGCTCTTCGTTCACGACATGGATACCTGTAGCATTCAAAACAACTTCATCATACATTTTCAAATTCGAGATTGTATACTGATTTCTGTTTTCACCTTCAGTGAAAACTATATCTTCACTTGACGAATTTTCAGACACTACACTGATATTCGCCATTATTGTTGAAAGGGATGTATATGTATCAACTGCTGCATCGATATAATAGTTAACTTCATAAGTCAGATAATCTTCATACACATAGACCATAATTTGATCATTTTCATCTGCGATCTGAGCTAACAATTCACTATTCAACGTAAAATTGAAGGAATTCCCATTCACCAAAGAATAATCACCCAAATCATTAAATTTATATCCTAAAAGATAAAAACCTGAATTAATAATTGATGCTATTGTGATTGTATCGTTGATATTTACCACGCAATCAAATGCCACCATGTTATCTTGAGCAGTGCGCAAATCGTTAGCGTATATTGTATAAGTATTCGTCACCTGTCCGCGCGTGTTGGTCAAAGATACACGATTTATAGGGTATTGATCATTTTCCCCGTCAAACAATGAAATTTGGTCGAAGTTTGTGAACACAATTGTATAGTCTACTATTTCGTAATACATATATACAGTTACATCCGACGGACGAGTGTAGTCTATAGTGACTTCTATCGAATCATTTTCACTCACATCAAGATCGCTAAACGCAAATCCATAGAATGCATAACCGATATTGTTGGACACATCCGTTTTATTGATTGTCGCCACCTCTCCTCTTGGAAGAGAGAGCGTGTCTTCTAGATTAAAATCACCGTCTATGACACTTATAGCTCCAGTGGAAGAGTCATATATTCTGAATTCAAAATTGATGTCATAATTGATAGAAGTATATTTAATATTTATATCAAAATTCTCATTCATGGATGAGTAAACTTTTGAACTAGCAGTCTCATCATCTAATGAGGTGAACGAATAATAATCATATCTTCTTGCGTCAATCACTGCTGGAATTCTGTCCGTACAAACCACCCTGAAGGCGTTGCCATTGTTGTCGGAAGCATTTTTGATAAAATATCTGCCAGCTGAAATGGTAGAATATTCAAAAGACACACTCACGACATCCAGCACAGATTGTCTTTCCTCGTCAATGACAATTTCGTCATCCAGATACGCCACAATATTTGCAACATATAGATTATGATACCCTAAACTTACGCTCGCCGTCTTATCCAATGAATCCAACATGTAGAACTGCACCCTCACTGCTGTAGTACGCAAATATTCGTCCTGCGTGATTGCATATCCGTTGTCATCAGCATCTTTAACTAACGGAACATTTGTCTCTCCCAAAACGACATTAGCTGACAGTACATCAATATTTGTGCTTGTCAAAACATCGTCAGTGACATTGATATTTATATTGAAATCTACTTCCGTCCCCAATCTAAATGCCCCATCAGTATAGGCAATGTATTGTTGTCCGGCGAGTTCTCTTGCTTCCTCATGAATGGTGAAATAATTGTCACCCTCCTTGTACAAATCTCCGTAATAGAAATATCCTTGACTATCCGCATTATTAAAATACACAATAGCGTCATAATAATGAGTCAAATTCTCTTCCTGAGCGGATGATGAATAATATAATACATCTGTTGTATTTATATTTTCACTCTGCATTTGGTCCATATTCATCACATCGATAACGTCATCAAGATTGACATTATAATAGACGAAATCAAACACTGGATTTACTTGCAAATTTTCAAAAATGTTAGAAATTGTATATGTACCTTTGTCATAATAGCTATCACTGTTGCTATCTATAAATGTAAGAGTGTAAGTGATAGACACACCCTCAGCATCCACCTGGATTTCTTTACTGGCACTAGTCTCATCTATTGCTGTCAAATCATTAGCGTCTATGAAGGATGTCTCACTGCCCCTATCCAAATATATAATTTGCCACCCTACCAACTGGAAGCCACTTCTAGCAGTTGTACTCAATGTGACATTTTCTTGATTTAAAACAAATTTTCCATATCCAGAAGTGTCTCCTGCTACCAAATTCGATTGATAAGGTTCTCCATTCAATAGATAAGTGCTCTCTACCACATCGGTCGTGCTTTCATCTGCGTAAGCTGATTTGATAGTAGAAAAAACCATGAACGCACTAATAATTAGTGCCAAGATTGAAAATAATCCTATTAATTTATTTCTTCCTAATTTTTTATCTAATTTTCTATACATGAGTTCCCCGCTATTGCCCCATCTGCACAAGCTGTAATTATTTGCTTAAAAGATTTGCCAGTAATATCACCACAAGCGAACAAATTATCAACATTAGTTCGCATTTTTTCATCCACCAAAATATAGCCGTATTTATCTAGTTTCACATCTATATCTAAGAATTTCAAATCCGGTTCATACCCTATCGCTATAAACAAACCATCTACTTTTAGATCCCGCATTTTGCCATCTATCAAGACACTGATTTTCTCCAACTTTTCATCTCCAAAAAGTTTTTTGACCTGTGCGTTTTTTATTATCTCAAGATTTTTGAATTTATTGAGTTGCTCAATCGCATGAGTTCCAGCACGGAATTTTTGCGACCGATTAATTAGATACACTTTCTTAGTGATGCGTGCTAGATATTTGACATCTTCTACCGCGGTGTTTCCGCCGCCAACCACAGCTACAATTTTATTTTTAAAGAACCCGCCATCACAACTAGCACAATAACTTATCCCCCTACCAGTCAGTTGAAGTTCGTTTTCAAGCCCAAGTTTACGTGCCTTACATCCACAGGCAATTATGACTTTGGTCGCAAGGTAACGCTTTTCTGTAGTCTTGATTGAAAAGCCCGACTTTATTTTCTTTATCTTCTGGACATTTTCATATATAAATTCTGTCCCACAACTTTCTGCTTGCTTATGCATCTTTTGAGTCAAATCAAAACCACTGACGCTTTCATAGCCGGGATAGTTAGCGATCTCATACGACAGCGCCGCCTGACCACCAACAGCAAGTTTTTCAAAACATACTGTTTTCAGGCCCGCGCGCGACGAAAAGATGCCCGCAGTCAAACCTGCTGGACCCGCCCCTATGATCGCAACGTCTATTTTCATACTATTATTGTATCCAAAAAACAAAATTTTTCCAAACATTTTTTAATAATTTTAATAAATAATTATATATAATTATTATTAAGTCCATAAAATAACAAATTAAAATTTGCCATTTGTAGATAAATTCTTCAATAACAAAATAAAATTTGACAAAATTTTCACATAGTGATAGACTAAAATAAAGGAGAATATTATGGTTGACGAAAAAAAATGTATTTCATGTGGAGCATGTATCTCCATCTGCCCAGTCGGCGCAATTAAATTCGTGAACGGAAAAGCTCATATCGACCCTAACATCTGTGTCAAATGCGGTGGATGTGAACAGATTTGCCCAGTCGGTGCAGTAAAATTAAAAAATAAATGATGAAAAAATCCCTTAAAATTCTTAAAAATAAGGGATTTTTTATTTTAACATCATTTTATATTTGTCAGATTTTTCTTTCAAATCTTTGCTGACCAAAACTCCTTTGTCCATATCATTAGCCCCCATCAAACGGGCGATCTCTAAATACAGAGCCTTCCCAGTCAAATAAGTAGCTAACGTGTTAGTTGTGGTAGAATTCGAATGTTTTTCCACCTTAATATTCTCGTCCGCCATTGCACATATCTGTGGAAGATGAGAGACTGCTATAATCTGTTTCTGTCTAGATAGCCTTGCCATATATTCGGCAACGACGCTTGCAATTTTCCCGCTGAGTCCACTATCAATTTCATCAAAGACTATAGTCTGGATTTCATCGACGCTCGACACCACAATTTTATATGCCAGCATCACTCTGCTCATTTCCCCGCCGGACACGACTTTATTCAAAGGTTTCAATTCAAAGCCAAGGTTTGCCGAGAACATAAATTCCACCCTGTCAAAGCCCGTGTAAGTGTATCTATCGTCCACCTTAGAAAAGGCGATCTCAATCCTAGCATTCGGCATACCCAAGACACGCAATTCTTCCTGCATCTTTTGCTCAAGTTCCTTTGCTGCTTTTTTCCTGACCGAGCTCAAACGCTCCTGTACTTCATCAATTTTTTCTAGCAACTGTTTCTTTTCTTGTTGCAATTCGTTGTATCTCTCTGCACTATTTATCAAGTTATCCAACTTGCTTGTAATCTCATCATAATATTCAAGCAATTTTTCATAACTTCCGCCATATTTTCTATATAATGTTTTGATATAATCTAACCTTGCATCTATTTCATCAAATTTATTTTGGTCAAAGACATTTTTGTTGATGTCATCCATCACCGTTTCGGACAAATCTTGCATCTCAATCAAAACGCTATTTAATCTATCTTCAATCTGTTTGTAATGTTCATTCACCACACCTATATTTTGCAAAGCTTTCAGCGCCTGTGCCACGCTATCAATGGCAGAAGGTGAAAAACTATTTTTATATACGCTTTCATAAAAAGAAATCAAACTTTCGTTTATCTTTTCATATTGTTGCATCTCTTTTTTTTCGTTGGTCAAATCTTCAAATTCGCTTGGCTTTACCCTTGCTTCATCAATTTCTTTTATTTGATACGAATATAGGTCGATCAAGTTTTGTTTCTCGCTCTCACTACCGCCTAAAGCAGCAAGCTCAGCATCTATATCTTTCACCTGTTCAATAAGAGCACTCAGTTCTAGCAAAAACTCATTAGCATTTTTGCTAAATAGATCGATGATTTGTAGTTGATATTCGTTGCTCAAAATGGCAAGATGCTCACTTTGCCCATGCACGTCTACAAGCTTTTGACATATTTTTTTGACACTGGCGACGGGCACTAATTCACCATTAATTTTACATATGTTTTTCCCATTGATATCCAAAGCGCGCGACAAAAACAACTCGTCTCCCACAAAGACGCCTATTTCATCTTTTATGTATTGAATGTGTGAGCTATTTAAATTATTGAAAATCGCTTCAACTTTCATATGAGTCGAGCCCGTTCTGATGAGGGATCTATCCGCTCTCCCACCGAAAACAAAACTCAACGCATCCAACATAATGCTTTTCCCTGCACCAGTTTCGCCGCTGATGACGTTGAGTCTATCATCAAAATCCAATTCGACCTTGTCAATCAAAGCCACATTTTCAATCTTCAAAGTTTGTAGCATTATTTAACCAATTTTTCTCTAACTTGTTTATCAATCTCGTCAGCGATTTCAGGATGAGAAGTCAAATATGCTTTCACATTTTCCTTACCCTGACCGATCTTGTCCCCATTGTAGCTAAACCATGACCCGCTCTTTTCAATAATCCCCACGTCAATAGCCGCATCGATGAGACAACCTATGATAGATATACCTTCACCATACATTATATCAAACTCTGCCGTCCTAAATGGTGGAGCGACTTTGTTTTTCACCACTTTCACTTTTGTTCGCGAGCCAACTATATCCTGTCCATTTTTGATAGTGTCCATTTTCCTGACATCAAGACGTACCGAGGAATAGAACTTCAATGCCTTTCCGCCCGGAGTCGTCTCTGGGTTACCGAACATCACGCCAACCTTTTCTCTCAATTGGTTGATGAAGATGACCAAAGTCTTACTTTTAGATGTGACGCCCGTCAATTTACGTAAAGCTTGTGACATGAGTCTCGCCTGTAGCCCTATGAAACTATCCCCCATTTCGCCGTCAATTTCAGCTTTTGGAGTGAGAGCTGCGACCGAGTCGATGACTACAATATCAATACCCCCACTTCTAACCAACTGTTCGGTTATCTCCAACGCCTGCTCGCCGGTATCAGGTTGAGACACATACATAGCTCCTATATCCACACCCAATTTTTGTGCATAGACTGGATCAAGAGCATGTTCAGCATCAATAAATGCCGCGGTGCCACCCAACTTTTGTGCTTCTGCTATCACATGCAAAGCAACAGTAGTCTTACCGCTACTTTCAGGTCCATAAATCTCTACAATTCTTCCTCTAGGCAATCCCCCGACACCCAAAGCGATGTCCAAAGGTAAGCATCCTGTAGGGATGACTTCTATCCCTTCATAAATATTGGTCTCATCCATCTTTATAATTGCGCCCTTGCCATACTGTTTTTCAATTTGGGCGATAGTAGCTTCCAAAGCCTTTTTCTTTTCGTCTGTCAAAATATCATCTCCTTACATAATAATATTATCAAATAAAACAAAGATTGTCAAACATTTGTTCGACAAACTTTAAATCTATTGATTGTTTTCTTTGAAGCAAGATCTGTTTTTTACCAGATAATTTACACCTGAAATAATTGTCAGAATAGTCGCTATCCCCAGTGTGACATAAGCTAATATCTCAACGAGCAACACTAGCCAATTAGGAGTAGCAAATCCGCAAGTATAAATATATGACAAAATGATGCAGATAGGTAGAGCAATCATCTGTACAAATGTCTTTGATTTCCCCCACATGTCGGCAGCAAGCACAATACCCCTATTCGCAGCGAGCAAACGTAGTGCGCTGACCATAAATTCTCTAGCAATGATGATAGTGACTATGATGGCGCCCCAAGGATTAGGAATAGTGCCGTCCGCAATTATCAAAAACAATACAGTGGAAGTCAATATTTTGTCCGCTATAGGATCCAAAAATTTTCCGAAATTAGTCACAATATTGCGCTTCCTTGCGATCTTGCCATCAAGTAGATCAGTGAGCGCCGCCACAATGAATATCACAAGTGCGACCAGTTTCCCAATTCCGTATGGTATAAAATTGGCAAGATAAAAAAACATCATAAATGGTATAAGAATAATACGCATTAAAGTTAATCTGTTAGGTAAATTCATAACATTCTCCTAATCATGATTATATCAAAACGCGCCTCAAAGCACAAGCAAATTGACTACAATAAAAAATTTTTTATATATTTATATATTAGTATTATTTATTCTCATTCGTGACACCTAATAGATAATCAGAAGAACAGCGTAAAAGTTTACATAAATTGTACAAATTGACACAATTTGGATAAGACAATGCGCTCTCCCATTTGACAATTGTCTTTGTTGACAAATTCAATCTGCTTGATAATTCTCCCTGCGACATATTTGAATTAGATCTAAGTTTTCTTAGTCTTTCTGCAAAAAGTTTCATTATTCGCTCCTTAGTCTTAAGTTAGCATAAAATTCTTCATCCTAAGCGCTATCTACAAAATTCTACATAATACGACAAAAAAAGTCGCGATATGCGACTTTTTTTCACTACAAAAATTATTTGTTGCTTTTTCTATCAATATATCTTTTGACAACTTTTCGCAAATATATCATAGTTAGCACTGTGACAGTTCCAAAGATAATCACTTGTGCTGCTATATACCACAGATTATTTGTACCCCAAAAACTCATACAAAAGGGGATCAATGCTCCTAATGAGACCCAAACGCTATAAAGTGAACCAACTATAAGTTCAATGACCAATCCTAAAATTATTATTGCCAACCAAATATAGATCATGTACATAAATATCCTCTCTACTATGGCATGCTATTTACCCACAAAACCAACTAAAAACACAACAAAGTTCCATCAATAAAATTTGAATCTATCCAATTTTTTTATAGAGTCGACAAATATCTGATGTAGCTTTTTCTTGTTCACTTTATACGCAAAGTTCACATTTCCCAACTTGTTGAATTCCACCATTGTCTTGCCCGGGATCTCCTCGGTATCCACGTAGAAAAACGAGCGTTTTGTCTTAAACAATTTAGGATATCTCATTATCATAAACGCACATGTGTCATTTATCGCTATGCGCCTATCTGGATACCCATGTTCCCAATACCCATTGTACATCTCGAACAAGAAATGACCCACATCATTCATGTCCCGTATTTTGTACACTTCTTCTTCTGTAAAATTGGCCAACTCCCTTCCCATTTTGGAAGGAATTATTGTCACAGGGATTCCACTCTCCATGACAATTTTGAAAGCTTCAGGGTCGGATGAAACATTAAAGGACACATAATTTCTCCATCTATCCCCTTCACTTTTCATTCCGTATGGCGCGCACCCTTCACAATATATATGATTTATCATATAGACCACATCTGGATGTTCTTGAATCAGATATCCCAAATTTGTATGTGGTCCCAGGACTATAATATTGATATCCTTTTTATATTTTTTTATTGTTTCATACATGGCATCCACAGCGGACATATCAATTGGGCGAGTTTTCACAGTCTTTGGCGGGATATAGTTTCCCATCCCTTCCATCTGATGCACATCGCGTGCATCTGGACTAATTCTCTTCATGGCCTTATCTGCCCCTTTTGCTACAGGGATGTCAGTTCTATCAAACTTCTCCAAAGTATGTAATACATTTCTAGTTACAGTATCTAAATCTAAATTTCCCGCAACTGTCGTTATAAGTTTTATATCAACTTGTTCATCGTACAGTGAAAGAGCCACTGCCGCCGTATCATCAACTCCCGGATCAGTATCAATTATTACATTAAATTTTTGTAGTTTTTTCATAAAGTGTCTCCAAATTTATTATATAAAATTTTACCAATTTTAACAACTAATTTGAAAAATAAAAACGACAACTACTAATAAATAACAAAATTTTATGCTTTGGTTACAACTTATTCTAATTTTATTGCAATCTTATGTCAAAATTTGTAGTATTTTGTCATGTCCAAAAAATGGATTTTTCTTTTTACTGTGTGGTGATTGTGATAGCGTTGATGCTATTTTTAATTTTTTATCCGCAAAACGGAGGGAAGGACAATTCAAATCAAAACTCAACTCCCAACACAGACTCCAGCTCTACAATTGAACCTTCCAATCCCGATGAGGAAACGCCAGCACAGCCCAGTGACCCTGATGACACTAGTGATCCTAGCGAATCTGATGACAATAATAATCCATATAGTGGATACGACTGAAGAAAGCGAGAGAAAATATTGGGAAGAACGTTATATTTATTTTAGAAAAAGAGAAGTCCATTTGCTTGGAGTTAAAAAAGAAGTTGAACATAAAACAAAATGGACTGCTGGTAGAGCGAGTTATGTTGAAAGAAATCAAGCAATGATAAATGATAGTGACATATGTGTTTTTTATTATGATGAGAATTACAAACCACAAGAACGAAAATATTCTAAACATTGTGTCTTTACATACCAGCCAAAATCTGGAACAGCACTTGCATATAAATATGCACAACAAAAAAAGAAAGAAATTATAAATATATACTCAAAATTATAATTATTTTTATAACTTTTTTATTATATTATAATCTTTTTAGGTAGAGCATTCAAGACAATAAAAAAATACAACCATAATCAAATCATGCTAATGTGATACGGCGAAATACGCCTGAAATTGAGTTTTGCGAATAGCAAAACGATAAAAAGCGATGAAAAAAGTATAGGAGTCCCACAAGTGCCCAAAGGGTACGAAGTGGGAAGAGGAGCAACAGATCAAAAAGGCAATAATTGCGCAAGCAATTTGCCAAAAGATTAAGTTGCGACGAGGATCCCCACGAGAACTTGTTTGAAGTGGGGAATAAAAAACGAACGCCCATAAATCTTACTATTGCAGTTTTATACTTAAAACTGCAGTAAGAAAAGGACGTGTCATACAAACGGCTTCCCTGCAAGCCGAACAGCAATGTAGAACAACGGTGCAATATATAGGGCCCCATGAGACGCACGTCGAAATGGGAAAAAGGAGCGACCGATTATAAATTCACTTTACAGAATTAATTTGGGGTCCCCATAAGCACTGGTGCGTAATGGGGCTAATGTGGGCAGTCGCCCATAAATAAAGTTTTGCGACCAGCAAAACGAGAAAAAAGGGCGTACTGCCCACATGGTGCAACAAGAGATAAAGTATCCGAACCGCCTACAAATATTTATTGGAATTGGTTATATCAAACTAAGAATTAAGATAAATTAACTTGCCTTACAAAATTATTATATCATAAAATTTTAATATTTCAAAACAAAAGAGAGAAGCTTGGATTGGACTTCTCTCTTCGTTGTCCTAATTGCTGGATTTGATTATGTCCGAAATGAGTGAGTAGACACTTTTTGCGGACAGGTTTATCAAATCTCCACCGTTGTCAAAATAGTCCATTAAGTCGTGGGCAAACTGAAAGGCAATTTCTTTCATTTGCTTTTTATCAAACTCACA
>CALWTK010000002.1 GCA_944384465.1 uncultured Clostridia bacterium
GACCGTCAAATACAGAACTCGGCTTATAGACCAAACTGCCACCTAAATGCTTTCATCCTTTTGGATGGTGGAGAATGTGTAAACGTTCTCCATTTTTTTATTTCAATTTTCAAAATAAAAAATATAGAGGCTGAGATTTTACTCGACAAACCCTTTTAGGTTATTACCTCTATATTTATATATATATAAATATATTATACAATATTTAAAAGATAAAAGTCAACATTTTTTATAAAATTGTTATAAAATTGTAAAAATTAAAAAATTTTTATTATCTTTTGACTACTAGTTAGTTAAATTGATAATCGTGTTTAAAACAAAAATTAATCGAGTTCAACTATTTAGAATATTTTGTTTTTCTTGAAATTCGTCTTGCAATATGTTCAGCGCTTTACTTTCAATTCTAGATATGTAACTGCGACTTATTTTCAATATATTTGCAACTTCTTGTTGAGTGTGTTCTTTTTGACCATCGAAGCCGTAGCGTAGGGCAATGATTTTATATTCCCGTTCACTCAATTTTTTTGACATTACTTCTTTTATCTCTTCTATCAATACTTTTTTTTCTACTATAACATCAGGGTCATCTTCTTGTTTTTGCGGGATGATGTCTTTGAAGGTTAGTTCGCATCCGTCTTTGTCTACACCTATAGTCTCTTCAATGCTGACGCAAACTTTGTGCTTTTTGTTAGCTCTAAGCAACATCAATATTTCATTTTCAATACATCTGCTGGCGTATGTAGATAGGGTTGAACCCTTGTTCACTTTGAATGAGTCAATCGCTTTGATTAGTCCTATGGAGCCGACAGAAATCAATTCATCTGCCTCAGTAGAACCACTGTATTTTTTTGCCACATGGGCAACTAGACGTAAGTTATGATTGATAAGTTTTTCTCTTGCTTTTTGGTCACCAGATAGCATCAATTCTATCTGTTTTTCTTCTTCCTGTTTGCTCAATGGCTTTGGAAAACCATTATATTCGTTCACAAAACCATGAAAAAACATGAGTTTAGACATGAACTGCCCAAGTGTTTCAAATACCATATTTTCACTCCGTAATTTATATATGTCAAAATTTGTTTATTTTTGTCTGTCCTATTAAAATATGTATTTAATTACGGAATCAAAGTTTTAATATTTTATGATAGTTTATATACTGTGGGGCTTGCTTCATATGTATTTTTCTTTTGACAAGATGAGTGAATTTTGATATACTTAAAATTATGACAAGACAGGAAAAGATTAGAAATTTTTGCATTGTGGCGCACATAGACCATGGGAAAAGCACTTTAGCAGACAGGCTGATGGAGTATACGAACACTGTTGCTAAACGCGATATGGAAGACCAACTGCTAGACAGCATGGATATTGAGCGAGAAAGAGGGATTACTATCAAACTGACCCCCGCCACCATGAAATACACGTACAACGGCGAAGAATACACTTTGAATTTGATTGATACGCCTGGGCATGTCGATTTTTCATACGAAGTCAGTCGCTCGCTTGCTGCGTGTGAAGGGGCTATTTTGGTTGTTGATGCTACTCAAGGAGTGCAGGCGCAGACTTTGGCGAATGTATATCTAGCGTTAGATGCAAACTTGGAAATCATTCCTGTGGTCAACAAAATTGATTTACCGAGTGCAGAGATTGAAAAGACGAAGAAAGAGATTGAAGATATAATAGGGATTCCTTGTGACGAAGCGTGCGAAATCAGTGCTAAAACTGGGTTAAATATAGAGTCCGTCTTAGAGTCTATTATCAAATATATTCCCGCACCAAAAGGGGAAGAAAATAAGCCGTTAAAGGCATTGATATTTGATAGTTACTACGACTCATACAAAGGTGCTGTCAGCATGGTGAGAATTTTTGACGGCAGTGTCAAAGTGGGGGACGAGATTTTGTTCATGCAGACGAACAAGACATTTGTTGTGACAGAAGTGGGTGTGTTCAAGCCAAAGGCAGTGGCGGTAGACTCACTCAAAGCGGGAGATGTTGGCTACATCGCGGCATCTATCAAGAACGTCAGTGATACAAAAGTCGGCGACACCATTACTCTCAAAAACAATCCTATAGAAAAGCCTTTGGACGGATACAAGGAAGCGACGAGCGTAGTTTTTTGCGGTATATTCCCGCTCGATGGAGATAAATATCAGGAACTGAGTGACGCGCTAGAAAAGTTGAAACTAAATGACGCCAGTCTACATTTTACGAAAGAGACATCGCTCGCTTTGGGGCACGGGTTTAGATGTGGGTTCTTGGGACTTCTACACATGGAGATAATCACAGAACGCTTGGAGCGAGAATTCAATCTAGATATCATCACCACTGCACCTAGCGTTGAATACAAGATTTTTGACAACAAAGGGAAAGAGTATGATGTAAAAAATCCTAGCGAGATGCCTCCTATGGCGAGTGTGACGCGTATGGAAGAACCTATTGTAAAGATGGAAATCATAACTCCGAAAGATTATTTGGGCGGAATTATGGATTTATGTGCAGATAGGCGTGGAGTCTATCACGATATGCAGTATATTGACGCTAATAGGACTAAATTAATATACACTATGCCGTTGAATGAAATTGTGTATGACTTTTTTGATAAAATAAAGTCAATCAGCAAAGGGTACGCTAGTATGGACTATGAATTGGCTGGATACCAAGATAGCGATCTAGTAAAATTGGACATTTTGCTAAACGGGGAAATATGCGATGCTCTGTCCATCATTGTCCATAAAGATAAGGCGTATCCACGTGGACGTGCGTTGTGTGAAAGATTGAAAGCGGTCATACCGAGACACTTATTTGAAATCCCTATTCAAGCGGTGATTGGAGGGAAGGTGATAGCACGTGAGACTATCTCAGCAGTGAGAAAAGATGTACTAGCTAAATGCTATGGCGGAGATGTGACGAGGAAGAGAAAACTATTGGAAAAACAAAAAGAAGGCAAAAAGCGTATGCGAAAATTGGGTAGCGTCGAACTACCGAGTGAGGCGTTTGTCTCAATTTTGAAACTAGATGATTGATTATTTGTTTTAAATTTGTCAAAATTATTAGGAGTTTTTGTCTAATTAGGTTATAATATAGATATATTTAGGGGTGAATTATGTCTAAAGATACTAGACCGATGGGAATTTATATTCATATACCATTTTGTAGTAAGAAATGTGATTATTGTGATTTCGTCTCATATTCAATGGACACAAAAGCGCAACAGTTATATTTAGAAGCTCTTTTTACCGAGATAGATATGTTGAAAAACAAATTTATGGATAGGACGTTTGATACAATATTTATTGGTGGCGGCACACCTAGCATTGTGTATGAAGGATTCATAGCGAGTTTGTCACGTAAACTGTATTCTAGTTTCCATTTTGCAGACAAAATTGAATTTTCTATTGAGGTCAATCCTTCATCATTTACAAAAGAAAAATTTTTTGAGTACGTCGAAGCAGGTGTCAATAGGATAAGTGTTGGCATACAGTGTCTTGACCAAAAATTGCTAGCAAATCATGGCAGATTTCAGAGCATTGAGAATGTAAGAGAGACGTTTAATATATTAAGAGAGAGCGAATTTCCGAATGTCAATGGGGATGTGATGATTGGCTTGCCCGGACAAAATAAAAGATCTGTAGTCCAAACAATAAAATTTTTATTAAAAAATAAAGTAAAACATGTCTCTACATACGCTTTGCAAATTGAAAGACATACTATGCTATACGACAAACTGCGTCGCGGTAAAATAAAAAGGATGAAAGACAAAGACGTACTTACGTTGTATGAAATAATTTATAAAATGCTTTCAAAGGCGGGCTTCAAACGATACGAAGTTTCGAATTATGCTAAACCGGGGTTTGAATGCGAACACAACAAGAAATATTGGGACGACACATCATATCTAGGATTAGGAGTTTCGGCTCATAGTTATATTGATGGATATAGATATTATAATACCAAACGTTTGGACACATACATCGATGCTATGAATGAAAACAAATCTGCCGTCTACAGAAAAGAATATGTCTCGGATGCGGAGCATAGAGAAGAGAGGATTATGTTATCGTTGAGAACCGCGAAAGGCTTGAATCTAGAGCAGTTTAAACAGGATTTCAAAGAAGACTTATTGCGTTCTAGAGCGGAACAAATCAAAAAATTGACAGAATTAAAGATGGTAGAAGTCGTGGATGGATACTTGAGGATTACTGAACCGAATTTTTATGTATCAAATCAAATCATTTTAGAATTAATTTAAAAATAGGCTCATTTCCGAGCCTTTTTTAATATTATAGGTTGACAAATAATTTTGCTGTGATAAAATGATAAATACTTAAGGAGATACAAATGAAAATTACAGAACGCGTTATTGCAAAAAGGATATTGATGGGCTTTATAGACAAAAAATTGATTAATGAAAATATGTATGATGATTTAGTTAGATGCCGTACAGTTGATGATTTTGTTTTTTGTTGCATTAGCAAGAATGATATTCCGTTTAAAGAATTTCCAAACGAATATAGAAGGATATCTTTCCTTCAAAGATGTTTAGATGAAAACGGCATAAATGTAAGAACAAAGAAAGACATAAAAAAATATGTGAAAGCTCATTCTGCCAATTCAAATATTACCACAAAGGAAGAAGAACTAGATATTTTCGCTTCATTGTACGATATTTTCCATTAATTTATTTAAATATGCCAAGTGATTAAAATAAGTCGTATACGACTTATTTTTTTTGTCTATAATTGCTTTATTTATATATTTTCCCTTCTAAATAGTATTTATAATAGTAAGCAATTAGCATAAACAATAATATGAAAAAAAATATATATAGACTTAAAAAATTAAGATTATAGAATTTTAAATTAATATGCGTAAATTAATTTGTTAGTTAGATTTAGTTAGATTTTAACTTTTATAATATAATCTTTTAGTTGTATTAATACATAATAGTGTTGAT
This sequence comes from uncultured Clostridia bacterium, assembly GCA_944384465.1. Classification (GTDB taxonomy): domain Bacteria; phylum Bacillota; class Clostridia; order Christensenellales; family UBA1242; genus Onthoplasma. Next base: position 4,955 of record CALWTK010000002.1, read on the forward strand.
GATACATTATAATTAATAACTAAACTATAATATTTATAATTTTGTTATAGTCAAATAAATATAAATTTTTAGTTGTTTAAATATTGAAAGAAGAATCCGAAATTTTGAGTTTTTATTAGAATGTGTATTTGGTAAAATTATTTAAAAAAATTTAAAAAAATTTAGCAATTTTAGTTGACAATTATTAGCAGAGTGAATAAAATATAGTTAGCAGTCAATAATAAAGAGTGCTAAACTATTACGGGAGGCAAAAATAAAATAGATGGGGTAGAGAAGTGAAAATAGATGAAAAAAACAAGAGAAAACATGATATCATCCTAGTTGCGGTTGACGATTTTATAAAGACAGCTCAACCTATCACAAGCGGGAGTCTAAACGAACATTTCACAGACATCAGTTCTGCCACTATACGAAACGAATTGAATGCACTAGAGAGTATGGGATATTTTAGACAACTTCATACTTCAGGTGGAAGGGTGCCAACAAGTCTTGCATACAAAGAGTATGTCAATTCGTTATTAGAGAGTGACAAGTTGGATTACAATTCAATAAAAAAAGTTTTGAGCACATATGAAGATAGGTCAGTTAGTCTTATTAGCACGCTTACAACATTGGCAAAAAGGTTGAGCAAAGTCACAAGTTGTCCTACAGTCCTTGTCCAACATGGACTTCAAAACTTGACTATCACCAATATCCAAATCATACCTTTGATTCAAAAGGATGCGCTATTGTTAGTCGAGACCAACGCAGGTATAATTGATGACAACATCTCACTAGATCCAAACATTGATAGAAGTGCATGCGTGGAAGCAAGTGATTATCTGACGAAACATTTTAAAGATAAGACCATAGAGTACATGATTGAAAATATCAATGATGTATGTCTGAAGGCGGGTGCGCAGATTATTCAATTTAGAGACCTTATCGACAGTGTGGCGGACGCTTTGATCAACGTAATTCAGACCAAGTGCGACGTCGCGAATGAAAATCCCACAAAATTGCTTGAAGGGTTGAACAAAAATGAGATAGATGATGCAAAGAGCGTATTTGAATTTTTAGAAGATGCGGACAATGTGATTGATGTGGTGAAGACGGACAACAACGATTTGAATTTCACCATTGGGGAAGACAAAGAGCAAAGCAAACTCAAAGGTGGGATGGTGATGAGTGCACCTATTGTAATTAACGGAGTACCTATTGCGAGTCTTGCGCTCGTTGGACCTAAACGTATTGATTATGCCAATGTGGCAGCTGCTCTAAAATTCATTGTCAACCAGATAGACAACATAAAAGGAGGAGACAAGTGAAAAAAAATAAATCAAACGAAAATCATTTAAAAAAAGACGAACCTCAAAACATAGACAAAAACATGATTGATGACATCACACCTGATGATTGCGGGTGTGGCGAAAATTGTGATTGTGGAGATGATTGTAAATGTCATGAAGGAGAAAAATGTAATGACGATTGTAGTTGCGATGAAAATTGCGACTGCAAAAAGGAAAAAAATTATCTAGATGATTTGTTGCGTTTGCAAGCAGAATTTGACAACTATAGGAAGCGAATGCAGTCAGCTTTGAGTGATGCTAGACAGGACGGCTTCATAGAAGCTATTGAAAAATTCTTGCCCGCGCTGGATAGTTTCAAGATGGCTACCGATATGATCACAGACAAAAATACTTTGATGGGTATCAAATTTATTGAGAAAGGAATTTTGGACACTCTAAACAAAATGGGGGTGGAAGAGATAGATGCGACAGGGGAATTTAATCCTGAACTACATCAGGCGATAGATACAGATTCCACGGCAGATGTAGCACCGGGTACGATTGTAAAAGAAGCTTACAAGGGCTTCACTTATAAAGGCAAAGTTATAAGATATTCGCAAGTTATTGTCAAGAGGTAGATATGGGGCAGCATGTTATCAAAACATATTGGCACGAAAATGAGTTCCAACAAAATACCTATATAATAGAGTTAGAAGATGAATGTATCTTGGTAGATGCGGGGTGCCCGACGAATATAATTGATGATTTTATCAAAAAACCGATCGTGGCGATATTTATTACTCATGCGCATTTCGATCATATAAAATATATTGAGGATTATGATAGATTGAACATTCCTATATATGCGCATAAAAATGCTTTACAGATCTTATCAGACGAGCGATTGGATGCCAGCAATATGTTTGATCAACCTACACGATTTTATATAGAAAATATACAGACAATTGATGAAGGTGAAATAAAAAATTTCGGTGTAGAGATCAATGCATATTATACCCCCGGACATTCAAGTGATAGCATGTCTTATTTGATAGAGAACGATCTATATTCGGGAGACACATTATTTTCAGAAGCTATTGGTCGATATGACTTGGCAACATCGGACAAGAATGATTTGATAGCTAGCCTTAAGAAATTGCAAAACTTGAAATTTAATAAGCTATATGCGGGGCATGGTAGAACTAGTAATTTCAATGAGCAACAGCACAATATAGATTATTGGATAAAAACATTGCAAAAATAAAAAAATTTATAAAAAGAGAATTAAATTATGGGAAAAATTATATATCATAAACAAGTGGTAGATATATAATTAATTCAAAATTTCATACTCTTTAATAAATTCATTTTATTTAAATTCGTTTCACTCATTTTATGGCTTTTCCATGAGTGAACACGAATAAATTCAATTCACATGAAAAAGCCAAAATCTGTGTAAGCCACAGAAAATAAAATTCATATAAAGGAGAATAAAATTATGGGAAAAATTATTGGTATAGATTTAGGTACGACAAATAGTTGTGTCGCAGTTATGGAGGGTGGTCAACCTACAGTCATTCCTAATAGCGAAGGCGGAAGGACCACTCCAAGTGTTGTAGGATTTAAAGATGGCGAACGTTTGGTAGGTCAGGTAGCTAAGCGTCAAGCGATTGCCAACCCTGAGAGGACGGTCATCTCTATTAAACGTGAGATGGGCACTGACTACAAAGTCAACATTGACGGCAAGGCATATAGTCCAGAAGAAATCAGCGCTATGATCTTGGCTAAATTAAAGAAAGATGCTGAGAGTTATCTGGGGTCACCAGTTACTCAAGCAGTCATCACTGTGCCAGCATATTTCAATGACAGCCAACGTCAAGCTACTAAAAACGCAGGTAAGATTGCAGGACTTGAAGTTTTGCGTATAATTAACGAACCTACAGCGGCAGCATTGGCATATGGACTAGATAAGCAAGATAGAAAAAATCAAAAGATATTGGTATTCGACCTTGGTGGCGGTACATTCGATGTATCTATTCTTGAAATTGGCGATGGTGTTTTCGAAGTTTTATCAACTAATGGTAATACAAGATTAGGTGGAGACGACTTTGATAATCGTATAATGAATTTACTTGTTGAAGAATTCAAAAAAGAAAACGGCATTGATTTGTCTACCGATAAATTAGCTATGCAGAGGCTAAAAGAAGCCAGCGAAAAGGCAAAGATTGAATTAAGTACCATCACTCAAACGACCATCAGTCTACCATTTATCACTGCTGATGCAACCGGACCTAAGCACTTGGAATACACTTTGACCCGTGCTAAATTTGAGAGCATGATTGCAGATTTGGTAGAACAGACTTTAGTATGTACTAGAAACGCATTGAAAGATGCTGGACTGAGCAAGTCAGATATCTCAAATGTCGTTTTGGTCGGTGGGTCCACACGTGTACCATGTGTTGTAGACGCTTTGTCAAAAGAAATTCCTATTCAACCATTCAAAGGTATCAACCCAGATGAATGTGTCGCTATTGGTGCCGCTATTCAAGCAGGTGTGTTGGGTGGAGAGGTAAAAGATGTGTTGTTGCTAGATGTCACTCCATTGTCATTGGGTATTGAGACTTTGGGCGGAGTATGCACTAAACTTATCCCTAGAAATACTACAATTCCTACCAAGAAAAGTCAAATATTCAGTACAGCTCAAGACAATCAACCAGGTGTAGAGATCAACGTGTTGCAAGGTGAGCGTGAATTTGCTGCTCAAAATAAATCTCTTGGACGTTTCCAACTTACAGGTATTCCACCAGCACCAAGAGGCGTTCCACAAATCGAAGTCACCTTTGATATAGATGCCAATGGTATAGTAAATGTCAGTGCGAAAGATCTCGGCACGAACAAGGAGCAAAAGATTACTATCACCGCTTCTACAAATCTTAGCGAGGACGAGATCAATAAAGCTGTAAAAGAAGCTGAACAATTCGCAGAAGAGGACAAGAAAAAACGTGAAGTGGTAGACGCAAGAAATAACCTTGATGCTATGTGCTTGAATATCGAAAAGGTTATGAAAGAAAATGGCGACAAATTGAGCGAAGAAGACAAGAAATCCTTAACTGATGCCGTTGAAGAAGCTAAGAAACATCTGACAAGTGATAATATGGACGAGATCAAAAAAGCGACAGAAGATTTGACAAATGTTTCAAATACGGTATTTACAAAGATGTATCAAAACATGTCTCAACAAGCTCCGCAAGGGGAGAACAACTCCGATCCTAACGGCGACAAACCAAAAGATGATGGTGATCCCGAGGTCGTAGTCGAATAGGCAAACAAAATATTGATATTCGTAGATATGCTAACAGGGTTCAAGATTGAATCTAGCGAGCATATCTACAATTATATCAATTGATATTTAAATATTAATGAAAGGTAGTTATGACAAATAAAGATTATTATTCTGTCTTAGGGGTGAGTAAATCTGCTAGTGATGATGAGATAAAGTCCGCGTATAGACAGTTGGCGAAAAAATATCATCCGGATTTAAACAAAGCTCCCGAGGCGGCAGAGAAATTCAAAGAAATCAATGAGGCGTATTCTGTTCTAGGCGACAAACAAAAACGTGCCAATTATGATCAATACGGCAGTGAAGATGGTCCACAAGGCTTCGGTGGTGGGCAAGGTTTTTCAGGCTTTAGTCAGGGTGAAGGCTTTGGCGGCTTTGAAGATATATTCAATATCTTCAGCAATTTTGGCGGTCGCCATAGAGAAGCGCAAGTTCGTGAAGAGGGCGAAGATGTCAATTTGAATCTAGTCATATCCTTTCTAGATGCAGCGTTTGGCTGTGAAAGAGAGATTTCGGTCACTCGAAAAGAGAGGTGTAAGGACTGCCACGGAACGGGCGCCAAGACGGATAGCGATTACGTCACTTGTAAAGAATGTAACGGGACAGGACGTGTGACCTATACTCAGCAGACTTTGTTTGGCATGACTAGAACGGTCGGCACATGCAGGAACTGTGGCGGAAAAGGTAAAGTCATCAAAGATAAATGCCCAAATTGCCGTGGTACAGGGTTAAAGACGGTTACGACCAAAATTAAAGTAAAAATACCTGCAGGTATTGATAACGAGCAAGTGATAAGATTGAACGGTGAGGGCAATCAGACAGCTTCACCTAACGGTATCCCAGGCGATTTACGCATAGCGATCACGGTTCAAAATCATCCATTATTAGTTCGAAAAGGCTTTGATCTATATGTCGATGTATATGTGCCAATCACGACACTTATGCTAGGCGGAAAGGTGGAAGTACCCACACTGAAGGGTGTACAGACTATTGACGTAGCTCCACTTACTCAATCAAATACAAAATATACATTGAAAGGCAAGGGGGTCAAATATCTCAAAGGCCTAGGAAGTGGAGACATCATTGTTACCTTGAAAGGCGAGATGCCGAAAGATATTGATAAAAATACGCAAAAACTCATAAAAGAGTTGCAAGGTTCAATCAGTGAGAAAGCTTATCCAAAGACCAACAATTACAAAAAGAAATTAGGCGACTAAATTAGAAAAGACTGGCAAAGCAATTCACCAGTCTTTTTTACTTGCCTATATAATAGATATTTTTTCCAAACAATAATTTTAATAATGGCTTCAAAAATTTTGGAGCTTTCCAACAATATATTTTCATACAATATATTATGAAATGGCAAAGCTAGATGTGATATAAATTCACGGGGACAATTCAGTGATTTTTTAATAAAAAAATAGGCAAGATTGCCTACTTATAATTCAATTATTTGCTTTCTTTTTTCATTGTTTTCAAACAACTAGCACATATATTTTTTTTGCCCTTTTTGCCGTCCAATTCTACGTCAACTTTTTGGATATTGGCATCAAAAGTTCTCTTTGTATGACGCATACTGTGGCTGACATTGTTGCCAGAAGTACGACCTTTACCGCATATTTCGCATACTTTCATATGTTTTTACCTCCATTAGAATTTTGTTTCAATATGCTACATATGATAACACATAGATACGGAAATTGCAAGTATTTTTAAAAAATTATATAAAAATGTTTGATTAATTCATAATAATATTATATAATGACTTTGGAGAGTGAAATGAAACTTACCACTTTTAATTCATTCGGCAAAATTAGCATTAGCAAGCGGGCGATTAGCAAGGTCGCTGCTGTTTCGGTGTTGGAATGTGTTGGTGTAGTGGGACTGGTTTCACAGCGTAGTTTTTTTAAGGGGAACGCTTTGACTACCGCACATAAGGGCGTTGTAGTCACTACTCTTGAAAATGATAGTATGAATATAGATGTCTACATTATAATGCGACATTGTGGCGTATCAGCATCTGCTGTTGCCGAGTCTATAAGGCAGAGTGTGAAATATTCTGTCGAACGTTTTGCTGGTATGATTGTCAAAAATGTTGCTGTACATATCGTGGACGTTAGAGTATAGGAGTTTAATATTATGGGTAAGACGATTAACGGTTCTACGTTAAGAAAGATGTTTTCAAACGCTTTTTCTCTAGTCGAAGAGAACAAGAAGAATATAGATGCATTGAACGTGTTTCCAGTGCCAGATGGTGATACGGGAACAAATATGAGTTTGACATTGAAAAGTGCTGTTGCTGAGATGAACGCATGCGAGTCTAACACTATTGAGTCAATATGTGTTGCATTCAACCGTGGTGCTTTGAAGGGCGCTAGAGGGAACAGCGGTGTTATCACTTCGCAGATTATCAAAGGTATATGCTCTGTTTTGATGTCGAATGAAACGGAGATAACTATCAAAGATTTTGCAAAAGCTATCCAAAATGGTTCGGATATGGCGTACAAAGCTGTGACCGTCCCAAAAGAAGGCACGATTTTGACAGTCATCAAAGCTATGGCTGAAAAGGCCAAACAGGCGCATAGGGCGGCTAAATCTTTCGAGGATTTTTTCAATCAAATCATTGTTCATGGTGAGACGACTTTACAGATGACGCCCGAGATGCTCCCTGTGCTTAAAAAAGCGGGCGTAGTAGATGCAGGTGGACGTGGTTTGGTCTATATTTTCAGCGGATTTTACAAGGCTTTGACTGGAGAGATGACCAACGTAGAGTTTGTCAACAATGTCGAAAAAGACGTGACTAGCGAAGAAATGCATGTGAATTATCAGTCTTTGGCTGATATCAAATACGCATATTGTACAGAGTTTTTCGTCATCAATATATATGAGAAGACTACGGATGCTGATATCAATACATTGCGTTCAAGGTTGATGGAGATAGGTGATTGCGTGCTATGTATTGGCGATTTGCAATTGATCAAAGTCCATGTCCACACGAATGAACCAAATAGGGCGTTGGGCTATGCTTTGCAATTGGGCGAACTCAATGGTGTCAAGATTGAAAACATGTTGGAACAAAATCGTCAGTTAAGAAAGCAACAAGAGAAAGTCCCAGACAAAGAATATGGCATGATTGCCGTGGCTGCTGGTGAGGGCTTGAACAATGTTTTTATGGATATTGATGTAGACTATGTCATCAGTGGTGGACAGACTATGAACCCTAGTGCCAACGATATTGCTACCGCCGCAGATAAAGTCAATGCCAAAAACATCTTTGTATTCCCTAACAACAAGAATATCATCATGTCTGCCCAGCAAGCTAATGACATCACGGACAAAAATCTGATAGTGATCCCTACCAAGAGTATCCCAGAAGGAGTCAGTGCTGTTCTCTCATTTGATGCAACATGTTCAATTGATGAGAATAAGGCCAACATGTTTGATGCAATAGCTAATGTGAAATCTGGTTCAGTTACTTACGCCGTACGTACAACTAATGTAGATGGTTTGGATGTAAAAGTTGGCGATATCATGGGCCTAGATGAACATACCGTACGCACGACAGGCAAAGACGTGTGCGATACAACGATTGATTTGATAGGCAAAATTTTGTGCCCAGATTCTAGCAATATTACATTATTTTATGGAGAAGGAGTGACAGAAGAAGATGCAGGTATCCTTCAATCAAAAATAGAAGACAAGTATCCAAATGTAGATGTATCTATGGTTTATGGCGGACAGCCTGTTTATTATTATATTTTATCGATAGAATAATATATTGTGTATTTTAAATATAAAACACTCTATATATAGAGTGTTTTTTTGTTTTTAATATTATGTATTTTTTTGTAGAAATTGCTCATAATAAGAGTGTAGTAAAACTACATAAAAGGAGAGAATATGTTTGGTAAAAAGAAAGAAACTAAGAGTGTTTCTAGTGAAGCTACGAAAAGTTCTTCTAGCACAAGCGAAATGACAAAAGGTGCGCAATCGTCAAGCACAAAGTCTAGTTCAGCAAAATCTTGTGGGACTAAATCATGTTCAGGAAAGGCCTGCGGATCTAAATCTAGTTCAGGCAAGGGTTGTTCAACAAAGAGTTGTAAATAACCAAAGGATAGAGAGCAAAGGCTCTCTATTTTTATAAAAATTTTTTAAAATATTTTATAAATTTCGTTGACATAAATTAATCTATATGTTATATTAATTATGCAATCGTGCGTGGGAGATTAGCGCAGTTGGTAGAGTACCTGCCTTACAAGCAGAGGGTCATAGGTTCGAGTCCTATATCTCCCACCAGAATTTACAATAATAAAATTTTATCATATAATATTATAGAATTTTATTAATGAGTTGCTAACGCAATTTTTATCTTAATATATAAAGTATGCGGGAGTGGCTCAGTGGTAGAGCGTTGCCTTGCCAAGGCAAATGTCGCGAGTTCGAATCTCGTCTTCCGCTCCATAAACACAATATCTTGTGTTTTTACAGTGACTAGGTTGTACATGTAGTGGTGCCAAACCTAGTCATTTTTGTTGTCTAAGCGAGTTTTTGATTTGCGTTATATTAAAAATGTCTAGGGGTGAGATACAGATGCTGTCAATTTAAATATATTGATAATTTTGATTGTTTTTCTTGACAAAGGTCATAAATATTAATATAATGAAAATGTAACTTATACCATACCAAATTAGAATAGGTTACTAAAATAAAGGTAACATTTAGTTACCAAAGGTAATTCGAGAGAATTATCCAGTAAGTGACTGCCGAACGGCAGTCTTTTTTTATCTAATCAAATATTTATCGCTTGTTTTTAATTTATGAAAAACGAATAAAATCACTAGATTATTATATGTTATTTTTGTATTATATAATTAAGGAGTATACTATGGACAAGCTTTATAGAATTGGATTTGATATAGGTATCGGCAGTGTGGGATATGCAATTTTAGAAAATGACCCAGCGACAGAAGAACCTATAAAAATAATTGACTTAGGTGTCAGAACTTTTAGCCCTAATGAAGTTGAAAAAACAGGTGAGAGCACAGCTAAAAAACGAAGAGAGACTAGGGGCGTGCGCAGGCGTAAAAGAAGGAAAGAATTTCGATTCGCTAGAATGAAAAATTTGATTTCAAACACTTTTGGTAAAGATATTTTCAAAGAAATAGATTCGCTAAATTTTGGTTGCAAAAAAAATGCTATCAAACCTGCAGACGTCTATAAGCTTCGTGCAAGGGCACTAGATGAGAGATTGACAGATGCAGAACTATCAAAGGTTATTCTTAATATCTTAAAAAGGCGCGGTTTTAAAAGCAATAGAAAGAACAATGCATTAAATAATAGCGATGGCGAATTGTTAAAATCTATTGCAGAAAATACAAAATATTTACAAGAAAAAGGATATAGAACGGTCGGCGAGATGCTCTTTAAAGATGAAAAATTTAAAACAGTCTCGGCTGGGAATGTAATCTATAACATACGCAATCATTCGGGTAATTATTTAAATTGTTTTTATAGAGGCAACCTTTCAGAAGAATTAAGATTGATTTTGCAATCTCAGCAAAAATTTGGCAATGATAAAATAACAGAAAATTTCATTGAAAAAGTTATGTCTATATTTGAAGCTCAGCGCAATTTTGATGAGGGTCCAGGTGAGGGGAGCCCATATTCTGCACAAATTGAAGAGGGTAACTGTACCTTTATCAAAACAGAGAAAAGAGCACCAAAGGCGTCCTATACGTTTGAATTGTTCAGCGCGCTGTCAAAAATCAACAATCTAAAAATTGAAGGTGAAGAATTATCCAAAGAACAAAAAACACTTTTATTTGAGACTATAAAAAATAAAAAAGAATTAAAATTTACAGATGTAAGAAAGTTGTTAGGTATTAAAGATGGTAAATTTTTTAATCTTTGTAGTTATCACTTAACGAAAAAAGATAATGACCTTTCACAAGATGAATACATTAAAAAATGCGAAAGCCGAGCTTTTGTCAGTATGAAGTGCAGTTACGAAATTCGAAAAGCTTTAGGAGTTGAATCTTCTTTTGAGAACAGGGATTTAATTGATGAAGTGGCGTTTTTGCTTTCACATTTCAAAAGCGATTCAACGATAGATGACTATATTTCAAATAGTGAGTTGTTGAGCCAACTCACAAATGAACAAATAGATGCAATAAAAACTTTGAACTTTGATAAATTTGGTTCGCTTTCAATAAAGGCGATGAAACTAATAGAACCTCATTTGATTAGCGGTTTGAGATATGATAAGGCTTGCCAAAGTGCTGGCTTTAATCATAGTAGTTTTGAGCATGAAAAATTAAAATACTTAAAAGGAAAAGATATAGATGATAGACTAGCTGATTTGACAAACAATGTTGTCAAAAGATCTATTAATCAAACTCTACGAATTTTGAATGAAATAATAAAAAAATACGGCTCACCACAATTTATATCAATAGAATTAGGTAGAGAACTTGGAAAATCTAAAGCAGATAGGAACAAAATTGAAAGAAATCAAAAAATAAGAAAAGAAGATAATGATAAGATCGCGCAAAGGATTGTCGAAGAATTTAATATAGCAAAGCCTACAAGTCAGGATATAATCAAACTCAAACTCTATGAAGAGCAGGCAGGCAAGTGCATGTATAGTGGGAAGACTATAGAATCTGAGCGACTTTTTGAGCCGAATTATCTTCAAATTGACCACATACTTCCAATAAGCAGGACCATGAATGATAGTTATAATAATAAAGTCCTGGTCCTCGCTGATGAAAATCAAAATAAGGGTGACCGCACTCCTTATGAATTTTTTGGCAGCGATGAAAAAAGATGGAATGATTTTGTTGCTCGTGTTTCACTTTTGAAAAACAGAGAAAAGCAGAGAAATCTTTTGAAACAAACAATCTCTGAAGATGAGCAAAAAAACTTTATTTCAAGGAATCTCAATGACACAAGGTATATGTCCAAGTTGCTCCTAGAGTTTTTCAAAGATTATTTGCAAATGAAACCTGTAAAAGAGAAAAGAGAGGGCAAACGAAAAGTCATTTATAGTGTCAATGGCGCTGTGACAAGTTATCTTCGAAAGTGTTGGGGGATCAATAAAATTCGTGATGACGGCGACACGCATCATGCAGTCGATGCGGCTGTTATCGCAACGGTTAGTGACAGTACAGTTCAAAAAATAACTAAATTCAACAAATTTAAAGAAATATATGCTAAACACAACGAAACATTTGTCAACAAGACGACAGGTGAAGTCTTGACAAAGGAAGAAAAAGAAGAGCTGGATCAGCAAAATATCAACATATTGACTGGCAAATTGCCACAACCTTATAAATGGTTTTTAAGAGAACTAGAGATAAGGAGCGAAGCTAAATATTATAATTTCGAGTTTAATGAATATGAGAAATCTGAACTGACACAAATGGGATATTCGACTGAAGAATTGAAGTCAATAAAACCGATTTTTGTTAGCCGAATGAAAAATGTAAAAACCACCGGACCAATTCACGCCGAGACACTCATGAGCACAAGGGAATATAAAGAGACAAAAAATTTAATCAAATCTGTTTCCATTTATGATTTAACAGTCACTAAAAAAGAAGAGCAGATACAGCTAAAAGATGATAAATATCCAGATTATTGTATTGAAAATTATTATCGTCCACAAGATGACCGCCTTTTGTATCTAAAACTAAAAGAATTTTTGGTCGAAAATGGGAACAAAATTCCTGAAATATCACCTTTCCATAAACCGAGAAAAGATGGCTCGGATGGTCCGATTGTAAGGACTATAAAGATGTATCAAAAAGCAACAAAATGTGTCATCACACCAAACGGTGCGGCGATGAATGACACTATGCATCGTATTGACGTGTTTGAAAAAGATGGGAAATTTTATATCTGTCCTATTTATATGGCAGACGTCTATGCTCATAAACTACCGAATAAAGTGATTGAAATTAAGAAAGATTGGCGGACTATTGATGATACATTTAAATTTAAATTCAGTTTATACAAAAATGATTTAGTCAAGGTTATTAGCAAAAAGAATATTGTAATGAACAAAAATTTTAAAAATTCAAAATCTAAAAAACCAGAGACAATAGAAAGTAGCGAATTTTTAGGGTATTACATAAACTCGGGAATATCGAATGCTTCTATAAAGCTCATAACTCATGATAACTGTTATAAAATTGACAGTTTAGGAGTTAAAACGCTTGTTAATTTAGAAAAATATTATGTAGATATAATGGGTAATGTCTACAAAGCTCCTCAAGAAGAAAGGAAACCGATATAATGGGATATATTAATATTTATGTTGCTAATGATGCCAGATTGTATATTAAAAATAGTCAATTGTTTTTGGAAAATGACGAGATCAAAAAGGACTATCCTATTGAAGATATAAATAGCATAATGATTGAAAATTTAAATACAACAATTTCAACCTACACACTGTCAAAGTGTTCTGAATTTGGCATTTTGATTTTTATCTGCGATCAAAGTCATCTTCCATGCGGAGTTGTCTTGCCATTTTGTGGGCATTATCAAATTTTATCGGTATATAATGCACAAGTCTCACTTTCAAAACCGCTCCAAAAACAATTATGGCAAACGATAATAAAAAATAAAATTGAAAATCAAAATGAAGTTTTGAATATTTTTGGTAAATTTGATAAATTAAAACAATTAAAAAATAAAGTCCTTAGCGGAGATGCGGGCAACAGTGAAGCAAAGGCAAGTTTGATTTATTTTAAAGAGTTGTTCGGCAAATCCTTTAAAAGGCGCGATGAAAATTTTATAAACGCATGTTTGAATTATGGATACGCAATAGTTCGTGGGTTCATTGCTAGAAGCATTGTCGTTCATGGACTTTTGCCTTATATCGCGCTTTTTCATACGAATCAATACAATGCATTCAATTTGGCTGATGACATTATTGAAATTTTTCGTCCGGTAGTGGATTTATTAGTCAAATCAAAATTTGAAAATTTTTACGAATTGTCATCACAAGTGAAAGCTCTTTTGTTTGGTATTATTAATTATGACGTTTTGATCGATGGACAAAAGCAAACAGTTTCCAATGCAATAGAAATGGTTGTCGAATCTTATGTGAAAAGTTTGAAAGAAAGCAAAAATTTATTAAAACAAGTATATATTTGTGGGCTGAGCGAACATAAATATGAGTAGGTTTATGAGATTATTAGTGTTTTTTGATTTGCCTGTAAAAACAAAATCTGAAAGACGTCAGGCAACTCAGTTTAGGAATTTTTTAATAAAAGATGGGTTCTATATGATTCAGTTTAGTCTGTATGGCAGAATATGCAATACAATTGAGTCTGCAGAGCTACATAAGGTTAGGGTGTCATTACAAGTGCCTAAAACAGGTTCCGTTCGTGCAATGATAGTGACTGAAAAACAATATGCTAGTATGTCAATTTTGTCAGGCGGACCGAAGAAAAAAGAAAAGAGAATAGATTCACAACAACTTTCATTTTTTTAGAAAAATGAAAATTTAGCGATTTTTTCATGTAATATTTTTAAAAATTTAAATAAAAGAAAACAATTTTCTTACGAAAATATGTTTTGTTGTTAACACAATAAAAACACCTAATCGTCAATAAATTAAACAATTAGGTGTCCTTTTTTAGTAACCTATTATACCATACCAAATTAAAATAGGGAACTAAAACTGATAGTGCGGTCTTTTTGTTGTTTCTCCTATTATACCATACCAAATTAAAATAGGGAACTAAAACGGTTCTTCCATTTTTGATATTTTTATTAGTATTATACCATACCAAATTAAAATAGGGAACTAAAACCAGTAATACAAGCTGATAAAATAGATTATTATTATACCATACCAAATTAAAATAGGGAACTAAAACAACTATAAACGCAAATACAAGATTTGCGGAATTATACCATACCAAATTAAAATAGGGAACTAAAACTATGATGACGGCAGTTTTTATGTTTATGGCATTATACCATACCAAATTAAAATAGGGAACTAAAACATTGAAAGTAGTCTTATGTTGAGTTGAACGATTATACCATACCAAATTAAAATAGGGAACTAAAACTGATCACTCAATCAATCACTTGCCGTTCCGATTATACCATACCAAATTAAAATAGGGAACTAAAACAACTCTACCAGCACTTTGCACAACTGTTGTATTATACCATACCAAATTAAAATAGGGAACTAAAACTAGCAACAGAGTTCTTTGATGCATCAACACATTATACCATACCAAATTAAAATAGGGAACTAAAACCAGTTGATGTCTTACTATTTATTGTTCGTCATTATACCATACCAAATTAAAATAGGGAACTAAAACCAAAAGTCCAGTGTCAAATGCACGTAATGGATTATACCATACCAAATTAAAATAGGGAACTAAAACTGCGAGCTTTCAATACTGGACTTCTTACTGATTATACCATACCAAATTAAAATAGGGAACTAAAACGCTATTATCATATTTATTGTTAAATTATGTATTATACCATACCAAATTAAAATAGGGAACTAAAACGTATTTGTTTTTGACGGATACGCTTTTTGTATTATACCATACCAAATTAAAATAGGGAACTAAAACCGTTCGTTTAGCCCATAGTTGGTTGGATGGATTATACCATACCAAATTAAAATAGGGAACTAAAACATAACGCACAACAGCTTGTATATGAATATAAATTTTTGATTTATGCTTGACAGATGCTTTAAATTAATATACCATAATTATATGGAGTTCCATACTGTACTCGCATATGAATTAGACTAGCTTAATGTTGCACTGAAACAAATGCAACTTGTGTTTTTCATATAAAGTATGGTATGTTTTTTTATACATACTATGTAAAAATTTAATTTTAGAGAGGTATGTATGATTATTTTAGATGTAAATAAACTAAAAAAATCTTTTGGATTTGGCTTGTTATTAGATGATATTTCATTTTCATTGAATGAAGGCGAAAAAGTCGCACTTATAGGAGAGAACGGTTCGGGTAAATCGACTTTGCTAAAAATGATAGCCCATTTGGAGAAATATGATAGTGGGTCAATAAGTATAAAGAAAAATGCCGTGGTAGAATACCTTGAACAAGGTGATGTCGCCGATAGCAGAACGGGACATGTGATAGGTGTTTTGAGATCCGCATTTTCGAACGTTATCGCTATGGCAGATAAATTGCATGACTATGAAATGGCGATGAAAGAAGAAAAAGATGACGAAAAGTTAGAAAAATTAATTATAAAATACAGCAATCTACAAGAAAAGTTTGCTTCTATCGGCGGATATGACATGGATATGCAAATCAATGTTGTCGTCAATGGGTTGCAGATAGATAGACAATTACTTGATAGAGATTTTAATTCATTGTCAGGCGGAGAGCGAACTTTGATAAATTTGGCGAGAATTTTGCTTCGCAAACCAGATTTATTGCTGTTAGATGAGCCAACAAATCATTTGGATATTTCAAGGATTGAATGGCTAGAAAAATTTATTCGTGATTACAAAGGTACGGTAATTATCGTATCGCATGATAGATATTTTTTAGACAAAGTTGTAAACAAAGTCATTGAATTGAACGATAAACACATAAAAATTTATTTTGGTAATTATACATCATTCGTTGAACAAAAGGAGAATGAAGAAGTAAAAGAATTTCAAATCTACAAAGTCCAACAAAAGAAAATAGAAGAGATGGAAAAGGCTATTAAACGACTAAAAGAATGGGGCAAAATGGCAGACAACCCAACATTTTTTAGAAGAGCAAAGGCGATACAATCAAATTTAGACAGGTTACGGGAAACGGCAATAGACAGACCTAAACCTAAAAAAGAGCTTCCAATCAACTTTGTAGCGACATCAAGAGGTTCGCAAGAGGTAGTAAGGATCAATAATCTTGATTTAACAATTGGAAATAAACAGTTGTTAAATAAAGCAAAATGTTTGATTCTAAACCAAGAAAAAGTTGCAATTATAGGAGAGAACGGCACAGGCAAGTCTACATTGATAAAAAATATTACTGATAATTCTAACCCATCTATACAACTAGGTAGGCAACAAAAAATCGGTTATCTTTCACAGATAATTGAATTTACCGATAATAATGCAAAACTTCTTGATTATTTTAGGGAAGAGACGAATGAAGATGAAGAGCATGCTAGAAGCATACTATTCAATTTTCAATTTTTCAAAAACGATATGATTAAAAGAGTAGGAGTATTGTCTGGCGGAGAAAAATTAAGGTTAAAACTTGCAATTCTGCTGCAACAGAAAATCAATCTCTTGATTTTAGATGAACCTACAAATCATATAGATATTGAGACTAGAGAAATTCTTGAGGATACATTATCCAAATTTCAAGGGACGCTGATATTCGTCAGTCATGATAGATATTTTATCAATAAATTAGCAAATAAAATCATAGAATTTCATAACAAAAAATTATATACTTTTAATGGTAATTATGATGAATATTTATTAGATAGAGATAACATTCATTTAAAATATTAATTGATTAAATATAGAAGATCTTAATAAAAACTTGTTTGAAATGTGGTCAAATCGGGGTCCCCATAAGCACTTGTGCGCAATGGGGAATAAAAAAACGAACGCCCACAAATCTTACTATTGCAGCTTTGTATCTAAAACTGCGGTAAGTAAAAGCCCAAATAAAAAATGATTAGGGTTCCCATGAGACGCACGTCGAAATGGGATAAAAAAATGACCGCCCGCCTGCAAGCGACACTATTGTGATTATAGGCATAATTGCAGTGACCAAAAGGCGTGTTATAACAAAAGGGTTCCCTGCGAGCCGAATGGCGAAGTAGGGCAACGGCGAAATACGCCTAAAAATTGAGTTTTGCGTTTGGCAAAACGATAAAAAACGGCGATATTTCGCCGTATGGTGCCGGTGGTCGGGGTCGAACCGACACGGGCGGTTAAGCCCCCAGGATTTTAAGTCCTGTGCGTCTGCCATTTCGCCACACCGGCATATTGAAAATAATAATTAATGCAGACGCACAGGACTATAGTCCCTACAAGAAATATGTTCGCAGTAGGTAAGGAACAATCAAGCAACAAACTAAAATTGTGAGTTTACGAACAATTTGGTGAAAGCGCCGATTGTGACGCGCGTCTGCCATTTCGCCACACCGGCATAATGTGGGCAACAAGCCCTTTATTATCGTTTTGCTAATCGCAAAACTTCACTTATGGGCTGTTGCCCACATATCCCACTGCGTACCATTAGGCACTTGTGGGAGCCCTGAATTATAACAAGCCCTTTATTATCGTTTTGCTAATCGCAAAACTTCACTTATGGGCTGTTGCCCACATATCCCACTGCGTACCATTAGGCACTTGTGGGAGCCCTGAATTATAACAAGCCCTTTATTATCGTTTTGCTAGTTATAAATTTTTATTATATAAAGCTAGTCTAACTGACTTTTTAAGAGCAAATTGATTAGCTTTAGTAATTTTTTGGAGGCACCAACCAGATTCGAACTGGTGATGAGGGTTTTGCAGACCCGAGCCTTACCACTTGGCGATGGTGCCGTATAACTCTATTATTATATATGAAAAAAAATAAAATTGCAACATATTTTATTCAAAAATTATAATTATTTTTATTTACAGAAATTTATATTAAATAGAAAACATAAAATTCTAGGTGTATGTTTTGATTGCTTTGTTTTATACACTTTATTTGAAAATAGTTCTATTTAGCGAACGTAAATTTTTTATTATTGGTTTATAATCGTCGATAAAAGGAAGTGAATATCAAAATAAAAGAAGTGATTGCAAAAAGATTGAAGCAAATACTTAAAGACAAAAAATTATCGTTGATTGAGATTTCAAAAAAATCATATTTGTCATATGACACAATAAACGATCTATTAAATAATGATAATAGAGATGTTAGCCTATCTACGGTTATAAATGTTTTATTGGCAATAGATATATCACTAAAAGAATTTTTTGATGATAAAATGTTTGAAAATTTAGATGACTAACTTTGTTTTGTTTTTTGTTTTCCGTAAATTTGATTGACATAATGGGGGGGGGTATATATTAGTAATAAATATAAGTTGCTTTGAATAATGCTTATATGATATAATCAAATTTAGAAGGAGACAGTATGTTAAAGATAGAGCATCTTACAAAAAAATTTGGAGAAAAGATCGCAGTAGATGATTTGTCCATCACGGTAGAAAATGGGCAGATCTGTGCTTTTATTGGTCATAATGGGGCGGGTAAGACAACGACTCTAAAGGCTATTGCGGGTATCATAACTTTTGACAAAGGCATTATCGAAGTGAACGGCGTGGATGTAATAAAAAATCCGTTCGAAGCAAAAGCGCAAATTGCGTATCTACCTGATAATCCTGACTTGTACGAACACCTAAAAGGTATTGATTATCTGAATTTCATAGCGGACGTATTCAATTTGTCTTCACAAGAGCGAAAGGACAGGATTGAGTACTATGCAAAAAAACTTGAGATATACAACGATCTATCAAGTTTAATTTCGTCATACAGTCATGGTATGAAGCAAAAACTTGCTTTGGTCTCTGCTCTGATACATAACCCAAAATTGTTGCTGTTAGATGAACCTTTTGTTGGGCTGGACCCAATCAGTAGTTATCAATTCAAATTGATTTTGCAAGATCTGGCAGATATAGGGGTGACAATATTCTATTCAACGCACGTACTAGATGTGGCAGAAAAAATTTGTACTCATGTCGCCATTATCAAGAATGGCAAATTGATCGTGTATGATACGATGGAAAAAGTGAAAGGTATGGATAGTCTAGAAAATATTTTCTTGGAGTTGGAAAATGAAAAACACGATTAATCTGACCAAAATCTATTTCAAAGAAACTATCTCTAGACTTACCAGTTCACGAAAATCTTTGGCAAAAGGGCTGTTGTTTTTGTTGTTGATTTTTGTGTTGGTAGCGTTTTCTATGGGATATTCGTTTTATGGCATGGCGACAAGTTTGGCTATGATGGGAAACAGTGCGAATATCCTATATATAGGTCTGATGTTTTCGACTTTTGTCGTGATTATGATGACTGTATTCGATACGCAGGGCTATTTTTATGATACAAAAGATTTTGAGATGTTGTCAGCTTTACCTATCAAAATCACCAGTGTTGTGACAGCAAAATATTTGAGCTCGTATTTGATTTCGTTTATTTACAATTTGATGATAGCGATTCCTGCTTTTGTAGTTTATTTCATATTTGAAGGAGTGACCGCAGGTGGGGTAATCATGGCTATAATTAGTTTGACATTTTTGCCTGCGTTTACTCAGCTGATTGGCAGTTTGCTTGCGTGGCTAATAAATATAATCACTAGTAAATTAAAAAATAAAAACATAATGCGAACTGTCATTTCAATTTTGTTTTTGGTGGTCATATTTGCTTTTGTATATGGGGCGAATTCTACAACACTTCTCAACCTATTCGCCAATAATGAGACGCTATGGCTGAATATAATTATGCCACATATTTATTTGCTATTTAATGCAATGACGGGCTTAAATATATGGTTCTATTTAGGGTTCTTGTTGGTGTCGATTTTGTTCGCTGCAATCAGTGTTTTGATCGTGTCGTTTAGTTATAAAAAGATAAACACAGCGCTAAATGTCCATGTCTCATCAAAATCTAAAAAACCTTTGACTTTCAAGCAATCCGGGGTGGTGGGCAGTTTAATTAAGAAAGAAGCAAAAACTTTCTTCACCAGTCCAATATATTGCGTCAATGGCTTGATGGGACCTGTATTGTGCGTAGTGATGTCGTTTATATTAATCTCAATCGTTGATCAATATCGCTCATATAGCGAGTTTGTAAACATGCTTATCATCATGTCGTATAGTATATTGATTTTATGTGCAGGCATTGCACCGACCACTGCAGTCTCAATTTCTTTTGAAGGTAGCAAATTTTTTGTATTGAAAAGTTTGCCAATAAAATACAATCATATAGTACTATCAAAATTGCTATTCAATCTTATTTTGAATGTTCCGTTTATATTGATAAGTGAGATTATCTTTTGGTGTTTTGTTCCTTTCAACTTTGTTCATGCGATTTTGATGTTCGTATATACAATGGCAGGCCTGACGCTTTTCGCAGCGCTTGGCTTGTTGTTGAACTTGAAAATGCCAAAACTAAAATGGACCAGCGAGGCACAAGCAGTGAAGCAGGGTGGAAGCATGATATCTACAATGTTCATTGATATATTTGTGTCCCTTTTGCCATTGATATTTGCGATCTTTATACCAAATGTGTCTCAACTCAATGTCAGTTATATTCTAATGTCCTGCTTGGCAGGTGTGGAGATTGTGGCAGCGGTCGTCGTGACAATTTTGTTGTTTAAGTACGGCAAAAAACTTTATTACAAAATTCAATAAAATAAAAAATCCCAGCATATTTGGGATTTTTTTAGACGAAACATTCTTCTAGTGAGAGATAGGCAGACCTTGTCTTTTTGTTACAACGGGAGAAATAGTCAAGGGCAATCATGAGCGAGTAGACAAACTTTTTATCATTCTTTTCACTGGCTATGAATAGGGAATTTAAAAGCATGGAGAATTCTTCTTTTTCGTTCATTTTCAGTTTGTAGTTATCAATGTTTTTCATGATAAGGCGGATAGTTGTCTTGATTTTGTTATAATAATTTTTTTGATAATCGTCCGTGTCTACAATGACGTGGCGTTTTGAGTAGATGTCGTTGATAGCATTTTTGAACGGAATTATGATTGCGTTCGCAAAATTATAAAACTCTTTACCAGCTGTTTCATTTTCTTTTTTATAAAATTTTGATAGGAAATCATAAAAATCTATAATTTTATTGTTAAATCTATACAACAAGTTGTATACAAATGCTATCACTTGTCTTTCATCAGTGGGGAGAACTAAACTAGAATCGTTCTCGTATTCTCGTTGAGCGTTCGCAAATGCGGTATTGAAATCATAATTATCAATGCATGACGCAACTATATTGCTGATCTTTTCGTCGTTCGAGATAATGTTTAAAATAGAATTGATCTTGATATCCGCCAATATGTATTTGCCAGAAATAAATTCATCACAGGCGTTATTAAATGGTATCAATTCGTGTATATTTTGTGCACTCATATGCCACTCCTATTGTTATTATAACATTATAAAAGCTTGATGGCAACTTTTTATAATGTAAAAGATTTGTCTTTTCTTTTTATTTATAGTATAATATATTCGACAAAATGTGAGGAGATTATAATGGATTTCGTACCGGATAATACAGTCAATAAATTAATTCTTTTATACGTGTTGGATAAAATGGAAATTCCTTTGACAGAAAATTCTATCTTGGAAATTTGTTCTAGTCAAAACAACTGGGTGAATTGGATGGATTGCAAAGATTTGTTATCCCAACTGATAGTTTCAAAATTTGTCTACAAGCCAAACACTGACAGTGACGAAAATAGATATAATATTACTGTAGCTGGTAGGGAATGCCTGTCTCAATTCTATACTAGGATACCTGCTAGTCTAAGGGACCAGATTGCTCAATTTGCTCAAGAAAACAAAATGCAGTTCAAGAGAAATCAAGAATATATCGCCAAGTCGTACAAGAATGAAGATGGTAGCTATACAGTAGATTTGAAAATCTTGGAGCCACTTACAACTGATTCAATATTTTCACTATCTCTAAAGACAGATACTAGACATAATGCCACCATTGCTTGTAAAAAGTGGCGAGAGTTGGCAGCCAATGTATACGAATATGTATATAGCAAGATTATAGACAATTAATTAATATAAATAAAAAAATAAGACATACTATTATATTAATAACATTAAAAATATCAATATTAATTTTACATAAAAAAGCACCTATTTAGGTGCTTTTTACATTTAAAAATAATTACTAATAAATACTAGAATATTCTTGAACGTTTTGCATTAAATCTATTTCGGCATTTATGTGGTAAACGCTATTAAACCCGCTGAAAGCGAACAAGAACAAAACAGGCATATAGAACGAAACGCTAGAATAATATACAAGTTCCAAAATAGAGTAGGTGACAGCGCTAACTAATACAAGCAATACGACGACAGCAATGATTTGAGTGATGATAGAGTATAATTTGATGAAACTGCCTTTGTCATTATTGCGAAGCGTGGTCACCACGCGAACAGCTTTGCCTTTGTGTTTGATAGAATTGATGATGTTGATGCTTCTAAAGGCGTATAGCATAGCAGTAAGCGTAAATATCAAAGCTCCTATTAAAACAAATATGCTGACAATAAGCATAATATTTGTGAGCGAGCCTTGCGAATGGTTATAAAACATGATGATCAATTGCCACAAAAATACTGCAAAGAACAAGAAAGTAAAGATCAGTCTAAAGGCGATGTCCTTTTTCAAGAAAGGTATATCTTTGTGACGATATTCAAAACGTTTTGTTCTCATAACTATCTCCAATTTAATTATATAATTTGAAAATAGCTTTGTCAAATATTTTATATGAAAATAATAGATAAAGGAATAGTTATTAAAACACATAATAAAGATTGTGTCAGTTTTTGTTTCAAAATGTAAGTCGTTGGAATTTTTAACTTTGATATGAATGTGATTGATTGCAAAAGAATACTGACGCCACCAAATCCAATCAGTCCACTGGATATGATGGTTTTCATGGTTAAACTGATATTTGTCTCGCTTAAGTCTATAATCCCGCGAGTCATTTCAATACCGCCCGACATAATTGCAGATACGACATCAGTGCTATGTTGCAGATGAAATACACTACATATTGCGGTAGACGCTCTTTCGATGATGTGCAAGTTTTTAAGTATATCTATTACCAAAAAACTGAATACAATAAACCCACCCACAATCAAAATTGATATAATCGAGTCATACATTGAGTCGTATAGTAGATTTGATGAGTCGTGGCGTGGGATATTTATTTCATCATTTTTATTTATGTTTTTCCCGCGGTAGATCAAGCCGTTCAGTAAACTAGCGATAATATTTGCTATCAAAATAATCAATCCCGCTTTGTATGAGAAAAGGATAGATACTCCTACAGTGCCTACTATAAACATAGGTCCACTGATAGAACAAAACGACATCAATTTTTTTGCATCCTGGGTGTCAATGTGACCTTTATCATACATAGAACAAATCAATTTCGCTCCCATAGGATATCCGGATATAATCGATAAAAAGAAAATAACTGTACTACCGCTGGGCGTGTGATAAACTTTTTTGAAAAACTTGTCCATCTTATTTTGTTTTATTTCATACAGATTAACAATTAGTCTAGTCATAATAAAAAATGGGAACAAGACAGGCAAAACACTAATACTCCATACAGATATAGCATTCAAACACGACTTTGAATAAACTGCTGGCTGAATAATAAATATAATACATATCAATAATAAGATAAAAATAATTATTTTGTTTGATTTTATTAATTTGTTCATGTATAATATATATGAATTCAAAAAGGGGATTTATGAAAAAGTTTGCTTTAGTATTAGGTGGTGGCGCAGCTAAAGGATATGCGCATATCGGTATTTTGAAAGTGCTAGAAAAAAATGGACTTAAACCTGATTTGATTGTAGGTACTTCAATTGGAGCTTTGGTGGGCGGCATTTATGCGTCCGGGAAGACCATCGCTGAGTTAGAAGACCTTGCTGCTAAGTTCAACGGAATAGGGACATTCAGTCTATATTCTGCACTCTTCAAAGATAACTTGCTAAATGTAGACAAAATCAAAAGGCTCATCAACAAAGCGGTTGGCGACATAACTCATGAACAGGCGCCAATAAAGTTTGTTTCAGTATCTACCGAACTAAATACAGGGAAAGAAAAATATTTTAGCACTGGACTGTTGCGGGATAGCATTATGGCTAGTATATCAATCCCTGGTGTGTTCCCTAGATTCAAGGTAGGGGAAAATCTCTATTGTGATGGTGGGCTACTAAATAATTTGCCGGAAGATGTCGCTCGTGAGATGATGCCAGACGCAGTCGTAGTGTCAGTCGATGTCATAGGAGATTATGAAAAACAGGTAGAACATTGCAGGTTGAAAACTATTGAAACCATCATAAACGCATCCACCTTGATGACGCAAAATAATGTCAAGCACAAACCACAAATGGCTGACCTTAGGATAGCCATTTCGCAACCACATATCAGTCAGATGGGCTTTAATGGAAAGAATGCAAAGAAATCTATAAACAAAGGTGTGAATTTTGGGAAAAGATACATCAGCACCATTAAAAAATTATTAAATGGAGAGAAACATGAAAATAATTAATGAGATTAAACAACGAGCAAAGAAGATTGCTGCTACCATAATTTTGCCTGAAGCAAATATTGACAAAAGAGTGTATGACGCTTGCCTTTATATTTTAGAAAATAAGCTGTCAAAAATTATTGTTTTAGGTAAGACATCCGACTTTGACGAGCGTTTCCAGGATAAAAATTGTCAGATTATTGATATAGAAAATTATGCCGAATTAGATAAATTTGCTCAGCAATTATATGAGTTGCGAAAGAAAAAGGGAATGACCCTTGATGAAGCAAAAGTGAAAGTCAAGAGTCCGGACTATTTTTCGTGCATGATGTTGTACAACAATCTTGCTGACGGAATGGTGGCGGGGGCTACGTGGACGACAGGGGATACGCTTCGTCCAGCGTTGCAGATCGTCAAGACTAAACCGGATAAGTCCATTGTGACAGGCGTCATGCTGATGGTGAAAGATAGATGTGCTCCACTTGTATTCGGCGATGTGTCGTTGATCGAAAATCCTAGTGAAGAAAACTTGGCGGATATTGCAATATCTAGTGCTGAGTTCATGAAATCAATTTTCGACATTGAACCGAAAGTTGCCATGCTCAGCTATTCGACTAAGGGTAGTGCGAAAAGCGAAATGGTGGACAAGGTAAGAAATGCCACAATCATTGCTAATAAAAAATCAAAGTTTTTAATTGATGGCGAGATGCAGGTAGACTCTGCCTTGGACGAAAAGACCGCCAAGAAAAAGGGTATAACAAGTGCGGTGGGCGGGAACGCCAATGTGCTCATCTTCCCAGACCTTAACGCAGGAAACATTGGATACAAATTGGTCGCTCGATTGGGTGGATATACTGCGGTAGGTCCTATAATGCTGAATTTCAATAAACCAGTCAACGACCTAAGTCGTGGCTGTACAGTTGATGAAATTGTCAGCACAGTATGTATAACAAAATTGCTGACAGATACAAAAAATAAATAATATCAGCAAATATATGGAGTAAATCGTGAATTTACTTCATTTTTACGTCAATTTTGTGAAATCATTTTGTGATTGATATAATTTGTGATATAATAAAATCAATTTTTTAAGGAGAGACAATGAAAGTTTTAGTTATTAATTCAGGGAGCAGTAGTTTAAAAGCACAGTTGATGGAGACTGACAATGGCAAAGTGCTTGCAAAAGCTTATTGTCAACGCATAGGACTAGACAAAGCGTTTATGGATTTCAAAACTGATGAAAAACGTGTCATCAATGCGGACATGCCTACGCACAAGGAAGCATTCCAAGTTTTTTTGAACGCCTTGACGGATAAAAAAATTGGCGTTATATCCGACTTAAGTGAGATAAAAGCGATAGGGCACAGATTAGTAAATTTTGGCGAAAAATACAACAAATCTATTGTAGTCACAAAAGAGATCTACGAAGATTTGAAAAACTATATCCATTTTGCTCCATTACACAACCCTCCAGCAATGTTGGGTATTCAAGTTTGTATGGAATTGATGCCTGGGGTTAAAAATGTTGCCGTTTTTGACACAGCATTTCATTCAACCATGCCTGAAAAGGCATACATCTATGCAATTCCATACGAGTTCTATACTGAAAACAAAATTCGTAGATATGGTGCACACGGCACTAGCCACAGATATATCGCTAGAAAATGTGCAGAATTATTTGGCGATCTTAAGGGGAAGAAGATCATTTCATGCCATTTAGGAAGCGGTAGCAGTATATGTGCTATCAAAGACGGGAAATGTGTCGATACATCTATGGGCTATACGCCACTCGCTGGTGTAGTGATGGGGACTCGTTCGGGCGACCTCGATCCAGCTGTTGTGAAAGAAATAATGGATGTAAAGGGTATCAGCGTCGATGATACTATCAACTTGCTGAACAAGCAGAGTGGACTTATCGGACTTACCGGCGGATTGAGCGACATGCGTGATATTGACGCCAATTTAGACAAACCTAGAATAAAACTGGCATTTGATGTGATGGTGTATTCTATCAAAAAATATATTGGAGCATACGCTGCTGCGATGAACGGAGTGGACTATATCATCTTCACTGCTGGGGTTGGTGAGAATGACCATTTAGTTAGAGAAGCAGTTTGTGAAGGGTTGGATTATCTTGGCGTTGATTTTGACAAAAATGTCAATGAGTCCGCCCCTAGAGGAACAGTACAGGAATTCACGAAGAAAGGCAGCAAGGTAAAAGTATACCGTATTCCTACTGATGAAGAATATATGATAGCGCTTGACACTGCAGAATTAGCAAAATAAAAAAGGCTTACTAAAGCCCTTTTTTAATTTGATGTCAGTGTATTTGATTGAAAATATTTTTTGCTTAGATATAAATAGTGCGTCTTGACTTCTTTTATTGAGTCATATATTTCGCTCAAAATATAGTCACGACTTTTCGTAGATAGCACATTTTTATAAACTGAAATGAGCACACTATATGAATACAATATATCATCTAATTTTTTGTTCAGATTCAATATTTCTTTGAAAACTTCATTTGATGTTATTTCGTCATATTTTGCCATTTGTTCGTAAATTAAGCCTGCATTTTTCTTTATGTTAGACAGATTTTCAATCAAAAAATTGTAGTTGTTTTGAATAATATTATCTTGATTGCTATTTAGGTCAATTATAGCGTTCAACATAGCTGCTTTGGCAGTATAAGCTTCTGATTCAGTCTCTAAATTGACAAAATTT
Organism: uncultured Clostridia bacterium; assembly: GCA_944384465.1. Classification (GTDB taxonomy): domain Bacteria; phylum Bacillota; class Clostridia; order Christensenellales; family UBA1242; genus Onthoplasma. Next base: position 32,619 of record CALWTK010000002.1, read on the forward strand.
TCGTGTATTTTATATATTTTGTTACTTTTATGACCCTTTTTGATCAACTTTAACACATCAGCGCTCGTCTTGATGTCTTGAGACACGTCTTTAAAGGATGACAATTTCTTTTGTAAACTCTCAGATAATTTATCTAAAAAAAATTTGTCTTCAGATAATTTTTCATTGATTGAGTCGACTTCACAAAATAGTTTTTTTGTAAAAGCTTCGTTTGATAAATCTAAAAATTTTATATTTTTAGTTAGTTTTCCTTTCAAATTTTCATCTATAACAATATCCATTATACACCTTCTTTTTATTGAGAGAGATTATCACGTTTATGTTTAATTGTCAAGAGAGACGATAAAATTTATAAAACCAGTTGACATAGTTAATTTATTTTGATATACTAAAACCATATTTTGTCGAGTGCTCGAATGAGTACGAATATTTTATGGAGGTAAATATATGGCTGTTCCAAAGGGAAAAGTGTCAAAGAGCAGACGAGATAAACGTCGTGCCAATTGGAAAGCAACAGTTCCTACATTAGTTGAATGTCCACATTGTCATGAAAAGAAAGTGGCTCACCAAGTTTGTAAAAATTGCGGATATTATGATGGAGAACAAGTTGTTAATCTTGACAAAAAAGAAGCAAAATAAGGATTTTTCCTTATTTTTTTATTGTGTTAACAACAAAACATATTTTCGTAAAAAAATTGTTTTCTTATAATTATTTTTATCATGTAGAGGTTGAGTATGGATGTAATTGAAGCTATTATAGCCAATCAGTCAGATGTCAAAAAGGTGATTTTGAGTGACGCGAAAGGGGATATCAAAAAAATCATAATTAGACCGATTGAATTGAAAGGTAAATTTATGTGGCAGATTGAAAGATATATTGGCACGCAAGTTTTTCATGAAAATGTAGATAATAAGAGTCTAAAAAGTCTTGATTATAAAATTTTTAAACAAATTTCAATAGAGATGATAGGGAAAACCATATATTTTACTAAAAAGAATGATACTTATAAGTCAAAAGAAGTAAAAAACAATATTGAAAAATCAAATATTAGCTTAACTCACAACAAGACGAAATCATATCTTATCAACGAAGGAGACAATGTTCCCGCTCTAGTAGATCTAGGAATATTTACAATGGATAAAAAGATAGTCCGTTCGAAATATGATAAATTCAAACAAATCAATAGATTTATAGAGATTGTTGATGATGTGATTCAGCATGAGGGAAAGGAAGATTTTACTATACTAGATTTCGGGTGTGGCAAGTCATATTTGACATTTTTATTGTACTATTATTTTGTAGAAATAAAGCACAAAAATGTAAAAATTATAGGCTATGACCTAAAAGCTGACGTTGTGAAAAATTGCAACGAAATAGCAGAGAAATATGGCTATAAAAATTTGAAATTCTATGTAAGCGATGTGACAAAAGATGAACTGTTTTCAGGGAAGATTGATATGATAATCAGTCTGCATGCATGCGATACGGCGACCGATTATGCACTAAATTATGCCATACAACATGATGTAAAATATATCTTTTCTGTCCCTTGCTGTCAGCACGAAATCAATTTGAGTATAAAGCATGGTGGGGACTTTGATCTACTTATGAAAGACGGCTTAATCAAAGAGAGATTTTCTGCTCTTCTCACCGATGCTATTAGAGCGGAGATATTGAGATGTTTGGGCTATAGCGTTGATGTTATAGAATTTGTAGATTTTGCTCATTCGCCTAAAAATATCATGATAAGGGCAACATACAAGGGAGGCAAAAAATCTATGCATGACATTGAAAATCTGATTGACAAATATCATTTTAGTCAAACGTTATTTAATCTCGTCAAAAATAAATAGTTTAGATTAATTTAATATTTGAGAATTTAATTTACATTTATTGAAAAAAAGTATACAATATAATCATAGACAAATTAATTTTGTTTTTATTAGGAGATTATATGAAAATAGTTGTTGATGCTTTTGGGGGCGATTTTGCGCCTTTTGAAATAGTTGCAGGTGCAGTGAAAGCTTTGCAACACAATAAAGATTTGAACGTTGTTTTGGTGGGGGATAAAGACAAGATTACAGAGATTTTACAAGAACTAGTCTTTGTATCCGACCGCCTTGAAATAGTCCATGCACCTGATGTCGTTACCATGGAAGACGTACCCACTGTTGCCATTAGGACTAAAAAGACCTCAAGCATAGTTGTGGCATATGATTATTTGAAAGAAAATGATGATGCTGTCGCTTTGGTCAGTGCGGGTAGCACAGGGGCGACTTTAACTGGAGCCGTATTAAAATTAGGTAGAATTCCAAACATAAGCAGGCCCGCTTTGGCACCAATATTACCTACGGTCAATGATGGTGGAGTGATGTTGCTAGATTGTGGGGCGAACGCTGACTGCAAACCAGAATATTTGTTGCATTTCGCTATAATGGGTAGCGAATATATGAAAGCAATCGGTATCAAAAAACCTAGGATAGGGCTCTTAAATATTGGTACAGAAGAAGAAAAGGGAAGTGAATGTGTGAAGCAAGCACATCAACTTCTGAAGGCATCAAAATTGAACTTTGTTGGCAACATTGAGGCGCGTGATGTCTTGCGTGGGAATGTAGATGTTGTCGTAAGTGATGGGTTCGCAGGAAATATATGTTTGAAAACGATTGAGGGTACAGCAGAGATTTTGTTCGGCGAACTAAAGGACATCATCAAGTCATCTTTCAAAGCAAAATTAGGTGCACTGCTATTGAAGAAAAACTTGAAAGCACTAAAACAAAAATATGATTACAAGAAAGTAGGCGGAGCACCATTGCTTGGTGTCAATAAAATCGTGTTGAAATGTCATGGAAATAGCAAAGCGGATAGCATTGCATCCACTATTGAACAAGCCTATATTTTAGGAAAAAATAAATTGGTAGACAAGGTAAAATCAGCCGTTGAAAAGAATGAAGAAAAATAGTTTTTTAGATTTATTTGAAAAGTGTAGTGATGATTTAAAAGCATTGGCTTTTACTCATTCTTCATACGCACATGACAAAAACATTGAGAGCAACGAACGTGTCGAATTTCTTGGAGATAGCGTGTTGTCGACTATTGTCAGTGATTTTTTATACAAACATTATCATCAAAATGAAGGCAAGATGACAAAAATTCGTGCGAGTTTTGTCTGTACAGAGAGTTTGAGCAATCTCGCTAAAGAATTGAATATTGAAAACAGGATAAAATTAGGGAAAAGTTTTAGTTCGAAGAAAATATCTAACGCCATTTTGGCGGACACAATAGAGAGCATGATAGGAGTGATGTATCTAACCTTTGGACTGCATTCAATTTCAACTGCTGTCCTGCAGGCGCTGAAGGTAAAGGACAAGATAAAAGCGGGGCTATATACGACTGATTTCAAATCTGCATTACAGGAACTTATACAAAACACCAAACGTACGCTTGAGTATAAGGTAGAAAAATATTTAACAAAAGGCGGACAAGAAAATTTTAGAGCGAACCTTTTTGTTGATAATGAATTCATCTCCTTTGGTCAAGGGTCAACAAAGAGAGAAGCAGAACAAAATGCCGCAAAACTAGGACTTGAAAAATTAAACAAAGACAATGATTAAATCTGTTTAATAAAAAGACAATTCAATTCATAAGTTAAATAAGGAGAGAACATGGACGATAAAGAATTATTCAATCCCGTGCTGGACCAAAATGAAGAGATTTTAAAAATTTATAGACCGAACAAATTGCGTGCTTATTTCAATTTAATTATTTTTGTAGTGTTTATTGCTATAATATTCGTACCAATAATGATACTTTCGTATATTCAAGAGCCAGAATCTGCACCTACCATGTGGGTGTGTGTAGGGCTGTTTGCATTTATTTTTGTGATATATTTGATTATGATGATTTTGTGGTGCAAGAAGACGGTGTACGCAGTTACGACCAAACGTATAATCATCCGCACAGGCTATATTGGAGTCGACTACAAAGCGTTAGATTTCAATACAATAGGGGCAGTGACTGTCAATGTAAACTGGCTAGACAAATTGCTTCGCAAAAATACTGGATATATTTCGTTTGGTAGCATGGCTAGCCCAATGATAAATACAGCGAATTATAAATTTTCTTTCTTTTACATCGAAAAACCATACGAAGTGTACAAGGAAGTGAAAGGAATAATCGATAGTGTAAATAAATAATTGATTGACAAAATAATTTACATGTGTTACAATGATATGGAGAGTAAGGAGTAAGTATGTTATTTGAACCACCTATTGATTTATTAGTTAAAAAAGCAGGTTGTAGATACGCCGTTGCAGTGATCGTCGGTGCAAGGGCTAAAGACTTGGCGAATAAAATTCCTACAATTTTGAATGGTAGTGATAATTTGGCTATCGATTATGCTGCTAACGAAGTTGCTAGGGGCGAAGTGATTGGAGTTCAATCTAAATAACAATGTACGCTCGTGTAATCGTTGATATATCTAATGATGCGGTTGACAGAATTTTTGATTACAAAGCTCTAGAAGATACACAGGTTGGCATGCGAGTCAAAGTTCCTTTCGCGAATCGTACAGTGATGGGGTATGTTATTGGACTTAGCGACACGACAGATGTTGATATAAAAAAGATTAAACCCATAATTAAAAATTTAGAAAGTGTTCCTAAACTTAAACCAGAGATTATTGATTTATGTTTATTTTTAGCAAAACACTTTTTTTTACGTTTAAGCGATTGTATCAAACTCGTCCTGCCTTCATGTGTGCGACTTGATAGCCAAAGAGAGCAAAACCTATATATGTTGTATTTGATTTACGACATAGACAATGCTATAAACATTTTAGGTAAGAGAGTCAAAAATCAGTTGTCTGCCGTTGCTTTTTTGAGCGAACAGGGCGAGTGTGAATTCTCTAAAATGGTTGAATTGTTCGGTAGATCCAGCATCAACGCTCTTATTCAAAAAGGAATAGTTGGCAAAAGGGCGATAAGGCGATTTAGAACACCATCTGTTCAGCAAGTTTCTTGTGTCAAAAACCTACTGACACCATCCCAGCAAAATGCTGTCGACATTATGTCAAATCAGGACAAGACGTTTTTGCTAAAAGGGGTTACAGGCAGTGGCAAGACAGAAGTATATATGACCATCATTGAAAAGGCAATCAAGGACAACAAAACTGCCATTATGCTAGTGCCCGAAATATCACTTACTCCGCAGATGATGCAGAGATTTAATTCACGTTTCCCTAATGATGTGGCTGTGTTGCACAGTGGCTTGACTGAAGGGGAGCGATTTGATGAATGGAATAGAATTTTCAATGGCGAAGTGCATGTAGTTTTGGGGGCTAGATCAGCGATCTTTGCACCGATTGAAAATCTAGGTGTGATAGTGATAGACGAAGAACACGACTCGTCCTATATCAGCGAGACGAACCCGAGATTTATCACACATGATGTGGCAGAATATAGGGCTAGGCAAAACGCATGTCCGCTTATATTAGGGAGTGCGACTCCTAGTATAGATAGTTTCAAAAAGGCAAAAGATGACGTGTATACATTGGTCGAATTGCCTGAGCGTATCAATGGTCTTAGCATGCCAGAAATTGAAATTGTAGACATGCTTAATGAAGTACTTGACGGCAATACATCTCCTTTTAGTAGAAGGTTGTTAAACAAGTTATCCGAATGTATAAACAACAAAAAACAAGCAATTTTGTTTATCAATAGGCGTGGGTTTGCCTCCTTCATGATGTGTCGTGAATGCGGCTATAGAGCAAAGTGTGATGATTGTGAAGTGAGCTTAGTATATCACAAGGAAGACAATGAACTGAAGTGCCATTTTTGCGGTAAACGCTATAGAGCTTTGACGAATTGTCCAAATTGTAACAGTACGAATATAAAGTATGGGGCGCTGGGAACAGAAAGAGTCTGTGACGAATTACACAAGATTTTTCCTGATATTCCTATTTTTAGAATGGACAATGATACGACTCGTGGCAAGGACGCACATAAAAAGATCTTGGAAAAATTTTCTAACACAACTCCAAGTATATTGGTCGGCACACAGATGATAGCAAAGGGGCATGATTATCCAAACGTCTCGTTTGTGGGCATTTTAGATGCAGATGTCAGCTTATATAACAGTGATTATAAGTCCAACGAAAGGACGTTCCAATTAGTGACGCAGGTCGCTGGACGAGCAGGCAGGAAAAACAATGACGGATATGTCATTTTGCAAACATACGCACCCAAGCATTATGTCTACCGATTCGCTCAACACTATGATTATGTGGGATTTTATGAAAAGGAAATCAATTTAAGACAGACGACGGGCTTCCCACCATTTAGTACAATTTTAAGAATTCTAGTTTCAAGTGTCAGCGACAATAAGGCAAAGGAAGTGACAAAAAAATTATATGATAAGGCAATGCTACTGAAAGAAAAATTCGGTAAAAAAATAATATTTTTACAGGCGATGCCGTCACCAGTGAAGCGTATTCAAACAAAATATAGGTATCAAATCTTGACTAGATACGTTCCAGATGATAAAATAACTACAGAGTTTTTCAATATCAGTGATATAATTGAAAAAGATGTATCAATTTTTGTTGAAATTAACCCAAACAATTTGAGGTAAAATATGGCAATTAGAGAAATAGTTCCACATACTGACAATTTTATTAGAAAGAAAAGTAAACCTGTGAATGATTTTGATGAGAAATTATGGGAACTCCTTGACGATATGAGCGAGACGTTGGACGCAAAAAACGGGGCAGGGTTAAGCGCTGTCCAAGTAGGAGTTTTGAAACGTGTTTTCATCATAAACATCAACAATATGAAGATTGAATTTATCAATCCGACAATTGTTAAAGCAAGTGGAGAACAATATAAAAAAGAAGGGTGCTTGAGTGTAGCGCTTCCTTTTGGCTACGTAAAGCGTCCAAAGACAGTAACTGTAACCGCTTTTGATAGGTACGGCAACAAGTTCACTTTGACATGTGAAGATTGGACAGCGGTATGTATCTGTCATGAAAGCGACCACTTAGACGGAATTTTGTATATTGATAAATTATGTGAACCACCAAAAGGATATAAAGAAGAAGAATGAGAATAGTGTTTTTCGGATCAGGGGAATTTAGCTTGAATATTTTGAAAGGTTTGCTCGACGACAAAAGAGAAGTGGTCGCTGTTGTTTCGCAACCAGATAAAATCAATGCAAGGAACAATAAAATCAACTTTTCTTTAGTCAAGACTTTTTGTATTGAAAAAAATATTCCAATATATCAATTCGAAAAATTAAATAAAGAAGGAGAAGAACCGCTAAAAGCGTTGAAGCCGGATATTTTTGTGACCGCCAGTTATGGTCAAATCATAAAACAAAATATTTTAGACATACCAAAATTCGGGACTGTAAATGTTCATGCTAGTCTTCTTCCTAAATACCGCGGACCTGCACCTATTCAGTGGGCAATAATCAATGGAGAGAAAGAGACAGGTGTCACAATTATGCGTACCGAATTGGGTCTAGACACTGGAGATATTTATCTTCAAAAATCAATAGAAATTGAAGATGCAGACACATCATCTAGTGTGTTTTCAAAACTAGCCACTCTAGGTGTAGAGTGTATGAAAGAATTTTTTGACAATTTTGATTATTATATAAAACACCCACATAAGCAGGACGAAAGTCAAATGTCGTACTATCCAATGTTCAAAAATGAAGACTTTTTGATTTCTTTCGATGATACGAGCGAAAATATCTGTAACAAGATTCGTGGATTAGAAAATTGTTATTTTATTTACAATAAAGTTAGATACAAAGTCTTATTTGCAGTACCTTGCGACAAGCACGGAAGAGTGGGTGAAATCCTAGTATGCGATGGGAAAAATGGTTTTGTTGTGGCGACAAAAGATTCTGCCATTGATATAATCAACATTCAGCCAGAAGGCAAGCAAAAGATGCTTGCGCTCTCGTACATGAATTCAAACAAATTCAAAAAAGGTGACATTATTGAAAATTCTTAGTGATTATTCTCTATTAGAATTAAAACAGATTTTGGCAGATTTTCCATCCTTTCGTGCCAAACAAGTTTTTGATGCAATCATTCAAGCAAAAGACTATAGTGAAACTAATCTACCAAAAAGTATGATAGAAAACTTGAAAAAGGATTTTATTCTAAAACCTATCAATATATATAAAGTTTTGACCAGCAAAGATGGGACAAAAAAATACCTTTTATCTACCTACGATAACAATCTTGTTGAGTGCGTTTTTTTACATCAAGATTACGGCAACACCATTTGTATGTCAACGCAGATTGGCTGCAGAATGGGGTGCAAATTTTGTGCATCCACTTTGAATGGTTTGATCAGAAATCTATCAGCTGGCGAGATGCTCAGTATGATAGCTGTTGTCAATGCGGACAATGGGAAGAATAGCGAAAGAAATTTTACAAACATAGTTTTGATGGGAAGCGGAGAGCCTTTTGATAATTACGCCAATGTAGTGAAATGGCTAGAGTTGATTACAGATAAAGACGGCTTCAACGTGAGTGAAAGGAATATCTCAATTTCTACATGCGGACTAGTTGACAAAATATATGAATTTTCAAAATTGAATTATAACATTACACTTTGTGTCTCATTGCACGCAACTGACGATGAGACGCGAAAGACAATCATGCCGATAGCGAACAAATATTCGATCGATGAAATCATAAAAGCGTTACAGTCGTATGTAAAAGAGAACAAAAGGCGAGTAGTTTTCGAATATTGTTTAATAAAAGATGTAAATGATAGTTTTCAAAATGCAGAGAGATTGAAAAAACTTACAGAGAATCTAAATTGTCATATCAATGTAATATGTCTGAATCCCAACGGAGGTACACTAAAAGCGACCACAAAACATGAAGCATATGCCTTTGTAAAAAAATTGAACGATTTAGGAGTATCTGCAACCTTAAGGCGCAGTCAGGGTAGCGATATAGAGGGGGCGTGTGGCATGTTGAGAGCAAAGACTTTGAATAAAATTAATAAAAAAAACAGTTAATAAACACATAAAATCAATTTTAAAAATTGATGAACTATGCTATAATAATCCAAGGAGATATTATGCGAAAAGTAGTGATTTCTGCATCAAGCCTTCCAGCAGGAAGAAATATGTCTAGCCAGATTGAATACATCCAAAGGATGAGTAATTATGGTGCGGACATGTATCATCTAGACGTCATGGACGGCGAATTTGTAAAATACAAGACAATTGACTATACATATTTTGAGCAGTTAAGAGAAAAATCTGCACTCCTTTTTGACACTCATCTGATGATCAGCAATCCTGAAAAATTCATCAGCAAATATATTAAAGCGGGAGCAGATATCATCACTATTCATTATGAAGCGGTTGAAGATAAAGAAAAATTGATTAAATTACTGCAAAAAATCAAAAAAAATAAAAAATTAGTTGGTCTAGCGCTTGATTTGGATACAGATGTGACAGTTATAGATCCTTTTATAAAATATTTAGATTTAGTACTAATACTTTGCGTCAAGGCGGGAAAAGGTGGGCAGGAATTCGATAAAACTGCATTGAAAAAAATCAAATATGTTAGAAACATCAGCCCTGATATATTGATAGAAGTAGACGGTGGGATCAATCCGGACACTGGGGCACAGTGCGTCCGCGCAGGAGCAGATATATTAGTTAGCGGAAATTATATCTATTCTAATGATGCATACGATGCCATTCAGCACTTGAAGGGTGGCAAAAATGGATAATAGATACTATTTCCATGAATACCAAGATGATTTTGTGGTGATCTCATCGCAAGAATTTCAGCATCTAACAAAGGTCAGACGATGTAAAGTAGGAGACAGCATTGTCGCCTTTAATGGAGACGGGTATGACTACCACTTAACTATTAAAGAAATGAAAAAGGACAAAGCTCTCTGTTCAGTAGTGAAAAAAGAATTAAATCGTGCTGTACGAGACACACAAATAACCGTTTATTTAGCTATGATAAAAAACGATGCTCTCTCTACTGCGATTGACAATCTAGCTGAACTGAATGTTCGTCACGTCAAATTGTTTAGAGCTGACAACAGTGTGGCGAATATTGACGACAGTAAATTGAATAAACTAAAATTATATTCCATACAGGCGAGCAAGCAATGCGAGCGAGCGGACATCATGGACGTATCTATTATTGATAAATTTCAGATAGAAGAAGATGTTATGACATATAAAAACCGATTTTTTGCATATGAAAATTCCACTCAAAATATAACAAAATTCAGTGGTGATTTTGCTGTGATAGTTGGTCCAGAAGGTGGGTTCTCAAGTGATGAAGTGAAGTATTTTTCTAGTTTTGCGAAGAATATTTCCTTGTCAAAAACTATTTTGCGTGCTGAAGTGGCATGTGTATGTGCTGTGTCGGCACTAAAGGCAGTGAGCTATGAAAGCTAGTGTCATCACTTTGGGCTGTAAAGTCAACGAATATGAAAGTCAGTCCATTTTAAATCAACTGAAATCAAATGGCTTTGAAATTAGCGAAGGGCTAGTCCCTGCAGATGTGTATGTCATAAACACTTGTGCGGTAACAAATATCGCGGAGAGAAAATCTAGACAAGTTTTATCAAAGATAGAAAAGATAAATAAAGATGCAAAAATAATTGTGTGCGGATGTGCGTCTCAAAACAATCCAACAAAATTTTTGCAAAATCCAAATGTCTTTTCTGTGACGGGCAATGCTAAAAAAAATGAAATAATGAACTTTATCAACAAGCGAAATACTTTCCTGCCTGAAATAGATGATAAAATATATGCTACAACAGCTAGACCGATTGAGACTCGCACTAGGCAGTTTATAAAAATTCAAGACGGGTGTGATTACTTTTGTACTTATTGCTTAATACCTTATGTCAGGGGGAGGAGCAGAAGTCGCGATCTCGGTGATATATTAGATGAAATCAAGAACACAACTTCCAATGAAATTGTGCTGACCGGTATCAATATGACTGACTATAAAATTGATAATAAACCAGCTTTGAAATATCTAATCAAAGAAGTTGATAAATTGAATAAACGTTTTAGATTGTCATCAATAGAATGCATGGCGTTAGATGATGAGATGATAGAGATATTAAAAAATTGTAAAAACTTCTGCCCACATCTACATATCAGTCTGCAGTCTGCTTGCAATGAAACTTTAAAACGCATGAACCGTCATTATACTATAGAACAGTTCATGGACAAGATAAAAAAATTAAGGCAACAAATTCCTAATATCACTTTATCTACTGATATTATTGTCGGCTTCAAGGGAGAGACTGATGAAGAGTTTGAAACCACTTATAAAAACTTAAAAAAGATAAAATTTAGCTTCATGCACATATTCCCATATAGTGTGAGAGTTGGCACTGTTGCTAGCAGACTAAAAGGGGACGTAGATAAGAAAACCATAAAACTTAGAGAGCAAAAACTTATTGATTTAAACAAAAAGTTCAAAGCAGAATTTTATAATAGCAATAAAAACTCAATTCACACAGTTTTGATTGAAGAAGTGATTGACGAAAAATATTCTTTGGGGTATACTGATAATTATATATATACCAAGATCGATGAACCATTAAAAATTGGGGGAATATATAGTATAGAATTAGTTGATACTTACAATAATGGCATGATTGGAACAAGGAGGTAATTATGGAAGATTGTGTTTTTTGTAAAATAAGATTAAAAGAATTGCATGGGACGATTCTCTATAGTGATGATGACTTTATGATAATAAAGGACATCAATCCACAAGCGAAAATCCACTTGATTGCAATCCCTAATACTCATGTGCCATATATTGATATGATGACAGAAGATGGCGCTTGCCTTTTGGGGAAGATTATATCTAAAATATCCCATATGCAAGAGGAATTAGGGATCACGGGTGGCTATAGATTGATTATCAACCAGGGAGACAACGCAGGGCAGACAGTAGCTCACGTGCATATACACATTTTGGGTGGAGAAAAGTTAAAAGAGTTTTAATATTAATATTTTCATAGAAAGTGATGAAAAAACAATTATAAAAATACGAAACACATAAAATAGATGAAAAAAATTGATACATTTTATTGACAATATCAAAATTCTAGTGTAAAATAAACTAGAATTTTAAATTAAAGGTGGGTGAGAGAGTTGACTACAGTTCGTTGCGGTGAGAATGAATCTATTGAAAGTGCATTGAAACGTTTTAAACGTAAATGTCAAAAAGACGGTATCATTGGCGATTTGAAGAAGAACGTTGAATACAAAAAGCCAAGCGTACGTCGTAAAGAAAAGAGCAAGGCCGCTCGCAAACGTGCCATGAAGCGCAATCGTTATTAATATTAAGCACTGACATATTGTTGGTGCTTTTTTGTAGGAAATTAAAAAAGTTGTATTAAAGATTTTGAAATTAATTTTTTATTTGTTATAATAAAAATGTAATATGATTATGTTGTTGTGCATACATATTCCATTTTTTTAATTATAATCAAAGGTTATCATATAAAAATTAGATTTTAAAAGGGTAATATGAATTATAGGAACTTATTAAATGACGAGCAATATCAGGCGGTTGTTTGCACTGATGGACCAGTTTTGGTCAGTGCAGGCGCTGGCAGTGGAAAGACTAGGTTGCTGACATATAGGGTGGCTTATCTCATCACAGAATGTGGGGTCCCTGCTGATAAAATTTTGGCTATAACATTCACAAACAAAGCAGCAGGTGAGATGAAAGATAGGATCAGGAAGATAGCACCTGATGGCGATTTGGTGACGGTATGTACTTTCCATAGTTTTTGCGCACGAATGCTCAGGAAATATTCAAGTTTCTTGAAAGACTATAGAGAAAATTTCACTATCTACAGCGAGAATGATGTCGCTAAACTTCAAAAAGACATATTCAAACAGATGAATATAGCTGAAGAGAGCACAAAGTCAAATTTCAAGCACAATCTATCAATGTTGAAAAACGAAAACATGACTATTGACGAATATGCTAGGATATTTAATTATGATAGAGATATCAATGATTTTGTGAAATTTTATAGGCTATATCAGGGCGAAATGCAGAAAAACAATGCAATGGACTTCGATGACCTTTTGATTAATTTCTACAATTTAATATATGAAAATCAAGACGTATTAGATAGCATACAAAATAAATATACATATTTTAGCGTGGATGAATTTCAAGACACGAACAAAATTCAATATGATATAATCAAATTGCTCGCCGGCAAGACAAACAATCTGCTGATTGTGGGGGATGAAGACCAGTCGATATATGGTTGGCGTGGGGCGAATATAAACAATATATTTAACTTCACGCATGATTTTAAAGATGTGAAAATCTTTAAACTAGAGCAAAATTATAGAAGCACGAAAAAAATACTTGATAGAGCGAATTTGATTATTAAAAATAATAAAAACCGCTTGGACAAAAAATTGTTTACAGAGAATGGCGACGGTACGGACGTGTTTTACTATCAAGCTATGAATGAGAGCGATGAAGCTGATTTTGTAGTCCAAAACATAATTAGAAAGCATGTTTCAGGTGTGCCATACAATGAAATTGCAATACTGATGCGTCTAAACGCTCTGTCTAGGACTTTTGAAGAAAAACTGTTGACCTATAATATTCCGCACATTATGTACAATGGGTTCAAATTTTTTGAGCGTGCTGAGATAAAAAATGTGTTGGCATATCTGACGGCAATAGTCAATCCAAGTGATGATATTAGTTTTACTAGAATAATCAATTTTCCAAAGCGTGGAATTGGAGATACAAGTATTGAAAAATTGACAGAAATAGCGACTAGAAATAGGACATCTCTAAAAGCTGCGGTCATGAATTATGAGCAAGAGATTTTACCTAAAGCGCTGAAAGACAAATTGAAAGAATTGAAAGACTTGCTAACTGACTTGGAAAAAAATATTGACCAAATGGGCATGTACGACTACTTTACTTATATGCTGGAAAAGGCAAATATCTTGAAAACATTTGACCTAGATAATGAACAAGATTATGAAAGATTCTTAAACGTCAATTCGCTGGTCAATTCGGTGAAAGAGTTTGAAGAGAACAATCCAGATGCGAGCATATTAGACTATCTAGAATCTGTGACACTATCCACCGCTATGGACAGTGACGATGGGAATGGAGTCGTCATTGCAACCGTGCATGGAGCAAAAGGACTAGAGTTTGACACTGTGTTTATCGTAGGGTGCGAAGAAAAGATTTTCCCAATCTCGCGTGATGATAGTGAAGACCTTGAAGAAGAAAGGCGTCTTATGTATGTGGCAATAACTAGGGCAAAAAATGACTTAATTTTGACCAGTAGTTCGTCCAGATTTATGTACGGGAAAAGAGAGTACTGTGTCAAATCTAGATTTTTGTACGAACTGGAATTGATTAAAGATAGACAAATAAATTCTAGATACAATTCATATAATAATAATTACAATTATTCAAATAAAAAAGGAGACAATATGAATACATTACAATCAAACAACAATCAATCATTTAATTATACATTTAACAAAGATACAATAGAAAAGAAATCTATAGATTTTTCAAAAGTTAAATTGGGTGCAAAAGTCGTTCACCCTAAATTCGGTGAAGGCGAGATAGTTGAAATTACACCAAACTCTAGCAATCATTGCGTTAAAATAAAATTTGATGTAGTTGGCGAAAAAATGTTGTCATTGGACTACGCGCCAATCGAATTTAAGGAGTAAAATGGACAAAGTCGAACGTCTCAAATGGCTGACAGCAGAGATCAATAAACATAACAAAAATTATTATGTTTATGATAATCCGACCATTTCTGATGCTGAGTATGACAAATTGTATTATGAATTGGTGGACCTAGAAAAAGAACTAGGTTATTCTTTGCCCAACACTCCTACATCACGGGTTGGAGACTATGTCTTGCCTGAATTCAAAAAACACAAGCATGAAGTCCAATTATACAGTTTAAATAAAGTGAAAGATTTTTCAGATCTTGATAAGTGGTTTGAAGACATGCGAAAGGCGACCAAAAATGACCACCTTACTTTTTCGTTGGAATATAAATACGATGGGCTAAAAGTCGTCATTGAATATATAAACGGGCATTACAAGCGCGCAACGACTCGTGGGAATGGCAGTATTGGTGAAGACGTGACCGCACAAGTGAAGACAATTAAGAGCGTTCCGCTAACTATTCCGTATAAGAATAGATTGCTAGTTCAGGGTGAGTGCATGATGACCAATTCATCATTTATAGAATATAACAAGACAGCTGAAATTCCTTTGAAAAATCCAAGGAATGGAGTGGCGGGTGCTGTTAGAAATCTTGACCCAAAGGAAACTGCGAAAAGGAAATTGGATTTTTTTTGCTATGACGTCCTATTGATAGAAAATAATAAAATTGAGACACAAAAAGAGATGAATCAATTCATCATTTCGCAAGGGTTCAAAACAGGCGATTATTTTAAAGAATTGAATAATATCACTCAGGCTAAAGAATTGATAGAGCAAGTGGACAAGGTGAAGGAAAATCTAGACGTCATGATTGACGGCATGGTGATCAAAGTAGATGATTGTACGCTAAGAGATGAAATTGGCTATACTGACAAATTCCCGAAATGGGCGGTGGCGTACAAATTTAAACCAGTTGAATTGTCTACAATACTTCGTGATGTCGTGTGGCAAGTGGGTAGGACTGGCAAAATCACTCCTATCGCGATCCTTGATCCTATCGAATTGTCCGGCGCTACAGTTAGTAGAGCAACATTGAATAATACACAAGATATTGAAAGAAAGCAGATCAGTATCAATAGTAGAGTCTTTGTGAGAAGAAGCAACGAAGTTATTCCGGAAGTCATGGGACTGGCAGAAAAATCAGAGCACGCCGTTGAAATAATTTCACCTACAAAATGCCCAAGTTGTTGTAGCGAATTGAAAACGATTGGAGCGAATCTATTTTGTGTCAATCACAAAGGGTGTTACGAACAAATCATTGATAGATTGACACATTTTGTATCTAGAAATGCATTTAACATTGAGGGCTTAAGCGAAAAAACTTTGAAACTTTTGTATGAACAATTTAAAATTGCGTATCCATATGAATTATTTACCATTACACCTGACATGTTGCAAGGGTTGGAAGGGTTCAAAGAGAAGAAGATAAACAATCTTATTTCCAGCATAGAAAAGAGCAAAAACATTGATTGGTCAAACTTCATTTTCGCACTCGGTATATTAAATATAGGTAAAAAGAACGCGTACGTGTTGAGCAGAAAATACAAAAATATAGACGAATTAAAATCCGCTAAATTTGAAGATTTGATACTCTTAGACGATTTTGGGGAAATAATTACAGCAAGCGTAGTCGAATATTTCCAAGACGCAGACAATTTATTTAATATAGATAAATTATTTGAATTGGGAGTAAAAATCAACGATAACAATATTTCAGTGCAAAATTCATTCTTTACAGACAAAACGATAGTTCTCACTGGCGCATTGGACAATTACACTCGTCCAGATTTGACGAAGTTGTTGATGTCTATGGGGGCGAACGTGACGAGCAGTGTCAGCAAGAATACAGATTTGGTTATTGCTGGAAAAGATGCGGGCAGTAAATACGACAAAGCGAAAAATTTAGGCATAGAGATTATAGATGAAAACAAATTAGTTGAACTATTAAATGAAAAAACACATTAAATTAATTTGAGTTTAATGTGTTTTTTTGTTATAATATAATTGTTTGTTGACATATCTTTGTCTAAAATTAATTTGGGGTAAACATGATAACATTTAAAGAAATTGAGATGGCAGGGTTCAAATCCTTTGCTGATGAAACTCATATCAATTTTGACGGTGGGATAACCGCTATTGTTGGACCGAACGGCTGTGGCAAATCTAACGTCAGTGATGCAATTCGTTGGGTGCTAGGTGAACAATCTAGTAAAGCCTTGCGTGGCAAATCTATGCAAGACGTCATTTTTGCCGGCACAGAAAAAAGAAAAAAATTGAGTTATTGTGAAGTGTCTTTGATTTTTGACAATACGAATAAATGGTTCAACATTGATTATGATGAAGTCGTGATCACGCGTAAATTGTATAGAAGCGGGGAAAGTGACTACCAAATCAATAGAAAACCTTGTAGATTAAAGGATATTCGTGACCTGTTGTACGACAGCGGTATAGGAAAGGATGGTTATTCAATTATAGGACAGGGACGAGTAGAAGAGATCATTCAATCAAAACCAGAAGAGAGACGTGCCATATTCGAAGAAGCGGCGGGCATCGCTAAATACAAGGCGAGAAAAGTGGAGACAGAAAATCGTCTAGAACGCGTCCGCGACAACCTTAGTAGAGCGGGCGACATAATGAGCGAAGTAGAAAGGCGCCTTGGACCACTTAAAAAGCAAAGCGAAGACGCAAAAAAATATCTAGAATATAGAGATATATTGAAACAATTAGAAATCAATGCCTACATCTATCAGTTTGACCATGCAGCGCAGACCAAGCAAGAGATCAATGAAAAATTGCAAGGATATAGTGATAATTTAAACATATTAAACAATAGCCTAGAGACAGAGCAAGCTAAATATGACAAATCATTGAATGAGATAAATCAACTGGACAAAAAAGCTAACGACCTTCACGAGCAGGTGTTGGTGAAAACTGTATCCTTAGAAAAGCGCCAGAGCGACAACAGATTATTGAATGAACAGACGAGATACTTAAAAGAGCAGATAGATAGATTAAAATCTCAGTTAGATGGCTATAATATGGATTTCAATCAACGTATGGCGTTGATTAATAATGCGACTGCCTTGCGTGATGAAGAGAAAGAGAATTTGAACAACCTTTATCTAGAATCTCAAGAAAACTCTAACAAATATTTGCAATTGATAGATGAACTGACAAAAAGTGAAGGTGAAAAGGAAGAAAATCAACGTGCCATAATTGATAATTTGTCAAAACTTACCGATTTGAAAGCAAATCTATCTGGATATATTGCGAAGCGTGACACAATGCAAGAGAATATCAAACAAGACAAAGAGAAACTTGATACATTGTTGAACGAAAAAAAGTCATTGCAAGATGAATATATTCAACTGAAAAATGAAGTAGATAATCTATACAACACAAAGACTAGCAAAGAAGAAAATATCGAAAAAATCAATGCAAAGATGAGTTCTGTCACTGACTCAATTGATGAACTCAATAATAGAATTTACGCCTTAAAAACGAGCATTTCGAATGACACCAACAGGAAAAATATATTGACTAATTTGCAGGCAGATTTTGAAGGGTATCAATTTGCTGTCAAAAGATTGTTGCAAGAGAGCAAAAATAATACCACTCTCAACAATGCGATAAAAGGCGTAGTAGGCAACATTATTTCTGTCGATAGTAAATATCAGACGGCGATAGAAATTGCCCTTGGCGGAAGTATTCAAAACATTGTCACAAAAGATGAAAATGACGCCAAAATTTTGATAAATTACCTAAAAGAATCTAGACTCGGTAGAGCGACATTCCTGCCTATATCTGCGGTGAAACCTAGGAGTCTATCTAGTAGCGATAGGCAATATCTGTCAAGCAACGGATGTCTAGGGGTGGCGAGTGAATTGGTAAAGACGGACAACATTTATAAATCAGTTATAGATAGCTTACTAGGTGCTACCGTGGTGTGCGACACGCTAGACAATGCGGTCAATCTTGCGAAACGTAGCGGATATTCGTTTAGAATAGTGACGCTAGAAGGTGATATATTGTCTCCGCAAGGTAGCATGTCGGGCGGTAGCAAGAAGAGCAATGATAGTTCTCTTTTAGGTAAAGAAAACGAGATTAAAATTCTAACTAAAAATATTGAAGAGAAATCAAAAGAGTTAGAAAACGTGAATTCACAATTCGCTTCATACAACAATGCGCTGACTAAACTAAAGGACCTTTTGTCTAGTGAGACAAACAACTTGCAGGTGTTAAACAACGATTATTATTCAAAAAATACTAAATTAGAAAATATAAAGCAAAACCTTGATTCATTGGAAGAAGATGTATTCTCATTGAATAGTCAATTGAAAATTGCTGAAAATATTGTTAATGATTTAAATACAAAAATCAATTCAATTGATCAAGCAGAATTAGATTATACATCCACACAGGCAAAGGTAGGGGAATTCAACGAGACCAACAAAAATGCCTATGAAGAATTGAAACAAAAGAGAGACGAATATCAGGAGATTGTGACTCAGTCAAAGATCAAAATCGCGTCAACAGAAGAGAAAATCAGGTCGCTAAATAAAGATATTGATTCGTACACTCAAGAGATTGAAAATGTCAAAAAATTAATTGAAAATGTTCAAAATGAACTATCCAGTCAGACTAGAGTCTACGATGAAGCAATGTCGCTAAACAAATCAAAACAAGAAGATATAGAAACAGAAAATATAAAAAATGAGTTGGATGAATTGAATTCAAAATTGGCACAATTTGACGAATTCAAGCAGACATTGATGAAAGAATTAAAGGACTTGGATGACAAGAAGACAGTAATCAGCAACGATATTGCCAGATTGAATAACAAAATTTATCAAGAAGAGACCAAGCTACAAAAAGTCGATATTGATATAGAAAACATGCAGGAACGCATCTACGAAGAATACGAAATGACATATAATGACTGCCTGCCATTCAAATCACAAGATGAGAATTTTGATATAAAAGAGACATTGATAAAAATAAATAAGATCAAAAATCAAATCACGGGGCTTGGCTATGTAAACATCAACGCTATAGAAGAGTACAAGAGCGAAGGCGCTAGATATGAAGAAATGAATGCCCAAGTAGAAGATTTGAAGAAAGCAGAAGAAGACGCGGTAAAGATTATAAAAGATCTATCTAACGAAATGCTCGAAAAATTCAATACCGAATTTGTAAAAATCCAAGAAAACTTCACTAAGGTATTCAAAGAATTGTTCGGTGGCGGGAATGCTAGGTTGGAGCTGTTGCCAAGCGAAGATCCATTGACCGCTGGGGTGGAAATCATTGCTCAACCACCGGGTAAAGTCTTGCAACAAATATCCTTGCTTAGCGGTGGTGAAAAGACCATGACAGCAATTGCAATATTGTTCGCGATACTAAAATTGAAACCAATGCCATTCTGTTTCTTGGACGAAATAGAGGCGGCACTCGACGACGCCAATATTGAGCGTTACGCTAGATACTTAAAGCGATTTAGCGACGAGACACAATTTATTGTCATCACTCACAGAAAACCTACTATGGAACTAGCAGACTCATTGTACGGCGTGACGATGGAAGAAAAAGGCGTCAGCAAGATAGTATCAGTCAAATTGAGCGATGCCGTCAAAGCTGTAGAACCAAATCAATAATATATACATATATGGTGTATTTAGATTTTAAAATACACTATATATTTCATTTTAATAGGAGTAGATATGGGAATATTTAAGAAATTTTTTGACAAACTAAAATACACTTTCAAGCGTACAGAACTCAACGATGATTTTTATGATGAACTGGAAAGTATCTTGATCTCTAGCGATATGGGTGTGGAAACTGCTATGGACATCATGGACGAGTTGCGCGATGTGTGTAAGAAAAAACTGATAAAAGATGTTGAGCGCGCGCAGATTGAATTGAAGCAATTGTTGATTGACAAATTGAATGTGCAACCGGTTGAATTCGACTATCCTATGATTATCACTGTGGTAGGAGTGAACGGCGTAGGGAAAACGACATCCATTGCCAAGATGACGAAATATTTTTTAAACAAAAAGAAAAATGTCATTTTGGCAGCGGGTGATACATTCCGCGCGGCCGCGACAGAGCAGTTGTCAAATTGGGCAGAAAAATTGAAAGTAAAGATAATCAAACAGGGAGAAGGAGCGGATTCTGCTGCCGTCGTGTTTGATGCGATCAGCAGTATGAAAGCAAAAAATAATGATGTTTTGATTGTCGATACCGCGGGAAGATTACACACCAAGACAAATCTCATGAAAGAGCTGGAAAAAATCAACAACATCATCAACAGAGAATATCCAGAAGCCAAAAAAATGAATTTAATAGTATTGGACGCATCAATTGGACAGAATTCAATAGCGCAAGTCAAAGCATTCAAAGACAGTGTCAACATTGACGGAATCATTCTTACAAAATTGGACGGCACTTCAAAAGGCGGGGTGGTATATCCTATAATCAACGAACTCCATGTGCCGATAATCTTTACAGGTTTTGGTGAAGGGGTTGACGACCTAGATGTGTTTGATGCAGAAAATTTTGTAAATAAAATATTGATGTAATATGAAGATATTTATAAAAAAATTAATCAATTAAAAACAATTTTTAGTAATCAAAATTTCATATTAAATTGAAAAAATTTAAAAATGAACCAAGTAAATCAATTATTAAAAGGTAAAATATGGACATAAAAAGACGGGTTGAAATTGCTGTTTTGGTCAAATATTATGGTGCAATATTGACTGAGAAACAGCGTGAAATAATAAATATGTATGTAGACAACAATTTGTCGTTGAAAGAAGTGAGTGACGAGCTTAATATTACTAGGCAGGCAGTGAAGGATGCTTTGGATAACGCAATTGAGACTCTAGAAAATACCGAAAATAAATTGCATTTTATTGCTCGGGATGATAAAATAAAAAAATTATTAGAAAACAAACTTTCTAATCAAATTGATATGAGTACAAGATTGGAGATCTTGTCTATACTGGAGGGAGAATAATGGCACTATTTTCAAGTTTGAGCGAAAGATTAAATCATATATTTAGCAAGATGACAAAACACGGAAAACTGACCGCTTTGGAGATAAAAGAAGCTATGCGTGAAATTAGAGTGGCACTGCTGGAAGCGGATGTCAATTTCACGGTAGCGAAAAATTTTATAACAAAGGTCAGTGAATTGGCGGTCGGCGAAGAAATCCTGAAAAGTTTGACCCCGACTCAGCAAGTGATAAAAATCGTACGTGACAATCTGATTGAACTGATGGGCGGAGAAAATCAAAAACTAAATGTTTCACCAAAACCGCCTACAATCATCATGATGTGCGGATTGCAAGGTAGTGGTAAGACGACTCTGTGCGGAAAATTGGCTCTGAAGTTGAAAAAGGAAGGTAAAAAACCACTTTTAGTCGCGTGTGACATTTATCGTCCAGCAGCGATCGATCAACTAAAAGTCCTAGGGAAATCAATTCAAATTGATGTCTTCGAACGCGGGACACAAAACCCAGTCAAGACCTGCAAAGAAGCTATAACGTATGCAGAGAAATTCGCACTAGATACAGTCATCATTGATACAGCAGGGCGCTTGCAGATAGACGAAAAATTGATGGACGAATTAAAGGAAATCAAAAAAGCAATCAACCCGACCGAAATCTTGCTCGTAATTGACGCCATGATAGGGCAAGAAGCGGTGGCAGTCTCAAAAGCATTCAATGACGCGTTGGACGTTACTGGCGTTGTGCTGACAAAGATTGATGGCGACACACGTGGTGGTGCTGCTCTTTCAATCCGCTCAGTTATAGGTAAACCAATCAAATTCGTGGGCGTAGGCGAGAAATTGACCGACCTAGAACCTTTCTTTCCAGATAGAATGGCGTCCAGAATTTTGGGTATGGGCGATGTGCTGACTTTGATTGACAAAGCGCAAGAAGCAGTGGACGAACAGACAGCGAAGGAACTGGAAAGGAAATTCAAAGAAAACAGTTTTGATCTAAACGACTATATTGAACAGGTTAATTCGCTGAAAAAAATGGGCGGACTAAAATCAGTCCTTTCAATGATGCCTGGACTGGGCGGAAAATTGAAACAGATTGAAGACCAAATTGACGAAAAAGCACTAGAAAGGAACAAAGCTATCATCCAATCTATGACGGCAAAAGAGAGGGCTAACCCTGACATCATCAATGGTAGCAGACGCCAAAGGATAGCAAAGGGCGCAGGCGTACAAGTGAGCGACGTCAATCAACTTATCAAACAATTCAACCAATCAAAAGAAATGATGCGTATGATGAAGAATCCAAAAGCTTATGGCGGTAAAATGGCAATGATAAGAAAACTTATGGGCAATTAATAAGCTTTTGGATTATGAAGAATACAGCTCGTCCAAAAATCTTATTTTTGGACTTGAACGGATGAAAAACCCTAAAGGCAAAGGCGAAAAATTTAAGATGATGAAGAACTTGTTGAATGGCGGAGGTTTTTAATCTTAAATTTTCAAACGTTGATTTAGGGGAAAGGTGTCATCATTACATATGGCAAATAATTTTGCCATATGCGAGATGAAGAATCCAAAAGCCTATGGTGGTAAAATGGCTATTATACGTAAATTAATGGGGCAATAAATTGCAAAAAGTTATAGTAAATTTTACTATAATTTTTTTTAATAAAAATTCTTATTCCTGTTTAGGAATATTCAAGACAGATCCTTTTTATTGTTGTAGAATATAAAAAGGAGAATGTTTATGAGGAATAGAATTAAAATTGAAATGGTATATGATTATATGAAGAAGAACAATCTATCAAAAACGAAGTTCTGCAAGATTGCAATATCAGTCCTATAATCTTCAAAAAAATAGAGATGTTCAATCTCACTGGCGGAAAAATACCAAAAGGTTACAATTTTAATATTGCGACGTTATTTAAGATTGCAAAATTCATAGGCGTTAAGTTATATGAATTGTTTGAAAATTAATTTGCATATTATATATTCTTAAGAGATGAAAGGGGGTGTGAAAAACTAAATATTACTATGCTTTTTATAAATAATTGCTAAATATGTACAGGAATATATAAATGATTACACGAAAAATAAATATACAATATATTGTGTAAATAAATATAAAAAACCACAAGTCATATGCTTGTGGTTCGATTTTCCAGATTAATCATATCACAAAATTTGATATTGTCAATACCTATTTAAAAATTTATGCTTGTTCTTGAAGATTTCTTAAATTCATATATTTATTTTGTTCCAAGTTTGATGTTACCATTTGAACAATCTGTCCAAATTCTTCATAATTAGTTGGTTGGATACCAGTCTTTTTGATATAATCAACACAATAATTAATTGCGTTAGTCGACTGCTCAGTGAAGCAGTTGCTATATTGATTAAGGATATTGTCAGGGATATTACCTTGAAGTGAGGCAATATTTTTTGCTTGTTTATCGTTGTTGACCAAAACGTCTTGCATAGTTTGATAGATCAATTTTGATAGAGATTGGTTCAACTCTTGAGAGTTGTTTGACATATTTGCTAGAGCGATTTGAGTATTTTGATTTGAATTACTTTTCGCTACAAATTCGTTACTGGCAGTTTGACCTTGACTAGATAAATTTGACAGCATGATAGGTGCTGTGGTTTCCAATTCTTTGAATGATGTAGTCGAACTAATGAATGATGTGAATATGTTGTGTTGTTTTATGAATTCCTCTAGTTCAGGGCTATAATTGGATAGGGCAGTCGTATCAACTATGTTTATTTGTTGTTCTATTTGATCAAGGGAGGATCCTATTTCATCGGCAATGTTTTGAGGAATGTCGCCTTGCTGGGTATAGGTAGAAGCCTCCAGTGGAAACTTTTGCATCTCTTGCTCATAAGCATTGAGAAGAGATTTTATTGCATTTTGTAGTTTTGAAAAATCAGGGTCGTTATTGTTTAAAATATCCAAATTTTTCAATCTAGCCAGATTTTTTGTCGCAACTCTTTCGTCCGCTGAGCCATTTTGATATTTCTCTTCTATCAAAACGATTTTATCTATTATATCAGCATATTGCTTAGTTAGTTCACAATGTTGAATGTCCGCTTTCATAGTCTGTAATGATTTTTCGAGGTTTGATAAGACGGTTTGTGGGTTTTCTGTTTTATTAAATTCGGTATATTCATTTACAAATATGTTTGTTCCTTCACATACATTTTGAATATTGTGAAACAGTTGAGATGTTTGATCTATGACATCTTGAGGGAATACGTCAGGTTGATTGATATATCTTAGCATGTTGTTTGCATATTCATACAATCTAACATTTCTAGTTTTCATAACCTCAATTTCTTCTGTATAATCGGGTTGGGAGGATAGTGTGGCTTTCCTTTCTTCAATTTGAGTCAAAAGTTGGTCTATCTTTTGAGATAATTCGTTATAAGTCATCTTTTTCTCCTATATTTTATTATAACATATCAAATCTATATTGTCAAAAATAATGATGTGCGATATATGGCAAATATAAACGTAAAAATTTATAAAAAACACTTTACAAATATTTGTCAGTATGATATTATGTAAAGGTAAAATACTTTACAGATGTAAATAAAAGGAGAAATTATGGCTGTTAAAATTAGATTGACTCGTTTGGGAGACAAAAAATCACCTTTTTATCGTGTCGTTGTTGCTGACAGTAGAGTGGCTAGAGATGGTAAATACATCGAACAGATCGGTACTTACAATCCGCTAAAAGACCCTGCTGAAATCAAAATCAACAATGAACTCGCTCTCAAATGGTTGCGTCAAGGTGCTCAACCTACTGAAACTGCTAAAACATTGCTTCAAAAAGTCGGCGTTTTGGAAGTGAAAGGTAATTCTGTACCTAAGACAAACAACAAGAAAAAGAAAAAAGCATAGGAGAGTAGTTTATGCAAGAAATTTTGGAGTACATTGTCAAGAATTTGGTGTCACATCCAGATGAGGTTGAAATCGCTAGCGAAAACCAGGGCAAAACTAAAGTCTTCAAAGTCACTGTCAATCAAAAAGATTTGGGCAGTGTCATTGGAAGGGGCGGAGTGATTGCCAACGCTATTAGGACAATAGTGAAGTCAACTGCAGACAATAAAGGAAGATTAGTAATTAAATTTGATGCAAAATAAATTTAGGATTATTATATGCAAAAATTACTAGAAATTGGAAAAATTGTACGAACTCACGGCATTAAAGGTGCGGTCAAAGTTATTAGTTACCTTGATGGCGTGAATTTTTCTATATTCAAACATATTTTTATTGGCGAAAAGTTGCTTGAAGGAAATATAGAGCACGTTATGAAATTGAATAATGACGCTTTTTCAATAAAAATAGACATTATAAACTCAATCGACGAAGCCGAAAATTATAGGAATAAATCTATATATATTGATAGGAATGAATACAAAGAGTTCAAAGATAAAGTCTATCTAAACGACTTGATCGGCAAACCTGTATTGGACGAAAATCATGAAAAAATTGGCGAACTTATTGACTTTGATGACTATGGTGCAAGCGTGATTTTGCAGATAAAGACGGGTATTGTGACGTATTCGTTGCCATTTGTCGAAGACATAATCACGTATGATGAAGATCTTGACGCCTTTTTGACTACCAAGCAAAAATTTAAGGATTTGCGCGTATGAAAGTAGATATTCTCACTCTTTTCCCAGAAATGTTTGCTCCTCTAAAAGAGAGCATCATCAAGCGCGCCGTCGAAGATCAGAAGGTAGAAATCAATATCATCAATATACGTGATTTTGCCACTCCACCACACTATAAATGTGATGACGAGCCATTCGGCGGTGGTGCTGGGATGGTGATGATGTGTGAACCATTGTTTAAGGCGATTGAAAGCGTGATGACGCCTGATAGCAGGATCATTTATATGTCACCTAGAGGCAAGGTGTTCAATCAAAAATATGCTGAAGCTTTGTCAAAATTTTCGCATCTGATTTTAATCTGCGGGCATTATGAAGGAATTGATCAGCGTGTGATTGATTATTTTCATATAGAAGAATTGTCTATAGGCGACTATGTTTTGACGGGTGGAGAGTTGCCAGCTATGGTTGTAGCTGATAGCGTCATTAGATTGTTACCGAATGTGATAAAAGACGAGAGCAAGACTGAAGAGAGTTTCAGCAGTGAACTGCTTGAATACAATCAATATACTAGACCTGCAGAATACAGGGGGATGAAAGTCCCTGATGTTTTGCTAAGCGGAAATCATAAAAAAATCGCAGAATATAGAAAAGAAGAATCAATGAAAATCACTAGGAAAAATCGTCCAGATTTGTTAAAATAGTTTTATCAAAGGATGTAAATGATAAATTGGTTTCCTGGGCATATGAATAAAACCTTGAAGCAGATGCAACGTGACAGCAAACTCTGCGATTGTTTTTTATATGTCGTGGATGCTAGATGCCCACTTAGTTGCATCAACCCAGAATTTGTGAAAGTGATAGGGGACAAACCTATCATTTTCGTAGTGAGCAAAATTGATTTGATAGAGAAAAAGACCTTTGAGAATATTAAAGCATATTTCAATTCACATGGACACGCTTGCGTAGGTGTAAATGCAGTGGTCAGCGGAAGCGCAAAAATAATTGTCTCAGCTATAAATAAAACCTTCATAGAGAGACTAAATAAAAACAAATTGAATAATGTAAACTTTATCATCCGGGCAATGATTTTAGGAGTGCCGAATTCTGGGAAATCTACGATTGTCAACAATCTATGCAACAAGGCTAGAGCGGTCACTGGAAACAGAGCAGGAGTGACCAGAAGTAAACAATGGGTGAAAATTGGCGGCAATATTGAAATCATGGATACGCCAGGGGTATTGCTCCCAAATTTTGATAATGATGACTATGCCTATAATCTCGCCATTGTGGGCAGTGTGAAAGATGAAGTCCTAAACCTTGTTGAAGTTGCTTGTATGCTTATCAAGAAATTAAATATGATAGATACAAATATCATCAAGTCTAAATATGGCGTAGATTATGATAAAAATACTCTAGATATAGATATTTTACGTGCAGTGGGCAAGAAAAGGGGTTGTATCATAAAAGGTGGTGAAATTGACACCGAACGCGCAGCAAAATTGTTGCTAAATGATTTTAGGTCGGGCAAACTCGGTAAAATCTACTTGGAGCAAATATGATAGACACCAAAAAATTGTTTGATTATGATAAATCCTTGATGAGCGAGAAAGTTAAATTGATTGCCGGCATGGACGAAGTGGGGCGTGGACCTTTGGCGGGACCTGTGGTCGTCGCTTGTGTGATGATGCCGTATGATGAGATGATTGACGGAGTCTTTGATAGCAAAAAGGTCACGAAAAAGAATAGAGAACGTCTGTATGACGAAATACAAAAGAAAGCTATCGCTATATCAATTTGGAAAGAAGAGCAGGATATTATAGATACAGTAAATATCCTCAATGCCACAAAACTCAGCATGAAAAAAGCCTTTGAAAATTTGACCATCAAGCCTGACCTGCTACTCATAGACGCTGTGAAAATGAATATATGTGACAACGAAAAGTCAATTATAAAAGGGGACGCCACCAGTTATGCGATAGCGTGCGCGTCAATTGTTGCGAAAGTGTACAGGGATAGGATTATGGAAGGTTATTCAAAAAAATATCCGCAATATGACTTTGAAAACAACGTGGGATATGGCACGAAAAAGCACATTGACGCCATCAAAAAGTTTGGGATCACTCGCATACATAGATTGAGTTTTTTGAAAAACATTATTGGGGAAGAAGAATGCAAAAGAATATATTTGGAAAGAGAAGCGAAATAATAGCAATGAATTTCTTGAAAAAGAAAGGATATAAAATCCTAGAGACAAATTACAAAAATTCTATAGGCGAGATTGACATAATAGCAAAAGATAATGATTACATAGTGTTCGTTGAAGTGAAAGGCAGAATGAGCAAAAAATTTGGCGACCCAGTAGAAGCCGTGGACTATAAAAAGCAATTCAAGATAAGGAATGTCGCCACAATGTATCTAAAACAAAAGCACCTTTTGGACACAAATTGTCGTTTTGATGTAATATCCGTCCTAGGCGACAGCGAAGAAGAGATCCGCCACATAGAAAACGCTTTTTGAATATAAAAATATTTGATAATGAA
This sequence comes from uncultured Clostridia bacterium, assembly GCA_944384465.1. GTDB lineage: Bacteria > Bacillota > Clostridia > Christensenellales > UBA1242 > Onthoplasma. Next base: position 61,561 of record CALWTK010000002.1, read on the forward strand.
AGGAGATAGATATGGAAAAAATTGTAGATGATGAATTGAAAAAAGCATATAAACAACTCAAATATTGGGGTATAGCGGCTAAAGAATTGAGCGATTCTAAAATAATTGAACGTGTAGAACTATTAAAAAAGGCACCTAGACACTCAGCCATCGATGAATTGTATTCGTCTAAATATATTTGGGGAGTCACAGCTGCTAACCTTAGGAATTATGACTTATCTAATCTACCTATAGATCTATTGTACCGAACAAGTTTTTCTAATAAGACAAAATGGCCATCACAAGACAAATTGCCAAAAGGGTTTCATCCTGATAAGATTATCGAACAAGCAAAGACTTTTAAAGGATTAGGTGTAGAAAAATTACATGAGCAAGGCGTGACAGGGAAGGGAGTGACAATAGTATATATTGATAAACCTTTTGACACCCGTCATATTGAATTTGACAGTAAAAAAATTGAATATATAGTGAGGGGAGACGGAGAATTTAATTTTCACGGGTATGCAGTAGCTGCACGTTTGGCTGGTCAAAACATGGGGATCGCCAAAGACATTAATATGATATATTATGCTTGTGGTGGTATAGGGAAATATAATGATTATTTTACTGACTATGTTTCATATGAACTAAAAATATTGAAAGATATCATCAAAAGGGTGGAAAACAATGAGCAAATTGCCGCTATAGGAGTATCTGCTTCCATATCTTATCATATATATATGTTAAAAAATGATAGACTGAAAAAACGTTTTGAATCAACATTCAATGAATTGAAAAAGAGATTGGACGAATTAGGTGTTCCATTGATAGATAGCGAAACTTTTTGGGATAAAGGTTTTTCATATTGCTTTAAAATTGATCCAAAATTGCCAAATGACTATGTTGACAACTATTTTGATAGATTTTCTGCTATGAGCAATGAGGAAAAGATGTCTGTAATAGATGCCGATAAATGCATACCTCTAGTTTACACATTAGATAGTTATAAATATGAAAATTTGATAGGGAGTGCCAGTTGGAGTATTCCACAGGTTGTGGGGCTATATGCTTTGGCAAAGCAAATTGATAAAGATCTAACCTTTGATGAATTCGTAGAGATAACAAGAAAAACATTGGATCCAGCCAACATACATGGAGTCAGATTGATCAATGCTCCAAATTTGATCAAAGAAGTACAACATCAAAAAGAAGTGAAAGCAGAATCAACATTAACTATAAGTCCAGAAAATTAATAAAATTTTTGAAAAACACTTGCAAATATTATTTTTGTATGTTATATTCATATAGTTATGTTGGCGGTCCGCTGCAGTCCAATTGCAAGAACGTCAAAAGGAGGTTAAGTATGACTATAATCGACCAAATCGAGAAAGAGCAATTGAGAAATGACATCACTCCTTTCAATATTGGAGACACCGTACGCGTTATGGTTAAAGTCAAAGAAGGAGATAAAGAACGTGTGCAAGCATACGAAGGTGTAGTAATTGCGAAGAAAGGTTCTGGCATTAGAGAAAACTTTACTGTTAGAAGAGTATCTTTCGGTATTGGTGTGGAAAGAACTTTCCCTATCAATAGTCCTAGAATTGATAAAGTTATTCTTGTTAGACGTGGTAAAGTTAGACGTGCTAAAATTTATTACATTCGTGGTCTTTCTGGTAAAGCGGCTAAAGTTAAAGAAGTTAAATAAAAGTAATAAATTAGACACATTATGTGTCTTTTTTTTGTCTATATCATTTTGCAATAAAATCATGTCCTGTTATCAAATAGTCAATTGACACATTGAAATATCTTGACATCGTGATCAAAAGTTTTAGACTCGGTTCACGCTTGCCATTTTCATAATAAGATAGTGCTTCACGTGAAATATTTAAATCAATCGCTACTTTTTGTTGATTTAGACCTTTTATTTTTCTAATTTCTTTTAAACCCTTCAATTTATTTCCTTAAAAGTTAAGATATCTGTTGACAATATTGTAACATTTTGTTAATATTTAAATGTAACATTATGTTACATGGGAGGTAATATGCAAAAAAGGATATTAGATAAAAGAGAGAGTATTATTATAATTATATTTTTAACAATAATATCAATATTATGTTTTGTGAAATTTATAATTGATTATATTGATATATCTGAATCGCTAAAATTACTGCAACAAAGCTATGATTCACTTCAGCTATCAAATATAAATATCATTAAATTTATTTCAATTTTTGCCTTGGTACTATGCATGATTTTATTTTTATCAACATTTGTACCTCTGTTTATAAAGAATATCAATGTAAAGAGGGTACTGTTGTTGTCGACAATCATATTTTGCGCCACATGTATTGTGTTCTATTTCATATTATTATTTTATTTGGGAGACGGGTCAAATTTAGATTCAGAAGAGTTTCTAACATACATGATTGAAAGCCAATTCGTTGATAATTTTAGTTACTTGATAAGCCCTATTATATTGATTGTCTTGCTATGTTTTTCAAGCTTTTATCTATCAAATTTATTGTTTGACAAGGAAAAAGTTGTTGATCAAATTAGCACTGAATCAGCTACCGACAAACCTATTCAAGAAAAAACTTTAGAAGTAGAAATTGAAAAACTAAAAAGTCAATTGCGCATAAAAGATCTAGAAAAAGAGTATATGAGATTGAAAGGCAAGCTTGACGAGTAGAGAATGTTTCACATTTTGTCATAATGAACAAATGATTTATAAAATTTAAGCAGCATATGAGTTTATCGAACAAATGTTTGATAAATCGCTTGACAAAATTTTCCAATATATGCTATGTTTATCTCAAGAGGAATTATGTTAGCGAAAATTTTGTCTTTTGGTTTAAATGGGATAAATGGTTATCCAGTGGTTATTGAATTGGACATTAACGCGGGCTTGCCCGGATATGACGTCGTGGGTCTTGCAGACACTGCGATAAAAGAGAGCAAATCTAGGGTGAAGGCAGCCATAAAAAATAGTTCTTTCAATTATCCTATCAACAAGGTTATCATCAATCTGGCGCCAGCAGATACTAAAAAAGAAGGTAGCATGTATGATCTACCTATTGCTTTGGGTATTTTGGTCGCTGAAGATGTATTACCTAATACGGCAGTGAAAGATTATGTAGTTTTGGGCGAATTGAGTCTAAATGGCGAGATTCGTAAATTGAATGGTATTATGCCTATGCTAATTTCAGCTAAGCAGATGGGATATAACAAATTCATCATTCCGAAGGACAATGCAATGGAAGCATCATTTATAGATGAGATAGAAGTCTATCCTGTCGAAAATTTGAAGCAAGTTGTGTCTTTTCTAAAAGGTGAAATTGAGATAGCGAAAAATGATTGCAAAACTTTTGAGTCGGCGCTAAAAGAGCATGATTTCAATCATGATTTTGCGTATGTGAAAGGTCAAGCTAGCGCCAAGCGCGCCATGGAAATAGCAGCTGCTGGATGGCATAATATTTTATTGATTGGTCCACCAGGAGCAGGTAAGACAATGCTTGCTAAATGTTTTCCGTCAATTTTGCCTGATTTAACTTTTGAAGAGAGTCTGGAAGTGACGAAAATACACAGTGTAGCGGGAATATTGGACCCTAAAAAAGGGATTGTCGTGGAGCGTCCATTTAGAAGTCCACACCACACAGCGACGCTGATTGCGCTCACAGGTGGTGGGGCGAAGGCAAAGCCTGGAGAGATAAGTCTAGCACACAATGGAGTACTGTTTTTAGATGAAATGCCCGAATATGCCAGGAACACTATAGAGACCCTGCGTCAGCCTATGGAAGACGGGTATATAACGGTAGCTAGGAATGCTTTAACTGTTCAATATCCTGCCAATTTTATTCTTGTTGCCAGCATGAATCCATGCCCATGCGGATATTATGGTAGCAGTACAAATCAATGTAAATGTACGCCAGCCGCTATCCATAAATATCTGTCTAAAGTCAGCGGACCACTGCTAGATAGAATAGATTTACATATAGAAGTAGATAGCATCAATTACGAAGAATTGTCGCATTATGAATTGGAAGAGCCGAGCCGAGAGATCAAAAAGCGCGTAAACAAAGCACGAGAGATACAACTCAACCGCTTTAAGGACAGCAACATCTATTCAAATGCGAAGATGAATGAAAAGGAATTCAAACAATATTGCAAACTAGATAAAGACAGCAACGACTTACTAGAATTGGCGTTCAAAAAACTGAATCTGTCAGCACGTGCATACAACAGGATTTTGAAAGTGGCGCGGACCATTGCGGATCTGGACGGGAAGGAAAATATTGAAAAGCAGCATGTCATGGAAGCAATACAATATAGGACATTAGACAAAAAATATACGGTGTGATTTTATGAATATTGATGATAAAAATATAATATGGTTAGATCTATTTGGATTTTTGACCTATCACAAAAAGAAGAAAATTTTGAGTTGTTTTGATAAAGGCGTGGATATCAAAAATGGTTTTAAATTCAATCAAAATTTAAGGGTAATTTTGACCGATATGGAATATAGAAAAATGTCAAATCTACTTGATGATAATTTCCTAGACGCCCAGATAGAAAAATTTACTAATGATGGTATCATCATGATCACTATCAATGATAGCAGATATCCATTTTTGTTGCACCAAATAGATGAACCGCCTTTGTGCCTATATTGCAAAGGAAATGTTCAATTGTTGAATAGTTTGTGTTTTGCGGTCGTTGGGACCAGGAAACCCACTGATTACGGAGTCGTGGTTACAAAACAATATGTGAAAGAATTATCGAAATATGACATCACCATAGTGTCTGGACTGGCGCAGGGTATTGACACAGTCGCGCATAAAACAGCAATAGAAAACAATGGAAAAACGATAGCAGTTTTAGCTGGTGGTCTGTATCATATTTATCCAGCATCAAACTATCATCTCGCAAAAGAGATGACGCAAAACAATCTGATATTGAGCGAAAACAGTCCAAATATCACACCAATGACTTATTCTTTCCCGTTTAGGAATAGAATCATTGCGGGATTGTCTCGCGGTGTGCTTATTCCAGAAGCAACTTTGAATAGCGGATCATTGCATACGAAAAATTATGCTCTGGATTACAACAGAGATGTTTTTGTCGTCCCTGGCAAGATCACATCTCCAGCTTCTGCGGGTACCAACGCTCTCATTAAAGAGGTGCCAATCGCTATGACGACTAGCCCAGATGATATACTAATTTCTCTAAATATTGATAAAAAGAATGAAAAAACTTCCGCTCTACAACTTGACATGACCGAACAAATTATATTAGATTATATCAGGACTGAAAAAAAGACCTTTCAAGAAATAGTGGATTTTACGAAACTCTCAGCTAGTGAGTTGAACACAATTTTGTTCAATCTTGAATTGTCTGGATTAGTTCTTCATACATCTAATAATAGTTATATTATGGCATAGTTATTTTTAATTTGCTATCTTGAATAACATCGTAACTAATAATATATACATTAATTAAAGGGAGAAAACATGAAATTAGTATTTATAGAAGGACCAGGTAAACGTGATACGATCAAAAAATATTTAGGTAGTGAATATGTTGTTTTCCCAACGAAAGGTCATGTTAGAGACCTGCCTGCAAAAAGTTTCGCTATTGATATAGAGCATGGATATGAGCCTACATATGAAATAATCCCAGAGAAAAAATCCATAGTCAATGAGCTGAAAAAGCAAGCAGAAAAAGCGGACGCCATATATCTTGCTACCGACCCGGATAGGGAAGGAGAGGCGATAGCATGGCATCTGGCGACAATACTAAACCTAGACAAAGACGCATTGGTGAGGACTGCTTTCAATGAAATCAGCAAAAAAGCAGTGCAAGAAAGCATTCAGCATCCAAAACCAATCAATTACGACCTAGTCAATGCCCAACAAGGGAGACGCGTCTTAGATAGGATAATGGGATACAAATTGAGCCCATTGTTGTCAAAGAAGATTCACGGCAAACTCAGTGCTGGGCGTGTGCAATCGGTCACTTTGAAGCTCATTGTAGATAGAGAAAAGGCGATTCAATCGTTTGTTCCAGTAGAATATTGGAACATCACAGCTGAACTAAAAAAGGACAAAGATAAATTCAAGGCAGAATTGATTCAATATAAAGACAAGAAATTGGAAATTCCGAATAAAGATGCTGTAGATAAAATATTGGCAGACATTGAGAATGCGGAATACAAAGTATCGAATGTAAAACGTCAGGTGACATACTCAAAACCGCCAGCACCATATATCACTAGCAGTTTACAGCAGGACGCTGTCAGCAAACTGAAGATGACATTGAATGCATATACCAAATGTGCTCAATCGCTGTACGAAGGTGTAATGATAGCGGGTGAAGGTAAGACCGCTTTGGTGACATACATTCGTACCGACTCGACGCGTGTCAGTCTGGATGCACAGTTTATGGCAAAAGATTATATACTCAATAATTTTGGCGAAGCATACGCACCAAAAAAATTCAATGAATACGCCTCAAAAGAGAGCGCGCAAGATGCTCACGAAGCAATCAGACCTATCAATTTGAAATACACGCCAGAATATTTAAAAGGAAAGATAGAAGAACAATATTTGAAATTGTATACATTGATATTCAAGCGCTTTGTGGCGAGTCAAATGAGTTTTGCGCAATATGACAGCTTAACTGTAGATATACTTGCTAATGATTATAAATTTAGAGCGAGTGGGAAAGCACTTATCTTTGATGGATATACCAGGGTATACAAAGTGCAAGAAGATGATAAAAATGGAATAAATATTCCAGCATTAAATGAAGGTGAAATCGTAGATAAAGAGAAGCTGATCACAGAACAAAAATTTACCAAACCACCTGTTAGATTTACTGAAGCCAGTTTGATCAAAGAGATGGAAGTGCAAGGGATAGGTAGACCAGCTACATATGCTTCCACCGTCATGACATTATTTAATAGAGAATATATTAAGACAGAGAAAAAATATCTTGTACCGACTGAATTGGGAGTACAGGTGACTGAATATTTGGAAGAGCATTTCAAAAATGTGATGGATATTAAGTTTACTGCCGACATGGAAAAGCAACTTGACGATGTAGAACTCGGCAAGGTAAAGTGGCAAGATATAGTAGACAATTTCTACAAAGATTTTAGCAAGCAACTGGACATTGCGAGTAAAGAAATTGGGTCAACTATAAAATCTGCTCCCGAACCTAGTGACATTAAGTGCGACAAATGTGGGGCAATGATGGTATATAGGGATGGAAAATTCGGTAGATTCCTAGCATGTTCGAATTTCCCACAATGCAAGAACACAAAGAATATCAATCAACCACAGTCTCAAGTTACAGAAACAGGTATCTGTCCAAAATGTGGTGGAGTAGTCAGTGCAAAATATAGCAAGCGCGGAAAACTATTCTTTGGGTGCGACAATTTTCCAAAATGTGATTATATCTCGTGGGATTTGCCGCTAGAGAAAAAATGCCCAAAGTGTGGCGCAAATTTATTTAAAAAGTTTGGTGCCAAAGGCAAAACGAGTGTAGTATGCAACAATAAAGGTTGTACTTATGTTGAAGATTAATATCATTGGGGCAGGATTGGCAGGGTGTGAAAGCGCTCTGTATTTGGCGAACAAGGGCTACCTTGTTCATCTTTTTGATATTAAAGGAAAGTCAAGGACTCCTGCTCATCATACTGATGACTTAGCAGAAATAGTGTGTAGTAATTCATTTAAAAGTGATGATGAAAACACTGCATCTGGTGTATTCAAAAGAGAACTTACACTATTAGGCAGTGAGTTGCTGAAAACCGCTTATGAAAATAAGGTACCGGCAGGACAGGCTCTAGCGGTAGATAGAGAAAAATTTTCTACTGAGATTACTGCAAAAATAATGAACAATAAAAATATAATTTACCACAGCGAAGAAGTCTCAAGCATTGAAAAAGATGCAATAACTATCATTGCTACAGGACCCTTGACGACAGATAAAATGTGTCTTGCCCTAAAAGATTTGATTGGTACAGATTTTTTATATTTTTATGACGCGGCAGCACCCATCATTTCAGCTGACTCTATAGACATGAACAAGGCATATTTCAAAGCAAGATATGACAAAGGAGACGCAGCTTATCTCAATTGTCCTATGAACAAAGATGAGTATACAAAATTTTACAACGAACTTATAGGAGCAAGGACCATTCAGCTGCATTCGTTTGAAAAGAATAACATTTTTGAGAGTTGTATGCCGATAGAAATTTTGGCAAAACGTGGAGTAGATGCCATTAGATTTGGTCCACTGAAACCTGTAGGATTAAAAAATCCGAAAAATTTTGACAAACCATATGCCGTCGTTCAGTTGAGAAAAGAAAATAAATGTGCTACAATGTATAATATGGTTGGCTTTCAGACCAATCTCACATTTCCAGAGCAAAAGCGCGTGTTCAGACTGATTCCTGGATTAGAAAATGCCGAATTCTTGCGCTACGGGGTGATGCATACCAATCATTTTGTCAATTTCCCAAAATGTTTAGATGTATATTCGCGTGTCAAGAATAATACTAATGTATTTATAGCGGGACAGCTCAGCGGAGTGGAAGGATATGTAGAAAGTATTGCCAGCGGATTGTATTGTGCCATCAATGTTTCTCGCATGCTTGAAGGAAAATCACTTATAAGATTTTCATCAGATACCATTATCGGTGGATTATATAATTATTTAATCAATGCAAACACTGACAATTTTCAACCAATCAACGCCAATTTTGGCATTTTGAATCCTATTGATGAACGCGACAAGCAAAAACGATATGAATTGTATAGATTGCGCTCGCTGAAGGAAATTGAAAAACTAACTAAAATGAAAGATTAAAGGAGAAGATATGGAACAATTTAGAGGGACAACTATTGTTGCGGTAAAGAAGGGTGGAAAGACAGTTATCGCTGGAGACGGACAGGTAACTATGGGGCAATCTGTGATCTTGAAAGGTACCGCACACAAGGTTAGAAGATTATATGATGACAAAGTAGTAGTGGGTTTTGCTGGTGGCACTGCTGATGCTTTCGCTATGTGTGAAGAGTTCGAAAAGATGCTGAATAAATATAGCGGAAGTTTGATGCGCAGTGCAGTAGAATATGCAAAAAATATCCGTAACAGTCATCGTGGGAATGCAGAAGCGATGATGATTGTAGCAGACAAAGACACACTGTTGATTTTGACGAGTGTGGGTGATGTGGTAGAGCCAGATGACGGAGTTTGTGCAATCGGTAGTGGCGGGAATTATGCATTGTCTGCAGCGAAAGCTTTGATCAGAAATACCGACCTAGACGCTAGAGAGATTGCAGTCAGAGCTATGGAAATAGCATCCAGTATCTGCGTTTTCACCAATACTAATTATGTGATTGAAGAGGTGTAATATGATGACATGTAAAGAGATTGTAAAGAATTTAGATATGTATATCGTCGGTCAAGCTAAGGCAAAACGCGCTGTTGCAATAGCTTTGAGAAACAGATATAGACGAAGCAAATTGCCAAAAGAATTGAGCGATGAAATCACTCCTAAAAACATTATATTGAAAGGACCTACTGGCGTTGGTAAAACTGAAATTGCTAGAAGACTAGCAAAATTGGTCAATGCTCCATTTGTGAAAGTGGAAGCTACCAAGTATACAGAAGTAGGTTACGTTGGTCGTGATGTAGAGAGCATGATACGTGATTTGGTAGAAGCGTCTGTAAGGATTGTTCGCCAAGAATATACAGAAAAAATAAAAGATAAAGCTAGCGTTGTTGTAGACAAAAAGATCACAGATATACTCTATCCTTTGAAAAAGGCGAACAAACCAGAAGAGGTTGATACAGAGAAATTCAGACAAAATTTCTATAAAGAATATGAGAAAGGCTTGTACAATAATGATGTGATAGATATTGATGTCAAAGAGCAACCAAAACAAATCAACCTGCTTGACGGCGGTGGCGGTGAGATCAACATTGGGCAAATCATGGGCGGGATGTTCAAAGGTCCAAGAAAAATCAAGAAAATGACAGTAGAGAGAGCGAAAGAGATTTTGCTAGAAGAAGAATGCGAGAAGATGATAGATCCAGACATGTTGAACAAGGAAGCTATATTCAGAGCAGAGCAGGAAGGCATCATCTTCATAGATGAGATTGACAAGATCGCCGCCAAGAAAAACAATGGGCAAGATGTCTCTAGAGAGGGCGTGCAACGTGATATTTTACCTATTGTAGAAGGCAGCGTCGTAAACACTAAATATGGTGTAGTTCATACGGATTATATCCTATTTATAGCGGCAGGTGCGTTCCACATTGCCAGCGTGAGTGATCTTATTCCAGAGCTCCAAGGACGTTTTCCAATCCAAGTAGAATTAGATAGCCTTGACAAAAATGACTTCAAAAAGATTTTGACAATACCACAAAATGCTATCACAACTCAGTACGAACAACTCCTGAAAGTGGACAATATTGATCTAGAGTTTACGGAAGATGCGATTGATGCCATAGCGGAGTTGGCAGCGGATGAAAATGAAACTAATGAAAATATAGGAGCAAGACGTTTGCAGACTATCATGGAAATGCTTTTAGAAGATATCTCATTTAATGCCAGCGAAGAAAATCCGGTCGTGAAAGTAAAAATTGACAGACAATTTGTTGTGTCCACCATGAAAGATTTGATTCATACGCATGATTTCAAAAAATATGTTCTGTAAAAATCGATTATTTAGATGTGAACTGTTTATTTGAACAAATTCCGATTTAATTCAAGAAACAATGATATAATTCTAAAAAAAAGATAAAGATCAATGACTGATGCAATGCAATTTTTAGATAGATTTAGACTTATGATAGGAGATAAAAATATTGGGAAAATAGTAAAAACTCGTATCATAATTTTTGGTGTCGGTGGAGTCGGGAGCGCTGTGGCACAGTTTTTGGTTAGGTCAGGTGTATCTTATCTTGATATAGTAGATTTTGACAGAATTGATGTCACAAATATAAATAGGCAACTAGTTGCATTTCAGTCAAATATAGGGATGATGAAAGTCGATGAAATGAAACGTCAGCTTTTAGATATCAATCCAAATTTAAGTATTGAGACTTTTCCTTTCAAATTAGATGGGGATACTATAAGTAAGATTAATTTTTCAAACTATGATATCATCATTGATTGTATTGATGATTTGAAAGCAAAAAAACTATTAATAAAGTCTGCCCATGAACATAAAATTTACATTTTGTCATGCATGGGAGCGGGAAATAGATTTAAAGATTTTCCAAAATTTGAAATAGACGACATTCACAAAACTTCGTATGACCCTATAGCTAAAATTATAAGGAAATTTTGCACCCAAGAAGGAATAAATCATCTTGATGTATGCTATACTAAACAAAAGGCTATGAAAATTGATTGCAAAGCTATTGGAAGTGTGGTATACTATCCAATAAGTATGGCAACTGTCGTCTCAACTAAAATTATAAATAAAATTATTGAATAGGAGAGAAATATGGATATAGTTAATGAAGAAAATTTTGATGATATAATCAATAAAAAGACTTTGACAGTAGTAGATTTTTCTGCATCTTGGTGCATGCCATGTAGGATGCTGAAACCTATTCTAGAGAGAGTGGCTGAAAAATTAGACAATATTGATTTTTACAATCTCGACATTGATGAGAGTGAAGATATTGCTAAAAGATATCGCGTGTTTAGCGTACCTACCATCATCTGCTTCAAAGAAGGTAAGAAAGTCGACAGCATGGTTGGACTCAATTCGTATGACGATGTAATGGAATTCATCCTTCGTTGTGAAAAGACGGATGTCAATGAAAATTAAGTGCTTATAGCACTTTTTTTTATTTATTTATAATTATCACTATTGACAAAACTGCTATATTATGATAAATTTTAAATGGAGATTAAATTTATGGAAAGAATTTATTTAGATAATGCAGCGACAACGTCTCTTGGTGCTGAAGTCTTGAATTCTATGATGCCTGTCATGACTGATGTCTTTGGCAATACCTCTTCCGTGCATTCGTTTGGAAGAGATGCTGCTAGGCTTGTAGATGAGAGTAGAGATATTATTGCAAATAGTATCAACGCAAAATCAAATGAAATTTATTTTACTGCCAGCGGCTGCGAAGCGAACACTTGGGCTATGATTGGTATCGCCAACGCCAACAGGAGTCATGGCAACCACATCATCACTAGCAAGATAGAGCATCCTTCTATCATGGAAGCATGCAAATATCTAGAGAAAAATGGATTTAGTGTGACTTATCTTGACGTTGACCAAAACGGATTTATCAGATTTGTTGACTTGTTGCGTGCAATCAAATCTAGTACAATCATGATTTCTATCATGGCAGCGAACAACGAAATTGGCACAATCCAAAATCTGAAAGCAATCGCTCAAACCGCTCACGAAAAAGGTATAATTTTTCATACTGACGCAGTGCAGTTGTATGGGAATATGTATCTAGATGTGAAAGATATTGGGATTGACGCTATGACCATGTCTGCGCACAAGATTTATGGACCTAAAGGTGTGGGATGTTTGTATGTATCTAATAATATAAAGATTGACACTATCATTTTTGGCGGAAATCAAGAGCGTAGTAAACGTGGCGGTACGACTAACACCGCTGGCATTGTCGGATTTGCAAAAGCTGTGGAGATAGCTAATCGTGATATGCGTACTAATAATCACAAAGTGCGCCTATTGAGCGAGTATTTCATTTCTAAATTGACCGAAAATGTAGAGAACATTGTAATCAATGCCCACATCAAACAAAAGTTGCCACAGATTATATCTGTCACGTTCATAGGAGTTGATGGTGAAAGTCTTATGACGAAATTGGACTTAAACGGGGTGGCGGTCTCTACTGGAAGCGCTTGCTCAACAAATAGTTTGACAGTATCTAATGTGCTGACTGCTATAGGGCTAACAAATGACAACGCTCGTAGCACAATTAGATTTAGCTTAAGTAAGAATAATTCGTATGATGAAATTGATAAAGCAATCACTATCATCAAACGATGTGTAGACGAATTGCGCGCATATTCTTCAACTTATGGCATAAAGACACGTAAGAGAAAGGGGGATAAGAATGTTTAGTAATATTGTTTTAAATATTTTTGAAAACCCTAAAAATGCGGGCAGGATATCCAAACCGGATGGTATTGCTGACGTATACAATGAAGATTTGACCGCTAATGTTGAATTTTCTTTGAGAATAGTCAGCGGAATCATCACAGATTGCAAATTTAGGGCACAGGCAAATCCATATATTATTGCGATATGCTCAACTATCACTGAAATGGTGAAAAGGAAAATGGTAGATATGGTTTTCCTTGACCCATATGGAGTAAAAAATCAACTAGGGGACGATCAACCTATTGATATCATGTTCTGCATTGATTGCGTGAAGATGGCGATAGATGATTACAAAGCAAAGTTAGAAAAAGCGAAAAAAGACTCCGCTACAGAATAAAATAATACGAATTAACGTGATTTATATTTGATACTAAATATACTTTTACTTTAAAATTATAAAATTACTAAAAAATTTTGACTTTTCCTAAAATTTACATATAATTATATATAAACTTGAAGGTCGAGCTACGTGCTCTAGTGGCTTCAAGTTTTTTTATTTTAGAATGAATTTGATAGTAATATCTAGAAATAGAATTATTTAGCAAATATCAACAAAAATTATGCATAATCTATATTTAGGGAAGATTATAGAAAACAATATAAATATGTTCTAATCAATAATCAATTCAATAATCAATTTCGCGACAAAATTTATAACAAATTCTACATAATTAGTCAAATTTAGCAAATAATATCACTAGGAGGAACTATGAAAGAATTGATTATTGGTATGGGCATTGGTTTTGTTGTCGGAGCCATTGTCTGCAAAGTAAATAAACCAGTAGCTGACACGATAGAAAAAGGTGTTGAAAAGAGCAAAGAAATTATTGAAGATATCAAGGACGAAGTAAAAACTCAAACGCAAAAAGCTAAAAATAAACAAGAAAATTAATTGTAATAAATGATTTTAAAGAGTCGCATATTTTGCGATTTCTTTTTTATTTCGGATTATAGACAAGTTAAATGAAATATTATTTAAATAATTATAAAAAATATGTTTTACAAATTATAATAAATTTGCTAAAATTATATCATGAAAGCAATGGGAATTGATTTTGGTTTAGCACGAATAGGTATTGCTTTATCTGATGAGACAAAATTTCTTGCATCCCCATACATGACTTTAAAGCGAAAGGGTGATGAGTCTGACATTGACAGATTGCTAGACATTATAAAGAAAGAAAAGGTAGATGAAATAGTGTGCGGTTTGCCATATAATATGCAGGGCGAGGAGCAAAATATTGCTTCAAAGACACGTGCTTTTATGGGTAAATTGGCTAGTCAAACTGGGCTTGAAATTCATTATGTGGACGAAAGATTGTCATCAGTTATGGCTGAAGATATTTTGAAAAACACTGAACGGGACTGGAAGAAGCGAAAGGAAAAATTGGACAGTGTTGCCGCGTCAATCATATTGCAAGATTATTTAGATATAAGGAGATAAAATGAAAGATTTAAGAGATGAAATTAATTCAAAGAAAAAATTTAAAGCAAAAGATCCTATCAAACAAATCCTGGACGAAAAGAATAATGAAAATGTCATTTTATACGATGCAGATCAAAATCCTATTGAGTTTGAACAGGTTGCAGTAATTCCGCTAGAGAGGACGGGCAAATTGTATGCTATCTTGATCCCTGTGACTCCTATGAAAGATGTGGAAGAGGGTGAGGGAGTACTGTTCGTCATCGATGAAGATGCTTGGGACCTAGACATAGAACGCGACCCTAATGTCATTGATGAAGTGCTAGAAATATATAAAAAATTGATAGAAGATTAAAATTTTTATTGACAAAATATCATATTTTTGCTAATATCAACAATGTTCAATGAAAAGCACCTATCATGATTGCTAGTCTGTTGCCTTATGGTTCATAGCAAAACGATTGGTAGGGAAGTAGACAAACAGGAGGATTATATTATGTCAGTTATTTCAATGAAACAATTATTAGAAGCAGGTTGCCATTTCGGACACCAGACAAGAAAATGGAACCCAAAGATGAAAAAATACATCTTCACAGATAGAAATGATATCCATATTATCAATCTTGAAGATACATCTAAAAAAATTGATGAAGCATACGTCTTCATCAAAGAGAAAGTGCTAGCTGGTGCTAATGTCTTATTTATTGGTACCAAAAAGCAGGCTGTCGAGACAGTGAAACAAGAAGCAGAACGTTCTGGTATGTTCTACATCAATTCACGTTGGTTGGGCGGCACGTTGACCAATTTTGTCACTATTCGTAAAAGAATTGACAGAATGAACAAACTCAATAATATGGAAGCATTGGGCGATTTTGATTTGTTGCCTAAAAAAGAAGTGGCTAAACTAAAAGCTGAGAGAGACAAACTAGCTGTCAACCTATCTGGTATCAAAGATATGACATCTCTTCCAGGCTTGATCATATTGGTTGACCCACATACTGAACACATTGCCGTGAGAGAAGCAAAGAAATTGCACATCCCTACAGTTGGTATTGTAGACACAAACAGCGATCCAGACGATGTAGACGTTTGCATCCCTGCTAACGATGATGCTATCGGTTCAATTAAATTAATTTTAAGCGTTTTGACCGATGCTATATTGGAAGCTAAAGGTGGAGTAATCTTGCACGACTTGAATGCTAAAGATGACGAAGTGTCTATGGAAGCAATGGTCAGTGGCGATATTGTAAAAGATGAAGAAAAACCTGAAGAAAAGAAAAAACGTCCAGCAAAGAAACAAAAGAAAGTGGATGAAAAGGTAGAAGAAACTCCTAGCGAAGAAAAATAATATATAATAGTGTTTAATTTTTATAAAACAAAGAATAAAATAATTTTAAATTAAGGAGAATTTATGAATATTACAGCAAAAGATGTTGCAAATTTAAGAGATATGACTGGAGCAGGAATGATGGACTGCAAAAAAGCCTTGGTAGATGCTGAAGGAAACATTGACAAGGCAGTCGAACTTCTTCGTGAAAGAGGAGTAGCAAAAGCTGCTAAAAAAGAGAGCAGAATCGCTGCTGAAGGTGCAGTCGGTGCGTATGTAAACGGTGACGTTGGCGTACTTTTAGAGATCAACTGCGAATCTGACTTTGTGTCAAAAGGCGACAAATTCCAAAATATCGTCAACACTATTGCAAAAGTTATTGCTGAACAAAAACCTAAAGATATTGAAGCATTGAATTCTTGCAGTGTAGAAGGAAAAACTGTCAAAGAATATATCACAGAACAGACAGTTGTAATAGGTGAAAAACTTTCTATCCGTAGATTTGAATGTTATCAAACAAAGGGTAAAATTGAGACATATATCCACATGGGTGGTAAAGTAGGCGTCATGGTAGAAGCATATCCTTATAATTCTGGCGAAGATATTTTACATGACGTAGCTCTTCAAATCGCTGCCGCAAAACCTAGTTATATCACTAAAGACAATGTACCTAGTGATGTGATTGAAAAAGAAAAAGAAATTTTATTGGTTCAGATGCAAAACGATGAGAAAAACGCTAATAAACCTAGAGAAATCCTTGAAAAAATCGTTACTGGTAAAATAGGAAAATATTATACTGAAAACTGTTTGATGGATCAACCTTTTGTAAAGGATGACTCTATGACAATATCTAAATTGATTGGGGACAAATTTACAGTCGCTCGATTTGTTAGATGGGAAATGGGCGAAGGACTTGAAAAGCGTAATGACGATTTTGCTGCAGAAGTGGCTGCTCAAACAGGTAAAAATTAATTATCAAAATTTACAATTAAAAGTAAAAGATGGCTTGCGCCATCTTTTTTTAATCATTTTTAGTTAGACAGACAAATATTTTTTAATATATAATATAAATATAAGATATATTATTTATTTTAGTATAATTAAATTAGTTGCTATTTTTTTTCAAATTAAGTAATATTGATTGTATATTAGGAGTTTTTTATGAATGAATTAGTTGAAGTCAGTTTGATGGAATATGAAGAAAATTTATCAAAGTCATTTGATAGACTTCTTGATGAATATATGATAATTAGAGTGGGGAGAGCGAACCCAAAATTGATTGAAAATATCAAGGTGGATTATTATGGAACTAAAACACCCATTTATCAAACATCCAATGTAACAGTTCAAGATGCTCGAATGTTGATTGTGTCTCCTTGGGACGTCTCTACATTAAAATCTATCAAAGCTGGTATTGAAGCAGCCAATCTTGGCGTTTCAGTCAGCGATGATGGGAAAATTATTCGGGTTAACTTCCCAATGTTAACTGAAGAGAGACGAAAAGAATTTTCGAAAGAAGCAAAAAAGTTGTTGGAAGAAGCAAAGATCGCCATGCGAAATGCTCGACGTGACTGCTTGGATGTGTTCAAAGAGATGAAGAAGAATTCTGAAATCAGCGAAGATGAATATGCCACTTTAGAAAAAGATGTCCAAAAGACTTTGGACAATTACACAGACAAAGCGGACAATGCTTGCGAAAAGAAAATCAAAGAGATTATGGAAGTGTAGAATGAATTTGGAGAAAATAATCAATAATCCCAAGATGCCTAAGCATATTGCTTTTATCATTGACGGCAATGGTAGATGGGCAAAGAAAAGGGGATTGCCTAGAAGCTTAGGCCATAAGGCTGGCTTTGATAACCTTAAAAAACAGACTGAATTTGTCCAAGAATTGGGTATCAAAACATTGTCAATGTACTGCTTTTCAAAAGAGAATTGGAATAGACCAAAGCAAGAAGTCGACTATTTGATGCAACTTTTTGACCAAATGCTGGATGAATATAAAAAAGATTATTTAGCTAAAGACGTGAAAATTGTCATATCTGGCGACATGGAAGATGAACGAATTCCTTCATCTGTTCGTCAAAAAGCAAAAGAATTGATGGCACTCACAAAAGATAGGCAAGGTTTCGTTATCAACGCGTGTATAAATTATGGCGGAAGGCAGGAAATTATCAAAGCGGTCAACGAAATCATTGATGAAGGGTTAAAAAATATCGATGACCGCATATTTGAACAACATCTATATACAAAAGATTTGTTGCCACTAGATTTTATTATTCGCACTTCTGGGGAACAGCGTACCAGCAATTTCTTACCATGGCAGGCGACATACAGCGAATGGCATTTCCCTAAGACATATTGGCCTAGTTTTTCTAAAAAAGATTTAATAAAAGCATTGAAAATTTATATGAAAAGAAATAGACGTTTTGGTGCTATTAAAGGATAATATGAAACAAAGATTTATTACAAGTATTTTCATAGTTTTGGCAGTGGTGCTCGTCGTGGCAAGCAAATTTTTGCCGTATCAAATTGGCGACTATATATTTGATATTTTCATTGTGTGTATCAGCATCGTTGCTGCTTTCGAAATGTGCAATATAATGGAAAAGGGCGGACGAAAATTAAACAAATATCTGGCGTCAATGTATCCTATTTTCAACTATATCATATTTTTATCTTGTAATAAACTTACAGAAATTTACTACGTACTTTTGATTCAAATTGCATCCTTAGTCGTATATTTTTTAATAATCCTTACAACAGAAGCAATTAGGAACAAAACATCGTTTTCATTGACTCTTAAATCCGCTTTGAATAGCCTTCTAGTTTGTCTGTATCCTAGTTTCTTCTTCTGCCTATTCTTGAATATCAATCATCTTGACCATTATGCAGGAATATCTGGATTTTCAATCGTCTTTATAATTATGGTATTTGCAATAACCATGTTGAGCGACACCTTTGCATACCTTGTGGGGCGCACATTTAAAGGCCCAAAATTGGCACCAAAAATTAGCCCAAACAAGACAATCAGTGGGGCAATAGGCGGACTCTTGGGTGGAATTGCTGGAGCTATGTTAGTATACGCTTTGGTATACAACATTTCATCTTGGTCGACTATGCTTAGTATGTACAATCTCACGTGGTGGTATTTCTTGATTATAGGTCTAGTTGGCTCACTTGTCAGCCAATGTGGTGACCTGCTAGAGAGCAAAATCAAGCGTAGCGCTGATGTAAAAGATAGTGGGAATATTCTGCCTGGGCATGGTGGAATGTTGGATAGAATTGATGCTATGATATTTTGCGTCACATTTATTTTCATAGTCAATTTAATTATTGTTATGTAACCTTGATACTTATAACAATTTTTTATATGTCTATAATTATTAAAACTCAAGAATAAATTCAATTTTTCAAAAATATTAATATGTAAGGATAGCATGTCTAATTTACTAAGTGTTTCAACCGTTTTCACATATATTGGTTACATTATTGTAGCCATTATTGTTTTATTATTGATGGTTTTGATTCACGAATTAGGGCATTATACCGCTGGGAAAATTCTAAAGTTTAAAATAAACGAATTTAGTGTTGGTTTTGGTCCAAAAATTTTACAAAGAACAAAGAAAAACGGTGAAAAAATCACATTACGTGCGTTCCCTCTGGGCGGTTATTGTGCTTTTGAAGGTGAAGATGAAGAGAACAAGGACAATCTAGAAGCTTTCAACAATCAAAAGCCGTGGAAACGCTTGATAGTTCTATTTTGTGGCGCATTTTTCAATTTTTTGAGCGCAATAATCTTTTCATTTATCCTTTTGATCTCTTGCGGGTATGACCTTGTGCAAGTTGACAAAATTAGTGAGTCATCTATCAACTATGGATGCTTGCAGACAAACGATGTGATATATGGCATTGACGGGAAAGAGATCAATTTCGTGCATGATGATTATCTAAATAACTTAATTACCGAAACTTTGAATGAAAAATATTCTAAATACACCGGTGAAAATCTTGAAGATGAATATTCGTTCCCAAGAGACGGCGAGACGTATTATATGGATACATGTTCAATCACATTTAATGTCCGAAGGGACGGTGACGAGATTGTAGTTGATGGGTATATAAATGTAGTATACGATACAAGTGGCAATTATTCAGGATGGTCGCTACTGACGAGCGAAAATGTAAATGCTGATGAATTTGAAATATCCAATTACGAATATTCATTTTGGGAAAGTCTAGGGCAAGCGGTACCTTTTACTTGCAAATGGGCTTGGAAAATATTGATAATATTTGGGCAACTGCTTACTGGGCAACTATCTATCACTTCTTTAGGTGGACCGGTCACTACAATAAATATGATAGCTTCATATACGCAGATGAATTTTAGTTATCTACTATTGTTGTTGCCTTTGATCGCTGTCAACTTAGCTGTCTTCAATCTATTGCCAATACCTGCATTGGACGGCTTCCAGATGATATTTGTTCTGATTGAATGGATTAGAAGAAAGCCGGTCAAGCGAACAGTCGTCAATGCTGTGAACAATATTGGACTCATTGTCTTATTGGGTTTTGTCATTGTTGTAGATATACTGCAATTTGTTTTATAAAGTCGAAAGTGTGCGCGTTGACACTTTCGACTTTTTTTGATATAATATAAAATTATGGAAAACAAATTAGATATATTAGATAGAATTTTCGATGGTTTGAAGTTTAAAGACGCGCTATATAAGGAAAAAAATAACACTTGTGTTATGAATTTTTTGTACAATCCAGAGACATTCAAACCGACTGATGAGAACAAAAAAATCCTTATAGAAAAATGCCAGGATATAATAGGTGATTATGTTAAGTACGATATCAATTTAATAAGTTGCCCGTTGGACAAAAGAGCAATAGCTAATCACACATACACTACAATTATAAATTATTTTCCAGCTATATCCAAGAATTTCACTTTTGATGACGTATCTGTAGACATTGACAATATGAATGTGAATATCTCACTAAGGCTCACGCCGAGCGCGTACGAATATGCAAAAGGGTTAAATAGAGAAGATTTGATCGCACAAAAATTGCAGGAAAGTTTTTTGGCTGATTTTCATGTGACCTTTGTTAGAAAAGATGATGAAGTGATGGTAGAAAGTTATATTGAAAAGAATATGGAACTCATGGCATCCATCAAAGAAGCGGAAGAAAAGACAGTGTATGAACTCTCTGAAATAGCAGACATTATTGGGAAAAATGATTATAGTTTAGCGATTGATTTTAGCAAAGTGAATTCACCTATCGAAAACGTTGTCGTGTGCGGTGAAGTGACTTCAATACAGCGAAAGTCATACAAAAGAGAATATTCTAGGAATGGAGAAAAGAAAGAGATAGAAAAAGCGTTTTATAATTTTGCGATCAGAAATGAAAACAAAGTTTTGTATTGCAGCATTTTCCCTAAACAATCTGATGAAGCTAAAGGCGATTTGATTGAAGTCGGTATGCATGTGTGTTGCTATGGGTCATTTAGAGAATTCAATGGGAAATTGAATTTCACAGCGCAAACTGTCGCTCGATGCGTATACAAAAGAGAAGAGATAAAATCTGGTTTTAAGCATGTAAATGAAGAATATCATACTGTGTTTCCAAAAAAGTATGTGGATTATGAGCAGGCAGATTTGTTTGATCTGGAAGAAAAAACTTTTGACGGAACATATGTGGTATTCGACTTGGAAACTACAGGACTGGAGCCAACAAAAGACGAAATCATTGAAATTGGCGCATGCAAAATTATCAACGGAAAGATAGAAGAAGTCTTTTCTACCTTTGTGAAACCTTCGCGCCATATTCCAAAAGAGATAACAGAACTCACCGGCATTGATGACAGCATGGTAGAAAATGCACCTACAATCAATTATGTTTTGCCGGATTTTTATAAGTTTTGTTATAATGCAACCCTTGTCGCACACAATATTTCTTTTGACATCTCTTTTATACATAATATCGCTAAAAAACTTGCATACAACTTCGATAATCCACTGATGGATACTATCGAGATGGCGAGGAAAAAACTCCCTGGGCTCAAAAATTATAAATTAGGGACCATTGTAGATAAATTGAATATTGTGTTAGATAACGCACATAGGGCAATCAATGACGCTACGGCGACTGCAAAAGTTTTTATAAAATTAATGTAAAATCTATTGATTTTCAAATTTTGGTATGTTATAATGTTTTTGACGACTAGGAGTGGATTTGTGCCACTCCTAAATTAATTTAAATAGGAGTTATCATGAAAGTTGCAAATTTGGTTTATGATACTATTAAACCGCTATTCAAAAAGGACATAAAATTATTAGAAGTAGAATATGTCAAAAAGAACGACGGAATGCATCTCGTTGTATACATTGATAAGGAAAATGGGGTGACAATTGATGATTGCGTTTATGTCAATGACCTTATTAGTGACACGTTGGACGAATTAAATCCGACCAATGATGAAAAATATGTGCTAGACGTTTCCTCATACGGGTTAGATAGGCCTCTAAAATATGATTGGCAGTTCAAAAAATATCAAAATCAAAATGTAAACGTTAAATTATATAAAAAACTTGACGGCAAAAAAGAGTTCGTCGCCACACTTCTTGGCAAAGATGATAACAATTATTATTTTAATCTAAATGATGAAAATATCACAATAAGTATTGCTGATGTAGCGTATGTTACACCATATATTGAATTTTAAAAGGGAGAAACAAGATGATTAACAAAGATTTTTTTGAAGCATTAAAAGATTTAGAAGCAGAAAAAGGTATAAAACAAGATGTATTTATCACTGCATTGGAGCAAGCACTCACCGCTGCTTACAAGAAAAATAGCGGTATGGCTAAAAATGCACAAGTAAAACTAATACCAGAAAAAAATACAATCAAAATTTATTCATATAGAACAGTTGTTGACAATGTCGAAGATGAAGAAAAAGAGATCAGTCTAGAAGACGCAAAACAAATTAAACACTCATACAAAATTGGTGATTTAGTCATGCAGGAAGAGAGCACGAAAGACTTCAACAGAATTGCCGTTCAGACTGCGAAACAAGTAATCACTCAAAAGATAAAAGAGATTGAAAAACAGTCAATATACAAGGACATTGCTGAAAAAGAAGGTAAATTGATTGTCGCTAATGTGAAGAGAATAGATATTGACAATGTTTATCTCGAAATTGGCGGTACAACATTGGAAGGTCTCTTAACTAAAAAAGATATGTTACCAAATGACAATTTTAAGCCTGGTGACAAAGTGAAAGTCTATGTTAGACATATAAAGGACGACTTCAAGGGTACAGTGGTTCAAGTGACTAGAACTCATCCTAATTTCGTGAAATTGCTTCTAGAAATGGAGGTCCCTGAACTAAATAATGGCGAAGTAACTATTGTTGGACTAGTGAGAGAAGCAGGACTTAGGACAAAGATTGCAGTGACCACCACAGTCCCTAACCTCGACCCGGTAGGAGCCTGCATCGGGAACAAAGGTTCACGTATCAATGCGGTAATTAATGAATTAAATGGCGAAAAAATAGATATCATTAATTATAGCGAAAATCCAGCTGATTATATTGTCGCTGCATTGAGCCCGGCAGAAGTCAGTGAAATAACTGTTGACACAGCCGCCGGAATTGCTAATGTTTTGGTACCAGAAAATAAGTTATCACTAGCCATAGGTAAAGGTGGGCACAATGTGCGTCTAGCTGCAAAATTGACAGGATATAAAATTGATGTGAAGCCTACGACTCAAACTTCAGTTAGCACAAAATCAAATGATGTGGTAAGTATAGGCAATGCCAACATCATTATCGATGATGATTTCTTCAGTGACATCGATGAGTAGGAGACTGTATGCACATAAAAAATGAAAGAAGATGTGTGGCATGCAGAGAAAACAAGCAACAAAACGATATGCTTCGTATAGCAAAAATCAATGACGAATTTTATATTGACCAAAAATACAAATTGGGCGGACGTGGAGCATATATTTGTAAAGAAAAAAAATGTATTGATTTATGTATAAAAAAACGACTGCTCAATCGAGCGTTTAGAACAAATGTCTCTCAATCAATATATGATAAAATAGGAGAATATGAGAAAGATAATTAGTTATATAGGTTTTGCTAATAAATCTAATAACATCCTAGTGGGGCAAACTCATTTAAAACATTTCAAAGGAAAGTTGTATCTAATTTTGGTTTGCTCGTCTGCCAGTGAAAACTTGATTAATTTAGCAAAAAATTTAGCGATCAAGCATTCATGCGAATATATTGTCACGGCGCCGAAATTAGAAATGCTGACAAATATTAAAGATGTGAAAATTATTGGTCTTACGGACGAAAATTTAAGCAAAGCGATTATTAATAATAAGGAGAGTATAAATATTGGCTAACGAAAACAGAAATCAAGAATTTAATAAATCAATAAAACAACTTCAATCTATGGTGAATGACAAGATGATCATAAGTCTTGCTGAAAAATTCTATAATTTGAAAGTTGAAATGAGCAATTTGACGAGGAACATCAAAGATAAAGAGTCCAAATTACTACTAGAAGAATCAAAAACTTTGCTAGCAAAGCAGGAAGAGCAGAAGGAGACTACTCCTGCTAATATTTCAGTTTCTACTGAAGAGAAGAAAGATGTATCTCAACCCACGATTAAGAAAGAGATTGAAGAAAGACCAACTATGCCTTCCTCAAAGCCACAGTCTCCAAATTATAATCGCAACAATGCTTACAATAACAATTACAATAAAAATAATTTTTCTAATCAAAGGAAACCTTTTAATAGTCGCACTCCAAATCAAAATACTCAAAGACCATTCAACAATAAGCCAAATAGTCCGAACAATCGAAATTTTCAAAAATCTCCGTTCAACAAAGACAACAAGCGTCCAGCCATAAATTATGCTCAACCAATCATTACTGCTAGTCCAGCTAGGTCATTTACGAACAAGAAAAAGGATACAGAGCGACATGAAGAGAAACGTCAATACACAAAGCGTGATTTAATCAAGCGCGGTATGATTGATGAGGAGAATATTGAAGACAGAATGGTCAATCGTAGAATTCGACCAAAGAAAAAGGAGACTCCAGTTCATGTTGCAGAAAAACCACAGGGACCAGCAATTATCACGACTGACAATATTACGGTGAAGTTATTGTCAGAAGCTAGCGGTAGACCAGTAAGTGAAATCATCAAGAAATTCATGGAACTAGGCATGATGGTCACGATCAATTCAACGGTAGATTTTGCTACAGCGGAACTAGTTTTGTCTGATTTGGGGATTGAATTAGTACAAAAACTAGATAAGACCAGCGAAGAGAAGCTGAAAGATGTTCAAAAGAATATTCGCTCATATGATGACAAAGATGCAGTGCCACGTCCGCCTATTGTCACAGTTATGGGGCACGTTGACCATGGTAAAACGAGTCTACTAGACTATATCAGAAAGACAAAAGTGACCTTGGACGAAGCGGGTGGAATCACTCAAGCAATCGGCGCCTACAAAGTGAATGTAAATGGCAAATATATCACCTTTATAGACACTCCTGGGCACGAAGCGTTCACAGCAATGCGAGCAAGGGGAGCATCTGTGACGGATATAGCAATCTTGATCGTCGCTGCAGATGACGGTATCATGCCACAGACTGTGGAAGCTATCAATCATATAAAATCAGCAAATATCCCTATGATAGTAGCAATCAACAAGATGGATAAACCTCAAGCTGACCCAGATAGAGTGATGCAACAATTGGCAGAGCACAATGTCCTTCCTGAAGCGTGGGGCGGTGATGCTATAATCTGTAAAATATCAGCGCATACTGGAGAAGGTATTGACAAGCTGTTGGAAACTATATTGCTTGTAGCAGACATGCAGGACTTAAAAGCAAATCCTAATGTGCCTGCAATAGGCACCATCCTTGAATCTAGATTAGACAAGGGTAAAGGGGCGATAGCATCATTGATTGTGTTGGACGGCTCGTTGCATATTGGCGACACCATAGTCTCTGGAACTAGTATTTGTAAAGTAAAAGCGATGATGGATGAGAACAACAAAGTCGTCAAAGTGGCAACCCCTAGCATGCCAGTGACTGTATTAGGCTTTAACGAAGTCCCTAGCGCTGGGGAATCATTCACAGTCGTGGATGAAAAACTTTCAAAACAGATTGTAGAAGAAAGAAAAGCAAAATTAAAAGAAGACCTGATCAAACACAGTGGCGGAAATACGCTTGAAGATTTAATCCAGAAGACCAGTGAAAAAGATGTGAAAATCTTAAATATTATCCTTAAAACAGATGTACATGGTTCACTAGAAGCTATCAAGTCATCTATAATGAAACTTGTAAATGATGAAGTGAAAATCAACATATTGCACAGCGGAGTCGGTGCTGTCAGCGAGAGTGATTTGATCTTAGCTAACGCTTCCAATGCGATGGTCATCGCCTTCAATGTGGGGCAAGATAGCAAAGTGAAGACACTCGCTGAAAGGATGAAAATAAAGATTTATTCATACAAGATTATTTACGAGCTGCTTGATGAACTTGAAAGGGTCATCAAGGGCATGAAAGAACCTAAATATGAAGAAGTCTACCTTGGAAGAGCGGAAGTCATCGCTGTATTCAAATTGTCAAATACCGGGATTGTTGCTGGTTGTATGGTTCGTGATGGTAAAATTATTAGGGGCGAACATGCAAGAATATATCGTGGTGATGAAGTCATAGCTGACACTGAGATCAAGTCTTTAAAGATTGTCAAAGACGATGTGAAAGAAGCGGGTAAAGATAGAGAATGTGGTATCAAGACTAATTATGATGACGTCATGGTTGGCGACAGGATAGAATGTTATTCACTTAAAAGGATTGATGAATAATGAAAAATGTTAGAATAGAAAGGATAAATAGTGAAATTCAAAAAACTATATCATATATCATTGACAACAAAATCAGAGATCCTCAAATTGACTCAATAATTAGTGTAAGTAAAGTAGATACTACACCAGATTTAGCATATTGTCGCGTTTATATCACTTCGTATGGGAAAACTCCAAACGAAGAAATTGTCGCTAGACTCAAAGGTGCAGCAGGCTTTATTCGTGGCGAATTGTCAAAAGCTATCAAATTGAGAATTACTCCTAGATTGGAATTCATGTGCGATGATAGCGTAGAATATTCAAATAGGATAGAAAACATTTTGAAAAATATCACCTATTCTACAGAACCGGATGGAGACACGGATGGCCAAAAATAAAGGTTTTTTATCCATCAACAAACCGAAAGATTGGACAAGTTTTGACGTTGTCAATAAGGTGAAACATCTGCTGAAATTCAAAAAAGTGGGACATTTAGGGACTCTTGACCCTATGGCTACAGGAGTTTTGATTGTCACAATAGGTAAAGCTACAAAATTGTTTGATTTCTTGCAACAAAAGAAAAAAACATACCTTGCCAAATTCGAATTTGGATACTCTACCAACACATTGGATTCTACAGGCAGCGTGACAAATAGGGTAGATACAATTCCCACTAAAGAGGAAATTGAAAATATACTGCCAAAGTTTGTTGGCGAGATCAATCAAATTCCGCCTAAGTTTAGTGCAAAATCTGTTGACGGCAAGAGAGCATACGATTTAGCTAGGCAAAATGTTGACTTTGAATTGCAACCTAAATTGGTAAACATATATGACATTAAACTTTTAGGGTGTGAAAACAATGTTGCGACAATGGAAATTATGTGTGGTAGTGGCACATATATCCGCGCTATAGGTAGAGATATAGCAAACGACCTAAAATCTTGCGCCACAATGACAGAATTAATTAGGACAAAAATTGGCAAAGTTTCAATAGATAATTGTGTGGCAATAAATGAGTTAAATGAAGACAATATACAAAATTTCATTGTGCCAATTGACGAATTTTTAGATTGTCCAATACTAAATCTATCCATTCAAAATGGGCAAAAACTTCTAAATGGTCAAATCATTCCAGTAAAATTTGATGATGGTGTATACAAATACAATCTCATTGATGAGACCGTCGCTTTGGTAAAAGTACAAGCTTTTCGAGCAAAAATGATGATTTATTTAGGAGATTAGATTGGCAAACTTAAAATTTTATGTTATAATAAACTAAATAAATAAAGGAGAATTTATGATTACTGCAGGAGATATTAGAAAAGGAGTTATTTTTGATGATGGTTCATCTACTGACCCTAAAAAACCAAGTTTATATTTAGTCGTTGATTTCCAACATGTGAAGCCTGGTAAAGGCGCTGCTTTCGTGCGTACAACGCTAAAGAATGTTTTGACAGGCAAAGTTATAGAAAAGACCTACAATCCATCTGAAAAGATAAACGACATCTCTATCGAAAGAAAAGAGATGATGTATCTATACAATGAAGGTGGACTATATTATTTCATGGATAATGAGACATATGATCAGATACCTTTCAACTATGAGACAGTCAAAGATGCTCTAAATTTTGTCGTAGAAAACACCAATTGCAATGTACAATTTTATAATGGACAACCTATCAGCGTTGAGCCACCTATCTTTGTTGAATTGACTATCAAAAAGACTGAACCCGGAGTGAGAGGAGACACAGCTAAAAGTGGTGGTAAACCCGCCATATTGGAGACGGGCTATACCATTCAAGTCCCACTTTTCGTCAATGAAGGTGACAGAGTGCGCGTTGATACACGTACAGGCGAATATATGGAAAGATTATAATATTTTGTCTAAATTTAAAAGGTAGATTTGAATATAAATTTTGTTTTAAAGTCGAAAAATCAGTACTCTTGCAGTATTGATTTTTTTTACGTATTTTAGAAAAATTTTCTTAATACCTTTATGTATGTTAAAGGACTATTTGGATAGAGAATTATACAACACAATTATAAAAACATTCTGTTTCAATGATATAACAGAAATTCGTATGCGCGCAAATGAAAACTTGATTGTCGTCGTAAAAAACAAAAAATTTTACCTAAAAGACAACCAAGGTGAATTCATAAAAGTGAATACCAATCTCATCGAAAATTTCATCAAAAAAGCTAGTGAAAATTCAATCTACGCTTTCAACGACAGTATAGTAAATGGCTATATTACTTTGCCAAAAGGGATAAGGGTAGGACTGTGCGGAAATATTGTGACTGATGACGATAAGATAGTCACCATAAAAGAATTCCAAGCCATCAACATACGAATACCACATTTTATAAAAAATTGTAGTTTGCCTGCATTTGATTTTATTGTCAATGGTGAAGAAATAAAAAATACGCTGATAATATCCCCGCCTGGCGCGGGTAAGAC
Source organism: uncultured Clostridia bacterium (assembly GCA_944384465.1). Classification (GTDB taxonomy): domain Bacteria; phylum Bacillota; class Clostridia; order Christensenellales; family UBA1242; genus Onthoplasma. Next base: position 90,809 of record CALWTK010000002.1, read on the forward strand.
CACTTTTATACGCGACCTAGTCTATCAATTAAATCAACATAATATACCTAAAAATATTTTGATAGCAGATGAGCGAAATGAGATATGTTCGGTTGTGAATGGTGAGCCAAATGTGAATTTGGGTGGCTTTTGTGACGTGTATTCAAATTGCTCAAAAAAATTTGCCTTCAAAAATGGAATTAGGAGCATGCGTCCAGACGTCATTGTCACGGATGAAATAGATTTAGAGCGAGATCTAGAGTACATAATTGAAGCTATCAATTCGGGTGTAAATGTCATTGCAACAATACATGCAAAAGATTTAAACCAACTGAAAAAGAAGAAAAATTTTGACACTATTTTAGAAGAAAAATTCTTCTCTAGATTCGTTGTCCTATCTAGCGATGAGGGACCTGGTACGCTTTGTGGGGTGTATGACGAAAAATTGAATTGTATTTATTGTAGGTGAATATGATAAAGTGGATTTTAATAATAGTGCTAATAGCAGTCATAATGCTGATCGCCTATTCGGTGAGTGAACAATATAAGGACAAATATGACTTTTATAACAACCTGAAAATGTTTTTAAATCAGTTCAAAATAAACATCTCTTTTAGACAGGAAAAAATCAATAATTTTCTAAACAGTATCACCCCCAAAAGACAATTTAAATGCTTTATAGAAGAATATAAAAAATATTTATCATCTGGTGAACTTAACCTAGACAATGTAAAAGTTCTAGAAGATGAAGACAAGGCAATTTTGAATGATATAGTAAAAAACATAGGAAAATATGACGCAAAAAATGAAGTACAGCAATTAGATACATTTTTGTTGACAGTAGATAGTAAACTAAGCAAAGCACTACAAGACAAAAACAAATTGTGCCCCATGATAATAAAACTGGCACTATTGTTTGCAATAGGACTAAGTATTCTGTTGATTTGAAGGAGAGAGTATGGAAATAATTTTCAAACTGGCGGGAATCGGATTAATCACATCCATTGTCAATCAAATCTTAAAGTATTGTGGCAAAGAAGAGATAGCATCTATCACAACATTGGCGGGACTTATCATTAGTCTTTTGATGGTACTTGATTTGATCCAAAGCCTTTTTGATACAGTAAAATCCTTATTTATATTTTAGGTAGGATATGGTCGAATTATTGAAGATATTGGCAGTTGCTATAGTCACAGTTTTTGCCCACATGTTGGTCAAGCAGACAAAACCAGAAATTGCCATGATAATTTCTATAGCGGGCAGTGTATTAATAATTGTAATGGCAGTAGATGCGCTAAACTCTGTCATATCTTCTTTTTATCAAATATTTGAGACAACAGGGGTAGACACGACACTATTGACGCCTTTGTTTAAAATCATTGCAATAGGTTATATCACCGAATTTGGAGCAAACATCTGCTTGGATGCAGGCGCTAGCAGTGTCGCAGACAAAGTGCTTTTCGCAGGAAAGTTGATAATATTGTTGGTAGCACTTCCAATTGTGACGACTGTCATTGACATGGTGGTGGCACTATTATGACAAAATTAAAGAAGATAAAAGAAAATAAATGCACAATAATTGCCATGGTGATACTGATATCACTTTTGTCAATTTTGACGCCGATGCAGACGTTTTGTACGGACACTGATATTGTACAAATCAGCGAAGATTTAAACAATTCAATCATTGACGAATTGGATGAAATTGATTTTTCTGGACTAAATGAAGTCATAGTAGAATTTCAAAACAACAATACAAATATCTTCTCTATAGATAACATAAAAAGTAAAATTTACTCAATTATTTCTGGAGAAAATGCCATAAGTTATTCTTCATTTTTCGCCAGCATTTTTTCAATATTTTTGGATCTTATCCTAAAATATTTGCCTCTATTGTCTCTGATTATCGCGATAGGGGTGATAAGCAATTTACTGTCCGGCATAAAAAGTAAATTCAATGAAAAATCCACATCTAGTCTGATACATCTTGTTTGTTTTCTAGCTGTAGTTATATTGATGATAAGTATGATCACAAACTTGGCGACCGTCAGCAGTGACTCAATCAACAATATGGTGGGGCAGATGAATGCGCTATTCCCAATCCTTCTCACGCTGATGGTGGGGATTGGCGCCAACGCGAGCGTTGGGGTATTTCAGCCCATTGTAGCAATTATCTCTACATATGTAGCGGATTTCTTCACTTATCTAATTTTGCCTTTGTTTATGATCAGTTTTGTATTCAACATTATTACAAACTTATCTGACAATATCAAATTGGATAAATTCAGTTCGTTCATTTCAAGTCTATTCAAATGGTGTGTTGGACTTGTATTTACACTATTCTTCGCTGTATTTACTATTCAAGGCATTTCTGCTGGCACATTCGATAGTCTCAGCATACGGACAACTAAATATACTATCAAAAGTTATGTTCCAATAATGGGTGGGTACTTGTCTGACGGAATGGATTTGATTTTATCCAGCACTATATTGATAAAAAATGCGGTTGGGCTGGTCGGAGTTTTGATGATAATCACAACAATACTTTCACCTTTGCTTGAAATTGTCGTGTTTAGTTTGCTATTAAAACTGGTATCGGCAATACTTCAACCTATGGGGAATAATAAAACTTCTAATTTCTTGATGTCGACATCAAAGTCTATCACAATGCTCTCTACCTGTATCATTGCGGTGGGGTTCATGTATCTGATTTCAATAGGACTTGTCATGACGACATCAAATGTGGTGATGTGATATGGCAGGATATATTTTAAGTATATTAGGAATAGTTATCGCGGGGATCATCATAGATATAATTGTCCCTAGTGGGAATATCAACAAGTATATCAAAAGCATATATGCCATTTTTGTGGTGGCGGTCATATTGAGTCCCTTGATAAACTATTTAAATAAGGAACATGACTTGTCACTGCACTACGAAGATTATCAGGTGAGTGAACAGTTATTAAACTATATTTCAAAGCAAAAAGTTTCTTCGCTAGAACTACAGATTGAAAATAGTCTCAATGAAGAAGGATTTAGCAATGTCGACATAAAAATTAATTATTCTATAGAAAATAACGAATTGTCGATAAATTCTTGTACAGTAAATTTGCAAAATTTGGTCATTGTTGCGGACAAGCAGCATATAAATAAATATGAATTCATTATTGAAGTCGTGCAAGAACATACGAATTTGACAGAAGAGGTGATAATATTCTATGAGTGAAAATGAAAAAAAATCAGGTTTCAAATGGTTAGACAGGCTAAAAAAAATCAAACACATTGAAGTCTATATTGCCATTATCTTCGTCGTAATATTGTTGCTTATCTATATGTCAAATTTTGCTGGCAATGGTTCGGGTGATGACGCGACAACAACAAATGAATTGTCAATAACAACATATGTAGACAATCTAGAGACGAATTTGGAGAATATTCTATCCAACATTGGAGGTGTGTCAAATGTTAAAGTCATGATAACATTAGATATGAACCAAGCGACTGTATCTAACTCACAGATAGTTTTGGATGATTTCCCAGCGATCAAGGGAGTGATAGTTACAGCGAAAGGGGTGAATGACACTTCAATAAGACTAAAAGTACTACACGCAGTGGAAGCAGTTCTTGACATTACAAATGGAAGTATTGAAATTTTATCAAGTGATTAGGAGGATATATGAAAACATTATCAAAAAAGAAAAAAATAATTATTTTGACAGTCATGATAGCATTATTATTAGTCACAGGTTATGTCAATGTCGCCTTAAATAGCACAATATCTGATGGCTTGTCTACAGAGACAAATGCTAGTGCCAGTGCCAATTTCTACACATCCTATAGGACAGAAAGAGAAGCTACTAGGACTCAAGAAATACAATTCTATGACTCAATAATTGCAAGCGCTACTTCTAGTGATGATGCAAAGCAGGAAGCAGAAGCGAACAAATTGGCTTTGATTACTCAAATGGAAAAAGAACTTGTGACTGAAGGTATCATTCGTGGAAAAGGCTTCGAAGATGCGATTGTGACATCTAGCAGTTCGAATGTAAATGTATTCGTCAAATGTGCAGAATTGACGTCTAGTGAAGTAGCTCAAATCACATCTGTCGTCACTGAACAGCTGGGAGTAGAGATAGATAAAGTTATTATTATACCGTCAGAATAATTGCTAAAAATAATTTGATATGGTATAATACACATGAAGAGGAATAAAATTATGGCACAAATAAAAAAGATCAACGGCGAGACCAATACTTATGTAAATAAGAATATGGTCGTATCAATAGTGAGCCTTGCTACGAAAGAAATTGCTGGCGTCATAGACGTATATCAACCTACCAAACTTTCTATAAAACGTCTATTCAATAGGAATGTTGGGAAAGGGGTCAGAATTAAATATACGAAACTAGGTATTCTAATTGATATCTATATAATTGTTGATACCGGATGTGAAGTGAATGATGTGGTATTCAAAATTCAGCAAAACGTAAAGAATAGCATAACTTCACTTTTGCCAATCAAAATCAAAGCCATCAATGTTCACATTATGGACGCTGAAAAGAAAGATTCTCTCTAATATAGAGAGAGTTTTTGTCATTTAGGAGAAAGATATGAAAAGATGTGAGATGAGAGAATTAGCCTTCAAGACCATATATTCAAAGTTTTTTAATCCATCTGAAGATGATTTTGAAAAGATATTTGACAAAGCGGACAAAGACAGTCTAGAATTCACGTCAGATATATTAAAGAATTTTGCAGAGCATTACGATGAAATCAACGAAATAATATCCAAAAATTTGAAGGGATATACAGTAGATAGACTATTTAAAATAGATCTAGCGATTTTAATTGTTGCTGTGATTGAATTAAAATATTTGAAGAACCCAAAAGAAGTAGTCATTAATGAAGCCGTGGAATTGGCAAAAAAATATTCTACAGACAAAAGTCCGAAATTCATCAATGGACTGCTCGCTGATATTGTGAAACAATGAAAGTTTTTACCGTAAGTCAAATCAATAGAATAATTAAAGATCTAATAGACAATGAAATTATTTTAGAAGATATAAATGTCACTGGGGAATTGTCTAGTTTTTCTATCACTAGAAATATAGCATATTTTACTCTAAAGGACAATGACAATCTGCTTTCATGCGTGCAGTTTAATTGCAAGACCGAGTTTAAAATAGGGGATATGGTGCAATGCCGTGGGAATATCAAATATTATCCAAAAGGCGGAAAATTGACATTCAATGTTTTGACTATAGAGTCGATAGGTCAGGGTGAATTGTATCAACAATTCTTGAAACTAAAACAGAAGTTAGAACAAGAAGGGCTGTTCGACGAAGAAAATAAAATTCCTATTCCAAAATTTATCAATTCAATAGGCGTTGTGACTAGTAAAACTGGGGCGGTGTTGCAAGATATAAAAAACATCACTTCTAGGCGCAATCCTAATTTGGACATTTATGTATATGACACTCAAGTCCAGGGCAATTTTGCCGTAAAACAAATAATTGAAGGTATAACTTATTTTGACAATTTGTCCGATGTCGATGTTATAATTGTTGCCCGTGGTGGCGGGAGTATAGAAGATTTAGCTCCGTTCAATGATGAAAATTTAGCAAGAATAGCATATATCTGCAACAAACCCTTAATAAGCGCAGTCGGGCATGAGACTGATTTTACCATTTTAGACTTTGTCGCTGACATGCGAGCCCCGACACCGAGTGCCGCAGCAGAATTGGTGACCTTTGATTATCTTGATATGATAGCTAGCATTAAAGATCTAAAAAATCGTATGGATATGTCAATTTCAAATTATATAGACACCATGCAAAATAATTTAAATTACTTTAGCCTGCATATAGAAAATAACATAAACTCTATTGTGAATGATGAAATATTGTATGTAAACGATTTAATTAGTTCAATAGATACCGTTGTCAATAAAAAAGTTGAAAATACTATATATAGTGTAAATATTATTTTAAATACACTGGATAAATTGAATCCTATACGCTTACTTAAACAAGGATATTCGGTTGTGAATAAAGATAATTTACCTATAAATGAAAACAATGTTGCAATCCATGATATAATTGATATACATACATACGACTCAAAAATCAGAGCAGAAATTCTAGCAATAGAAAAGGAGAAAAAAGAAAATGTTAGAGCAAAACATTAAAAGATTAGAAGAGATAGCAAAAATTCTAGAAAATGGCACAAATCTGGATGAGAGTTTGAAACTCTATGAAGAAGGATGCAAGTTGGCTAAAGCATGCTTAAAAGATTTGGAGAAAGCCAAAGGTAAAATAGTCATGATAAAGAAAAATTTTGATGAAAAGGATGATAAAAATGAATAAACAATTTGTAAACGAATTAGCGGACATAAATACAAATTTCGCGCAATGGTACACTGACGTCATATTGAAAACGGATATGGTGGACTACGGACCAGTAAAAGGCACAATGGTCATCAAACCATATGGCTATGCAGTATGGGAAAATATTCAACAATATTTAGATAAAGAATTCAAAAAGCGTGGCGTGCAGAATGCTTATTTCCCACTATTAATCCCTGAAAGTTATTTGAAAAGGGAGGCAGAACATGTAGAAGGATTCGCTCCCGAAGTGGCAGTCGTTACTTATGCTGGCGGGGAAGAGTTGAGCGAAAAACTAATTATACGACCAACTAGCGAAACAATCATATGCGAGATGTATGCAAAGTGGATTAAGTCATATAGAGATTTACCAATGGTGATGAATCAATGGTGTAATGTAATGCGTTGGGAGAAGACAACTCGTCCATTTTTGCGAACAAGCGAATTTTTGTGGCAAGAAGGACACACCGTGCAGTCTTGTCCTGAAGATGCTGAAAAAGACGTGCAAGAAATGTTGAAAGTATATGTTGGTTGCCTACGAAATCTTATGGCTATCCCAACTTTGCAGGGAAGAAAAACTGAGAAAGAAAAATTCGCCGGTGCGGTGGCGACCTATGGCATGGAAGCAATCATGAAAGACGGGAAATGTTTGCAAGCAGGAACCACCCATAATTTAGGGCAAAACTTTGCTAAAGCTAGCAATATCAGATTCTTGAACAAAAATGGAGAATTAGAATATGGATATTCTACCAGTTGGGGCGTCAGCACTAGATTGATTGGGGCGCTTGTGATGGTGCATGGTGATGAACGCGGATTGCGTATGCCACCAAATATTGCTCCTATTCAAGCGGTAATTGTTCCTATTGCAAATCATAAACCAGGCGTCAATGAAAAGTGTGAAGAAGTATTTAATCTATTGAAAAAGGCAGATGTTAGGGTAAAACTTGACAATACAGACAACACTCCAGGTTGGAAATTTAATGAATATGAGATGAAAGGAGTTCCTGTACGTCTAGAGATTGGACCAAGGGATATAGAAAATAATGTTTTGACCGCTGTAAGACGTGACACGCATGAAAAGCTGACATTAAATCTAGGCAATATAGTTGAAGAAATACAGAGTTTACTAAAAGATGTACAAGACAACATGTTGAAACAGGCAGAAGACAATTTGAAAGCGTCTTTGATTGAGACTGATGATTTTGATGAACTTGTAAAATCAGTAAATGATGGAAAAGTCGCATTGGCATATCATTGTGGAGACGAAAAGTGTGAAGAAGAAATAAAACAAAAAACAACCATAAAGACACGTGTAATTTACGCATATGATGACTCACACAAATGTATTTATTGCAACAAACCTAGCAAATATCGCGTCTATTTTGGCAAACAATATTAAGAAATAAGAATATTTTATACTAAACTGCAAATTAAATTTTTATAGTTTTTTAATAATTAAAATCCATTAGTTTAAATATAAAATAAACAATTTTAGCATATATATAAATAGATAAATTAAAAAATCTATTGTATTTTTGCTAATTGTATGTTAAAATGTTTGGACTTATGAGAAATTTAATAAGGAAATTCAAAAACATTCCAGAAGAGAAGAAAATTATTTGGTATGGCAGGTTGTCTTTTTTCAAGAACCTGTTTTATTTCTTATTCAAAATAATCGTCGGTTTTGTATACAGCTCATATTTCCTTATTGCTATCGCAATTTACAGTTTATTCATTGGATATGTCAAAGAAAATTGTTCAAGAGGGCTGAAGAAAAATAAGGAAAATATCCTTGATATTTACTCATACATTCGCGGTGGGGTCGTGTTAAGTATGTCTAGTATATTTTACATCGCATATACGATTGTTCAGATCTTCTATCCATCAAACTTTCAATACAACAGCATAATCGCAATAGCTATCGCAGCGTTTGCTTTCTATAGTATCACTATGTCAATCATTGGAGTAGTGAAAGCAAGGGGTAAAACTATGCTGATAAAAGAATACAAATTGACCAATTTTGCCACTGCTTTTAACAACATTGTCCTTGCTCAAATCGCCATCTTGTCATTTACAACAAGTGAAAATATGGCTGCATACAATGGAGTTGTTGGAGTTATAGTTGGTATAATTGTCTTAGGGATAGGTCTATATCTAGTCATTGATGGCATGATAAAAAAGAAAAGATATTATCAAATCACAAAAAAATATCCCGCAATTTTAAATTATATCAACGACACAGAAAACACTTAAAAAAGAACTTGAAATTCAAGTCTTTTTTTATTAGATTATAATTTTAAATAATCCGTATAAATTATAATTTCAAAATGTCTTTGAATGCATATATTAAACCATTATCATTCAAATTTTTTGTCACATAGGTTGTCAATTTTTTTATATCCGGGCTGGAATTTCCCATAGCTATTGATATATCTGTATTTTCAAACATTGCAATATCGTTTATAGAATCGCCGATCGAGACGGTAATATATCCTGGATACATTGTCTTAAAGAAGTCAATACATTTTGCTTTTGATGCAGTTTTTAAAGCGACATCCGTATATTTGAATGGCATTTTATAGAAAGCTAAATCAGGATAGCGAACTTCTTCATCTTCTGGCAAATACCCATCAAATAACATCTGTATTATATTGCCATTATTTAAATCATTCAAAAATTCATCTTTTTCAATAAATTTTACACCTGCTTTTTTCTTTAAAGATTCAAAATCTTTGAACAATGATTTTTCTATAAATATATCTTTGTATGACCAAAATTGATTTGAATTATCAAGAGTCCTAATGAGATTCAATACGACATTTTTGGGTATACTTTCGGGTTTTGTCAAAAGGCACCTATCCGCAGTGCGATAAATACACTGACCAAGAAGGACGGATAAATACTGAAAGACTTCTATACCTTGTATAGCTAACGTTGCATTCATCGCTCTTCCTGTAGAGACTACAAAAATGTGACCATCATTTTTGAGTCTTTTTATCTCTTGAACTATTTTGGGAGACAAGTTAGTTTTACCCGTTTCAATCAATGTCTCATCCACATCAATAAAAAAAATATATTTGTTATCCATTCAACCCCTGAATTCACTAAATACAATAAAAAAATGGTAGCCCTATGGGGAATCGAACCCCAGTCTTAGCCGTGAGAGGGCCATGTCCTAACCTCTAGACTATAGGGCCATACAATATGACAATATTATTATAGCATATTTTTTATCTTTTTTCAAGTACATTTGCTTAATTTATGACAAAATTTATGATATAATCTCAAAATGAAGTCAAGATGGTTTAATTATCGACCGTTATGTTTAATATTTGTATTCCTATTGCTAGGAAGCATTTTTTCATATTTTATAACAAAGCAATTAACTTTTACAATCACGGTGGCGGTTATCATTCTCGTACTATTTATAATTTTGACTATCATAAAGAAAAAGATTAAATATTTACTCATACCATTAATCTCCTTCATAATTGGAGCAGGATTATACAATATAGCAATATATTCTTTTGAAAATGGAGTAGAAGAAAAGCCTAATTCTATTCAAGCACGTATTTACAATGTCAGCAAGCCAGAAGATGGTTCAATAAGACTCCATGCGGATAGTTGTAAATTCAATGGCGAAAAGGTAGATGAAAATATCATCATATATGTTTATGATAATTCAAACTTATTCGAAGATTTGGCAATCGGTAGCATAATTGAATTCACTCCTAGCAATTTCTACAAGACAGACTTGTTTTACTTCGGTACGCCAAATTCTAGCTATTATTCAAAAAATTTAAAGTATAGTGCCACTGTAAGTTACAGCAATATTGAATTTTTGTCCTTTGATAGAACTTTAGCTGAGACTATAAAAGCAAAAATAAAAGAAAATTTAGCGAACGGTCTAACGAATGAAAATGTTGAAATCGCTTATTCAGCACTGTTCGGTGATACGAACTTGCTGTCTGACAATCAGTATAATGCGTATAAATTATCTGGGGTCGCTCACTTACTGGCGGTTTCAGGTCTCAATGTTGCCATAATTGTTACAATTGTCTATAAGATTTTAGACTGGCTACATATAAAGCGCTGGTACAAATTGGCAATTGTCTCTGTTTTTATTCTAGCATATATGTATTTATGTAACTTTTCTGTATCAATTGTCAGAGCGACAATAATGTACCTAATATTACTCTCGGCTCCTATGTTCTATAGGGAATATGACCCATTATCTTCTATAGCATTGGCAGGGATTATTATATTCCTATACAATCCGCTGTCCGCATTTGATATAAGTTTCTTGATGAGTTTTTCTTGCGTAGCTGGAATAACCATGTTATATAAACCATTCAAAAGTGCACTTAGTCACACTAAACTACCAAAAACCATCGTTGATAGTCTGGCAGTCAGTGCTGCTACTATGCTGACGCTGATATTTATCATGGCACATTATTTTAATACTCTAAATATTATATCCTTGCTTTCAAATATAATTTTAATTCCAATTTTTACTTTTGCATTTATTATTCTTTTCGTCGTGTCACTACTTTCTTTATGTATCCCTGTGATTACATATTTACTGTTACCTATAAATCAGATATTCAATGCAATTAATATTATTGCGACAATTTTAGGCGGGTTATCTATATCCAATTTTACTACAATACAATTTGATTACATAGCGATTGTTCTATACTTTATATTGCTGTTGTTGATAAGTAGAATCTGCACCGCCAAGAAAGAAATAAAAGTGATGTTGAGTTTGCCAACAGTTGCATTGTTGATCGTATGTTTGGTATAATGATATTATGAAGTTTATTGATTTGAACAAAAACTTAAAACAAAAAATAGCACACACTTATTCTATTGTGGGCAATGATTTTTTCTTGATTAAACAATCTATATCTATATTAAAATCTCACCTTATTCACGAGGCAGAAGATTTTAATTATATCAAACTTGATGCGGAAAAATTGAAAAAAGAGGACGTGTCAATTCAACTGTCGACTTTGCCTTTCAACAACGAATATCGTTTAGTGGTGTTATCTAATCCTAATAATGATATAATAAAATTATTGAATGATTTTTATTTTTCTGATCTGCCTGTAGTTTTGGTATGCATCAACGCAGATAAATTCAAAGCAGAAGAGATCGTTGACTGTACCAAACTTGATAGGGCAGACATAGTTAAATATATCCTAAATCATTTAGCAAAATCGAACTTATCAATAGAAGAACGCGCTTTAGATTATTTAATTGATACAACAAGCGGCGTCATGTCAAATATAGTAAATGAATTGAATAAGATCACTGCTTTCGGCATGGATGAAAAATCTATTACATTAGATATGGTAACCAATATCGTGTCTGACTCAAACGAATATGTCATTTTCATGCTCACAAACGCAATAGATAAAAAGGACTATACTGAGTACCAAAAGATTTTGAACACAATGTCAAAATCACAAACATATTCCGAGATATTTTCTTATCTAGGGAAATATTTTAGAAGGATGCAATACATTTCGCTCAGCAAAAATGATGATGAATTGTCTAGCATTCTAAACATTAAACCTTATGCAATCAAAATGTCTAGACAAAATATAGCAAAAAATGGTATTAAATACTATATCAACCTATATCAAAAATATACCGATTTGGACTATCAAATAAAGTCTGGTGAAATTACGCCATACAACGCATTGTATGAACTTATATTTTAAAGGACAATATGAACGATATAAACTCATTACTGATTCCAAAACAAATCATAAGATCAAATAGAAAAAGTATATCCTTAATAGTCAATAAAAGTGGGGAATTGATTGTCCGTGCTCCTTTGTTTTGCAAAGACAAACTGATATTTGATTTTATCAACAAAAAGGCTAAATGGATTATTGCAAAAAAGAGCGAACTAGCAAAAAATGATAAATATTCACCTTTGACATTTACAAAGGAAGAGACGATATATATTATTGGTAAACCTTATAAAATTGTTTTATTGCCAATTAAACGAGTGAAGCTAAAAGATGATGAGATATTTGTACCAAATCTAAACCCTATGATGTCGTTAAAAAATTGGCTGATAAAACTAGCTAAAGTCCATGTAACAAATATGGTGGCGGAGTATAGCAAAAAATACAATTTAAAATACACCTCCATTTCAATAACAAGTGCAAGGACACGCTGGGGTTCATGTAGTTATAAAAATCATCTCAATTTTACTTATAGGTTGGTTATGTGTCCGCAAGCTGTGATAGAATACATAGTCATACATGAATTATGCCATACGCTTGAAAAGAATCACAGCAAACAATTTTGGAATAGAGTAGAGAGTTTGTGTCCAGATTATAAAATGTGCGAAAAGTGGCTAAAGGATAACCGTAGAATAATGGATGTCATATAAACAAAATAAAAAACGGATGAACTCCGTTTTGTTTTTTCTTTATCTTTTATTACTTATTACCATACATGCTTAATCTAGCTTTCTTTCTATTAGCAGTAGCTTTTTGAAGAATACCTTTTGACACAGCTGAATCAATTAATGAAAATGTTTCGCTCAAAATCTTTGAAGCATTCTCATCTTTATTATCAACAGCAAACTTATATTTTTTCACATAAGTAGCGATCTTTGATTTATATGCTTTGTTCTCTAAAGTTTGTCTATCGATAACTTCAATACGTTTCTTAGCTGATTTAATATTAGCCATACAAACCTCCATATAGATTTTAGTATAGCAAAGATTATTTTAAATTGCAAGTGCTTTCGCACAATATTTTGACAAAATCATAAACTATTATATGTTGAATAAATTAAAACCAACCATAGCTATCATAGATAGTGGTATAGGTGGAATAAGTATTTTAAAGCAATTGATAGAACGCTATCATTGTGGGAATTATGTATACTTTGCTGATAATCTATATATGCCGTACGGGCGACTAAAGAAAAAATTTTTACAAAAAAGGCTAAATTCAATCATCAATATCTTAAAAGAAAAATATAAAGTAGATAAAATAATCATTGCTTGCAACACGGCGTCAGCAGTCCTAAAAGAATTCCCAACAAGAGACATAATCACAATGAATTTTATTGATAATTATACATATATAGCGACTCCGCTTACAAAAAAAACGCTTCCAAATTTAAACATCATTTCAAACGGCACTTTAGCTAAAAAAATTGAAGCAAATATCTTCAATCCAAAGTTAGAAAAAATTACTTTAAAGTTTATTAAAAGATACAAACTTGATAATCTTAATTCTTTTGTCCTAGGGTGCACTCACTATGAATTGGTAGAAGAAATATTTAGAAAATATTGTCCAAATTCAAAAATATATTTAAATAGTCAATTCGCCATAAAAGATCTTGACTACGAGCCGGATGACGAAAATTTATCAATTTTATTCTTGCAGTCAAGACAAAGCAAAAACTACATTGACAAGTTAAACAAATTGATAGGGAGATAATATGTGCGGTATATATGGTTACATTGGTAAATTAGATGCCTATAATGAAGTTTACAACGGATTAAATATGTTACAATATAGGGGATATGACTCTTGTGGAATAGCATATTATCATAAATCTAAATTTGAGATAAACAAAGCAATTGGTGTATTAAATGAGTTGAAAAACCCAGATATTGAGACTCATATCGCTTTTGGACACACTAGATGGGCTACTAATGGCGAAGTGAATTTGCTAAACACTCATCCGCATGTTTCATATGATAAAGAGTTCACAATAGTACATAACGGTATCATCACAAATGCCAATATGATAAAAAATGAACTAATAAAAAACAAGATTAAATTTTATTCCGAGACAGATACCGAAGTCATAGCGAATGTACTAGCATGTTTCAATGGTGATATTAGAAAAAAATTGCAAAGCGTATATGATATATGCAAGGGTAGTTTTTCTCTAATCATAGGATGCAAAAATGGGGATATATATTTGCTAAAAAGATTCTCTCCTCTAAATATACTAAAATCTGAAGACGGAATATATATTTCTAGCGATGTGGGCAGTCTAAAAGAAGGCGAACTATATAGTCTAGAAGATGGTGATATCATTAAAATCTCTAATGGCGCGGTAACAAGCTTAACTGATAATGAAACTAGATTTTTACCGCATCAAAACACTATAAAATCTTTCAAATTAGGCAAATACAAGCATTACATGATAAAAGAAATCTATGAAACGCCAGAAAGCATAATGAATACATATAAATTTATATCGACCAAAGATATTCGAAAAATATTTAAACATATCAATAAAGTGACGTTGATAGGATGTGGGACGGCGTACAATTCATGCTTAATAGGCGAACAATTGATAAAAGAAAACCTGCATTTAGATATAGATTCTCATCTAGCATCTAATTATAATATAGATAAAAAAATAAATAGACGTCATCTACACATAATTGTCAGCCAGAGCGGTGAGACGGCAGATTGCATCAAGGTGGCGGAACAGGTAAAACAAAACGCAGGAAAACTACTTATAATAACCAACGAAGAGAGTAGCACAATAACCAAATATGCGGATTTTATTTTGCCGACAAAAGCGAATAAAGAATTAGCTATCGCCAGCACCAAAACATATTGCTGTCAATTGTTTGTGTTCGCCTATATGTGTATGGTGCTGAAAAATAAGAATTACGCTATAGATATCTGTTCATTGAAATTAGAGATAGAAAATTTCATAGAAAAAATCAATATTAAACCCTTAGTCAAAAAACTAATAGACAAAGATAAATTGATCATGATAGGGAAAGATATAGATTATCTCACTTTGATAGAAGCGAGCTTAAAGATACGTGAGATAGATTATGTCTATACAATACCTATGTATTCAGGTGAGTTGAAGCACGGAACTCTCTCTTTGATTGACAAAGATAGCATCGTCCTATCCTTAAACACAGATGAAAATATCTATAGACTGGATACAGCAAAAAATGAGATAAATTCACGTGGTGGTGAGGTGATAGAGATGTCAAAATTCATTCCTAAAGTCAATATAGAAAAATGTTATAAACCAATTCTTGCTATCATCCCATTCCAACTGTTGAGTTATCATATTGCTCTAGAACAGGGCAGAAACCCCGACATGCCTAGAAATCTAGCTAAAAGTGTCACCGTTGAATAACGACAATAAGATTAAACATACCATTTCTTTTTCCCGCTGATTATTTGACTGTTCAAATAGTTCATAATGTAATCTTTTGGTCGTATCTTCACCACATCTGATTTTTGGTCCTGATTGTCAATTACAAAATATTCAATCTCTTCATCTTTGAATATATCCGCATCTAAAATATTTATATCCCCAGATTGTTCTTTAATAGTCTTCAATAGTATCTCATCTTCATCAACAATTTTATATATATTATAAATTTTATTTTTCTTAGCTTTGAAATTGATGTTGGCACCAGATTTGTCAAGATTGATAGTCATATCAAACTTTTGGTCATTATTATTCTGTATTGGAGCATTGTCAGTTTTGAAATAATCATAAGCAATGAAGCGATCTAGATCTTGAGTGGGGGATACCAATATATGATTTTCTTCTAATTCTACAATATCATAAGGATATTTTTCGACCCCATCCGGCTTTTTGAAATCTGCAACGCAAGTATTTTTATACAACGCTTGTAATATCTCTTTGTTTATCTGAGTAGGCTCAGCCGAACTATACATCATTGATGGTAGAATGTTGTCATGTAGATCTGCTATCCATGTCAAAATTGTGTGTTCTGTAGTATATGCAATATTATATAAATCAGTATTGTTCCCATTATATGATGCCGTCCCTGTCTTGCTCGCTATTGGCAAATCAAGCGAATTTAGTCTCTTTGCTGTACCAGTTTTTGCCGCATCCTTTAACATATCTGTCATAAGGAAACAATCTCTTTTGTCAAAAACGCGTTCATTTAAATCTTGATACGAATAGATGACATTGCCATTTTCGTCCAATATCTTGTCTACAAAATTCATCCCATAATATTTACCTTGATTTGCTATAGTAGAGTAGGCAGAGACTAAACTTAGTAACGAAACTCCATCTTTTAAACTGCCTAGTGCCAAAGATAAATTCATATCGCTAGTATCTATATTTATGCCAAAATCATTAAGACATGTCCTTGATCTTTGATAACCTAAATATTCTAGCGCTTTAACAGCTGGGATATTGAGTGATTGCGAGACTGCATCACGAACGCTAACATAACCGTGAAATTTGTTGTCCGCATTTTTAGGAGAAAATCCATTATAGTCAATTTCTTCATCCAATATTGTTGTAGCTGGCGTCAATATATTGTGTATTATACAAGGTAAATACACCGCTAATGGTTTAAGCGTGGACGCTGGTTGTCGTTTCATATTATGTAGACTATAATAACTATTTGCATAATATGCCAACACTTTTCCATCATTGCTTGCCACAATTGATACGCTGTCAAGGGGAGTATCATAAGTTTTTTCGCATGTTTCAATATTTTCATTGTTGATTATTATTAATTCTTGTTGCAAATCATCATCTTTAAATGTATATATTTGATACTTTTTGTTGATCAAATCTCGTTCACTGATATTCAATAATCTACATGCCTCATATATCGCTTCTTCTTCAAACGAGTGATCATAATCGTTATATTCTGCAACATCTATCCCAGATGATGCGACTTCATTATATTCATCTTGCGTTATGTGTCCCGCGTCAAACATAGCGCGTGCAACTATGTTTTTCCTTTTCAGCGCATTTTCATAATTGGTCTTAGGGGAATATGTATTTGGAGATTTTATCAGTCCCGCTAGACAGCAAGCTTCGTTAATGGTCAAATCTGTTGCCGACTTGTTGAAGTATATTTTGCTCGCATTTTCAATTCCATAAGCGTTAGAGCCAAAATATATTGTGTTCAGATACATTTCTAATATTTCATCTTTAGTGAACATTTTTTCCATTTTGATAGACAGGACTATCTCTTTGACTTTTCTTGAATAAGTTTTTTCGTTGGATAGTAGGGCGTTCTTTATCAATTGTTGACTGATTGTGGATGCACCTTGAGATTTTGAATTTGTTGTCATGTTCACAAAACTTGCCTTGATTATTCGTTTTATGTCATAACCATTATGCGAATAAAAACGCTTATCTTCGGTGTCAATAAAAGCATTTTTCACATATTCCGGCAAGCTATCTATAGTTATAATAGAACGGTTTGTATTATACAGCGTATTGTCCTGACCCGAGGCAGAATATACTCTGACACCATTATTTAAACTAGTCAATTTGTTGATATCCAAATCGTATTTATTGTACACTATCGTCACAAAAGCAATGCAGGAAAGAAATAATATGATAATGAAAATTGAGATTATCAATAGTGCTTTTTTCAACTGACTTTTCTTCGTTTTTGACATCAATTTATTATCTGCAGTAAACTAAATTTAATAACTTATTTGTAAAATTTAGTTGAAAAATAGTCCTATTTATATTATAATATTATCTGTTATGAATAGTTACGAAGGAAAGGCTTATCATGTAGTTACATATGGCTGTCAAATGAATGTCCACGAATCTGAAAAAATTCGTGGTATTTTGTCAACTCTAGGCATGCTGGAAATTGACGATATTGAAAAAGCAGATGTGGTAGTGTTCAATACCTGCTGTATCCGCGAAGGAGCAGAAGATAGAGCGTACAACAATATTATGGCGCTAAAAAAAGTGAAAGAAGCAGATCCAAATAAGATAATCGTGGTGTGTGGCTGTATGCCTCAACAAAAGCAAGGCAAATATAATCTGAAAGAGAGACTACCGTTTGTCGACATCATCATTGGCACACACAACATAAACGCTTTGGCGCAATATTTGCTAAAATTTGCGATCAACAAGACTCGCATTTATGACATCATTGATAGACCAATTGCTAGTATGGATACAAATGAATGCATACGCGATGATAATATAAACGCGTATGTCAATATCATATATGGCTGCAACAAATTTTGCACATACTGTATAGTCCCTTATGTCCGCGGTAGGGAGATGAGTAGACAACCACAGGACATCTACAATGAAGTTAGGGACCTTGTTCAAAACAAAGGGTATAAATACATCACTTTGCTAGGTCAAAATGTCAACTCATATGGAAAAGATTTAAAAGAACCTACCACATTTAGCGAATTACTTACTTATCTATGCAAAATTGAAGGAGACTTCAAAATTAAATTCATGACTTCACATCCTATGGATTTTAGCGATGAATTAATAAAGGTCATGAAAAAGGAAGATAAGATAGCAAAAGCACTTCACCTGCCTGTGCAGTCTGGTAGCAGTAGAATTTTAGAAAAGATGAATAGGCATTATGACATAAAACACTACATGTCTATAATCAAAAAAGTCAAACGCGCTATGCCCAATATTTCACTGTCTACTGATATCATTGTAGGTTTCCCAGGCGAAACTGAAAAAGACTTCAATCTGACCATGAAACTATTAAAAAAGGTCAAATATGACCAAGTGTTCGCGTTCATGTATTCAAAACGCAGCGGGACCCCTGCCGCACAATTTAAAGATCAAATAGACGAAAAAGAAAAGAACAAAAGAGTAAACAAACTATTAAGACTACAAAAATTGATTCAAAAGGATCAAATAAAAAAATATTTCAATAAAACGTATGATTGTTTGATTAGACATATCAATGGCGTAGCTGTAGGCATAACGGATGGGGGAAAGGAGATATATATCCCTAATTATAAATATGTCAACCAAAATTATTTTGCAAAAGTTAAAGTCGAAGATATACGCAATCACAAATTGTCAGGAGAAATCAAATGAAAAAATCAAATAAAAAAATCTCTCCAATGATACAACAATATTTACAGACAAAGGAACAATATCCTGATTGTATTTTGTTTTATAGACTTGGGGATTTCTATGAGATGTTCTTTGATGACGCAAAACTTGTCAGCAAAGAATTAGATCTGACCTTGACGGGCAAAGACTGTGGTATGGAAGAACGCGCCCCTATGTGCGGCATTCCATATCATGCTTATGAGTCTTACGCCCAAAAATTGATTGAAAAAGGTTATAAAATTGCCATTTGTGAGCAGACAGACAACATTGTCAATAAATTGGTTCAACGTCAGGTTGTGAGGATAATAACTCCCGGTACAGTCATAGATTCATCAATGTTGAATGAAAATTGCAATTCCTATATAATGTGTGTGTATTATAATAAAAACACAATATCTTATGCTTATAGCGACATTTCGACTGGTGAAATGTATGTTGGAGAATATTCGGGTAAAAATATTGTAGGTTATATCAATGATCAAATAATACGTGTCATGCCTGCCGAAATCATCTGCAACCCAGCTACAAAAGAGATAGAAAAAGATATCCCTTGTATCCAATCCAATGATAAGTACCGCCTGAATGAATATTATGAATGGGCTTTTAATTTGAACAATGCAGAAAAAAATATCACTAAACAATATGGTCTAGATTCTATCAAGGGATTTGATTTTGACACAAAAGATTGCATCATTGCAATAGGTGCACTTTTAGAATACTTCAAAGAGACTCAAAAACGTGAATTGCACCATTTGAAGATGCCAAAATTGTTAAGAGATGAACAATTCATGTATGTGGACACAAACACTCGTCGAAATTTAGAGATTGAGCAGACTATGCATGAAGGTAGCAAATATGGAAGTCTTTTATGGGTGCTGGATGATACCTGCACTAATGGGGGCTCTAGAATGTTGAGGAATTGGGTTAGGCAACCTTTGCAGGACAAGTCGGCTATAAATAATCGCCTAGATATGGTCGAGACATTATATAATGATGCTCTTTGTCGTGCTGACTTGAAACAGACATTGTCCAAAATACAGGATATTGAGCGCATAGTGGGGAAAATCTCTTACGGCAACATTTCTCCAAAAGATTGTATTGCGCTCGCTAATTCGTTGTCACAAACTCCTGACATCAAGAAAATCCTCTATAGAACCAACAACCCTAGTTTGATAACACTTGCGAATAATCTAGTAGACACCAGTAGTATATCAAATCTTATCAATATGACAATAAGTGAAAATCCGCCCGCATTGATGAAAGATGGGGGATATATCCGCGCTGGGTTCAATGAAAATCTAGATAGACTTAGAAACATGAAGCAAAATGCGGAAGACTACATACTTCAAATGCAAGCACACGAAAGAGAGGCTACAGGAATCAAGAATTTGAAAATTGGCTACAATAAGGTATTTGGCTACTATATAGAAGTAAACAAAATGTATAATGATTTGGTACCTTATAGTTATATTAGAAAACAGACTGTCTCGAATAACGAGCGTTATATAACAGAAGAATTAAAAAAGTTCGAAGAAGAAGTTTTGACCAGTCATGAAGATGCTTTGAGATTGGAAGAATCCATTTTCAAAGAATTGAAAGCTCAGCTGCTTCAGAACACTGAGGTTATGCAAAAGGTCGCAATGACTATTTCGACCATTGATTGCTTGTATTCTTTGAGTAGCGTTGCAGTTAGCAATGACTATCATAGACCTACCATTGTCGATGACAAGACAATTAATATCGTTGATGGTCGCCATCCTGTAATAGAAAAAATGATAAAATCATCCGATTTTATTCCTAACGACTGCAAGTTGAATGATACAGATCAACGTACAATCATTTTGACTGGGCCAAACATGGCTGGTAAATCGACATATATGCGTCAGGTTGCGCTGATTACATATCTAGCTCATATTGGAAGCTTTGTCCCCGCAAAAAGTGCAGAGATATGTATTGTGGATAGAATATTTACTCGTATTGGCGCGAGTGATGACTTAGCGGTCGGACAATCAACTTTCATGGTAGAGATGATTGAAGTCGCCAATATCTTGAATTTTTGCACCAACAATAGTTTAATCATTCTCGATGAAGTAGGCAGAGGAACATCAACATTTGATGGACTATCAATCGCATGGGCAGTGGTAGAATATTTATCCAAAAAATTAAATGCAAAGACACTTTTCGCCACCCATTATCATGAATTGATGCAACTTGAAGGATTGTATGACGGAGTGAAAAATTTCTGCATATCAATCAAAGAGATTGGCGGTAAACTCGTATTTTTAAGGAAAATTATGCGTGGTAGTGCTACCAGAAGTTATGGTGTGGAGGTTGCTAGTCTGGCAGGACTCCCTGACGAAATTATCGTTCGCGCAAAAGAACTTATCAAAGAATTTGAAGCTGAAAAAATAAATGATTCAGTTCAAAAAGAAAGTGAAATAATTGATATACTAAAGAGTATTGATATCAACAAATTGACGCCTATGACCGCTTTTGACACTTTAGCTCATCTCATAGAAATAGTTAAATAATTTAATTAAGGAGTAATACATGGCAATCAATATTTTAGATAGTATGATCATCAATCGTATTTCTGCTGGTGAAGTGGTAGAAAGCCCTTTTTCTATCGTTAAAGAGTTGATTGATAATGCTTTGGATGCCAATGCTACTAAAATTTCGGTTGAAATCAAAAATGGCGGCATAGACTCCATAATAGTCAAAGATAATGGAAAAGGAATTCAATTTGACGACATCAAAAAAGCTTTTTTGCCACACGCTACCAGTAAAATTAAGAATTTAGATGATTTGGATGCTATTTACACTCTTGGGTTCAGGGGAGAAGCTTTGGCAAGTATATCTAATGTTAGTCAAACCAACATGATATCCAAGACGCCTGATGCCGATTGTGCGTATACTATAGACGTGAATGGAGGAGTATTTAGCGAAATTACACCTATGTCTGCGGATGTCGGCACAAAAATTGAAGTAAATAATCTATTTTATAATACTCCTGCTAGAAGAAAATTTTTGAAACGTCCAAAGACAGAAGAAGCACAAATCACCAATATTATAGCTAGATATATTTTGGCACATCCCGAGATAGAATTTAAATATACTGCGGACAATAAAACTGTATATAAAACAACTGGAAAAACACTCTTAGACGCAATATATTGTGTGTATGGAGAAGAAACTACACGTAATATTATGCCAGTGGAAAAGACTGTTGGAAATTTGAAATTGTCCGGATATGTCTCCAAGATAGGATACAGCAAACCAAATACTACATATCAGACATTAATTATCAACGGGCGATATGTCATAGATGAAATTGTGTCAAAAGCGGCATATATGGCTTTTGAAGAATATTTGATGACAAGACAATTTCCGTTCTATGTACTGAACTTGACCATGCCAAACGTTGATGTAGATGTCAATGTGCATCCTAGCAAAATGAATGTAAAATTCGCCAGTCCTAGTAAAATATATGATTTAGTATATACCGCTATACGTGGAGCTATATATGAGTTTTTGAACCCCAATAAGCATACTCCTGTTGATATAAAATCAATTGAGACTCCGCAAGATAACTTAATTAAAACCGATATCAATTCTTTAAAAGAAATTGAAATCGAACCTAGCATAAAGCCATTTAACAACAACAAAGTAGAATTGAGGCAGACATCTTTTTCGCCAATAACTTTCTTTGATTTGAAAAGAGAAACAGACGAGACAAAAGTAGCTCCAATAAACAACGTAGATTCAAATCAAACTACCGAACAGCAAAATAAACTTGCTAACAGCAATATAGGTGCAAATTCAGCGTCCAATGAAGAGCAAAACAATACATACCAAAATATTGACGAATTTGTAGACTATAAAATTGTAGGAGAATTATTTAATGAATTCTTGATACTTGAGAAGAATGATAAAATGATTTTACTTGATTTTCATGCCGGTCACGAACGCCTAAATTATGATAAATTCACTAAAATGGTGAAAGCACGCGATGTGGTCATACAAGACCTGCTCATTCCATATGTCCAGGAGTTGAGCGAACCCGAAGTTGAATTTATCTTGGATTTAAAACCAAATTTAAGCGATTTAGGCTTTGATATTGACGCCTTTGGGGATAAAAAAATAATCATAAATTCCGTCCCTATGCAATTAAAGGATATTAATTTAAAAGATTTCATTGACGATTTGGTCCACGATATGAAGAATTTAAAACCCACTATGAATAATGAAATTCGCCACTATCTGATGCAAAAAGCATGCAAAAGCAGCGTAAAATCAGGTATGAAACTAAACGAAATGGAAATAAAAGAATTGTTGAAAAATTTAGATATAAATAATCCCGTCCTTTTGTGTCCACATGGTAGACCGGTCGTAACTATTATCTCGCGTGCTCAAATTGAGAAATGGTTCAAACGTATAGTTTAATAGCGGGGTAGTTATGGCACAAAAAATTTTAATTATTACTGGTCTCACATGTAGTGGGAAAAGCAATTTAGCGATGGAAATTGCAAAAGAATACAATGGCGAAATCATTTCTGCCGACAGTGTACAAGTATATAAAGGATTAGACATTGGAAGTGCAAAGGAAAGTAAAGAAAATCGAACAAATATCAAACACCATTTGATAGATATAAAACACTTTTTTGATAATTATAATGTTGGAGAATTTTTGTTTGACTGCAAAACGGCATTAAACAAAATTTTATCTAAACACAAATTACCTATTATTGTGGGCGGAACTGGATTATATATAAAAGCGCTCATGCAAGGATATTCTTTAGGCGGGACTAGCAAAGATGCAGAATTTAGAAAAAAATATATTCAACTTGCAAAAGAAAAGGGCAATAAATTTGTGTGGCAACATCTCTACGACATAAATCCTGAAAAAGCAGAAGCAGTCCACTACAACAATCTCAAACGAGTGATCAGATATCTAGAGATAGAAGAGCATGGATGTAGCGCAAATAAAGTGAATATTCTCGATGATTATGAGATCTTAGCAGTAGGAATTGTGGCAGATAGAGAAGAGATATACAATAAAATCAACGCTAGAGTAGACAAGATGATTGACGCTGGGCTAGAGCAAGAGGTTAGACACCTGATTGATGACGGCGCTACAAAAGACATGCAGGCATTTAATTCAATAGGGTACAAAGAATGGTTTGATTATTTTGATGGGATTCAAGACAAGGAAACAACTATTGAACTTATAAAACAACATTCTAGAAACTATTGCAAAAGGCAATTGACTTTTTTAAAGACTATACCTGATTTAATACTTTGCGATATAGACACCGCAAGGACGAAGATAAAGGAGTATTTGAATGATCAAAATTGATAACGATATTTTAAACTTTATTAATGATTGCGAGAAAGATTGTTTGATAAAATTTCAAGAGATTGAAGCGATCGAATTTCACAATCAACTGAAAGTGTTAAACGCATTTAACAAAAATCATATCCAAGCATACCACTTTATCGGAAGTAGCGGATATGGGCATAATGATATTGGCAAAGAAAAAATATCAGACATATTTAAAGATATTTTCAATACAGAATCCGCTTTTGTTAGTCCTTTAATCAGTTGTGGTACAGAAGCGATCAGTCAAACTTTATTCGGCATATTGAGGCCGAATGACTGTATGCTGTCCATATCAGGTACACCATATGACACACTTAAACAAGTGATCTGGGGGGTAGAAGGGAAGAATATTGGCTCGCTAAAAGATTACAATATTGGCTATTACGAAGTGCCCCTAAAAGGTGATGAATTTGATGAGCCGGAAATCGTTAAGGCAATCTTAAAGTACAATCCTAAAATAGTCTATATCCAAAGGTCTAGGGGATATTCACTTCGAAATGCACTCTCTATCAAACAGATAGAAGACATCATTAAGACTGTCAGGAATCATACAAAAGCGTACATTGTGGTGGACAATTGTTATGGCGAATTTACAGAAGAAAAAGAACCTACCGATGTAGGAGCTGATCTAGTAGTCGGTTCACTTTTAAAAAACATGGGTGGGGGTATAGCACCTACAGGCGGCTATATCGCTGGCAAACAAGAATTGATTGAACTAATATCATATAAACTCACAAGTCCGGCTCTTGGAGTAGATACCGGCTCATATGAAGCGGGATATAAATCATTTTTCCAGGGAGTATTTTTGTCGCCACATGTTGTCGCTCAAGCAAAAAAATTGGTAGTTTTGGCAAGTGTAGTTTTATCCAAACTTGGCTATGATACAGTGCCAAAACTGACGGATAATATTTCTGATATAGTCTGCTGTATCAAATTTAATGATAAAAACAAACTCATAAACTTCACGCGAGCAATACAACAGGCTAGTGCAATAGACAGCGATTCAGTTTTGGAAGCAGGCGAGATGGACGGCTATGAAGATTTGATTATCATGGCTAGCGGTAGCTTTAATCAGGGTAGCAGTATAGAACTAAGTTGTGATGGTCCAATGCGCGAGCCTTATGCAGGATACTTACAAGGTTGTCTAAGTTACCAACATGGTAAAATCGGTCTAATCAATGCAATTAAAACATTGATCAGATAAAAGAAAACTCAAATTGACTTCTACTCAAAAAGGGGTAGGAGTCTTTTTTTTGTTTAAATTAAGTGTAAACTAAAGCTATAAGGGCGTGGTTTAAAGGTTTAGCGTGCTTGTGGAAGAATGTAGGGCAGTGTGGAATTTTACATCCATATCTTTGCGCAAAACAACACTTTTACGCAAAGATAAGCGAAAAATTGCAAAAAAAGCTGTGGAAATCACTAAATTTATCCACCAAATCGTTTTTACTTACTAATATACATCATATTTCGACAAACTGTACCTAAACATGTCCACATTTCAAAAATTGATAGTTTGTTTATAAGTTTCGTTAAATTAATTGCATACGTCTAAAACATTTTACAAATAGGATGACCAAATTATTCATCCAAAACAAATTCAATTCGTGTGAGACAAGATTTGGCTAAACAATTTTAACTAACTGCATATTTGATTCTGTATCGATAGATAATTGATCTTATCTTCAGCTTATCTTATTAATCATGTTGTTGATTCATTATAAAATATTTTTGCAAATTTTTTAGAATAGATACGAATTATAGTATTTCCATATCTTTGCGTAAAAACCTAAAATTATCATTTTTACAATTTCCATTCGTTCATATAAGGAATTTGATATTATAAAAAACTAACCATCCGCTATACAACAAAATGGTTAGTCTTTTCTATTTCATTATATTATAAATACTATTTCTAAATTGTATCTTTATTTATCCTATAAGGTCGCATGCCCTTCTTTCTACCCTATTATTTTTTTGGCATAATTTGTTTCATTCCTCCCATGTATGGTTGCAGAACTGTTGGAATATTCACGCTACCGTCAGCGTTTAGGTTGTTTTCAAGGAACGCAATCAACATACGTGGTGGTGCCACAACAGTGTTATTTAGCGTATGTGCCAATTCATTATTACCGCTAGAAGTCTTGTACCTAATTTTTAACCTTCTAGCTTGTGCGTCTGTCAAATTGCTACATGAACAAACTTCAAAATACTTTTTCTGCCTTGGGCTCCATGCTTCGACATCTAGGCTTCTATATTTTAGATCCGCTAAATCGCCTGAACAGCATACAAGTGTTCTAACTGGAATATTCATTGACCTAAACAATTCGACTGAATAGTTCCACATTTTGTCATACCACTTGTCACTATCTTCCGGCTTACAGATGACTATCATCTCTTGTTTTTCGAATTGATGCACGCGATAAATACCTCGCTCTTCTATCCCGTGAGCGCCAATTTCTTTTCTGAAACATGGACTATAAGAGGTCAGGCACAAAGGCAATTTTTCTTCTGGTATAATGGTGTCCATAAATCTACCTATCATGCTATGCTCGCTAGTACCAATCAAGAACAAATCTTCGCCTTCAATTTTGTACATCATATTTTCCATTTCTTCAAAGCTCATCACGCCGTTGACCACGCTACTATGAATCATAAAAGGTGGTATACAATAGGTAAATCCCTTATTTATCATAAAGTCACGAGCATAAGATAAAATTGCAGAATGCAGACGTGCAACATCTCCAGTTAGATAATAAAACCCCTGACCAGACGTCTTTCTTGCGGCAGCAAAATCAGCTCCATCCAATTTCTCTATAATGTCAGCGTGATATGGAATCTCAAATTCGGGCACAAAAGGTTCGCCATATACATTGCCTTGAACATTCTTGCTATCATCTTCACCTATAGGAACATCGTCAGCAATAATGTTAGGAATGGACATCATAGCTTGTTTTATCTTTTCGTCAAGTTCGGCGACTTCTTTTTCAATAACTGCAATGCGTTCATTATTCTTGACGACTTCCGCCTTGATTGTGTTCGCTTCTTCAAGCTTTTTTTCTTTCATAAAAACGCCTATCTTGCTAGACAAACTATTGCGCTTGCTCCTCAAGTCATCGCCTTCTTGTTTCAAGAGACGAACTTTGGCATCCATCTCAAGTACATCATCAACGAGATGCAATTTTTGGTCTTGAAATTTTTTCTTAATATTTTCTTTCACTTTGTTTGGATTGGTCCTAATCAAATTTATATCTATCATAATTACTCCTTTTAGTTTTGTAGCTAATAAAAAAATATCCACCCCTTAATTTAGAGGTGATATTTACCACTGTGCCACTCTATTTGAGCAAATCTAACATTTGCCCCACTCGTTTTGTTGCAAATTGCGCCATGCAACCAGCCCCGCATTACCAGGTGTCATAAGGGGTAGACACATATAGTTTCCATAATTTGCTTTCACCGACCGCAAACTCTCTGATATCTCCGCTATATGCTAGTCCCTATCATAGACATATTCAATTGTTAGTATTATTCTATCAACTATAATTTAACTTGTCAAACTTTAATAAAAAAATTCTGAAAATTTAAAAAAAATTTTCATTTGTTAGATTTTTACGCAAAGATATGGTATAATTAATTATAGTATTTTTATATACATCATATTTAAGGGGTCATATGTCAAATAATTATTATCTAGACAGAAATCGAAACAACATGAAAAAATTGAATGAAATCTTGACTACATTGCCTGCATTTTGTAGTATATTTTTCATTGGAATTCAGGATACCACTACCCCATTGACTAGATTAAATTATGCTATAGATTTAAAGACATTTTTTAATTATTTAGTCACATACGAGACTGGATTTTTCAATAGACCTATTATGCAAATCACATTACATGACATAGACAACATAGATTCACAAACAATTGAAAGATATATGGCATATTTATCATATTACGATAAAGATAATGGCGAGATTGTGACAAATGGTGAAAAAGGTAAATTGCGAAAACTCTCTACTCTTCGTGCATTTTTTAAATATTTTTTCAATAAAGATATGATAAAAGCGAATGTAGCTAGCAAAGTAGCTTCGCCGAAACTTCATGAGAAGCCAATCATTAGATTAGAACCGCAAGAGACCGCTGAATTGATGTATTCTTGTGATACTCTGTCCGGATTCAGCGAACATCAAAAGAAATATAATGAAAAATATAAAGTCAGAGATAATGCCATTCTCTCACTCTTTTTGACGACGGGCATACGTGTTAGCGAATGTGTCGGACTCAATGTAGATGACATTAATTTCAATCTAAATTCGTTTAGAGTCACCAGAAAAGGTGGAAATCAAGTCATTTTATATTTTGGCGAAGAAACTGCACAGGCATTAAAAGACTATTTACATTTTAGAGAAACATTAAATCTTCCAAAAGAAGAAAGAGCTTTGTTTATTTCTAGTCAAGGCAAACGCATGATGGTTAGAACTATGGAATACCTTGTGAAAAAATATGCCAAAGTCGCTACTCCACTGAAAAATATTACCCCACACAAACTGCGCTCCACCTATGGCACCAACTTATACAATGAGACAAAAGATATATATATCGTGGCAGAAGTTTTAGGACATAAAGATGTCAATACGACAAAAAAACATTACGCCGCCATAAGTGACGATGTTAGAAAATCTGTGGCTGGCAAGGTAAAACTTAAATAATACACAATATAAAGTGTGTTTTATTTATATTATACACTGTATATATTGAATTCACAAATACTTAGAGATTTCGTTAAATAAAAAAGAGAATAATATATAAAAAAGCAGTAATTAACTTACTGCCTTTTTGAATGGAGGTGGGCGTGCATTCCTCCCACATCGATTCAAGCGTCTCATAAGTTTATTATTATGAGTAATCCCTCAAATTAATGAGGTGACATCCGCTCGTCGGTCCTCGCACGAAATCTACCACCTCTCTATTAATAATGCTATTATATGCCGAAAATTAAAAAAAGTCAATATTGTTTGCAAAAAAGGTGTAAATATGAAAAAAGAAGATGTACCATTTTACAGACCTAGAAGATTTCAACGAAAATAGCACATATCTGTGTGATACAATACATGACATACAATCCGTTTTCATATCATCTATACGAAAACATACAAAATTTATCTTTTTTGCTATGTTTTAAATTTTTCAAAAATATCGAACAAATGTTTGACAACTTTTGTATTTTTTGCTAATATACCAGTGAGGTGAAATATGGATAAGACTCAAGAGACTTATGAATTCATAGTAGATTATCTCGCGAAAAATAAATACCCACCTACTGTACGTGAAATTTGTGACAAATTAAAATTGGATTCTACATCTAGTGCCGTCTATCATTTGAAAAAATTAGAAAAATTGGGCAAAATCACGCGCAGTAGCAACAAAAATCGTGCTATTGAGTTGACTGACAAGACCATAAATAACATCACTTTACCTGTCCTTGGAACAATTGCTGCTGGACAACCCATTTGGGCTGAAGAAAATTTATTGGGTAAAATTATAATTAATGAAAATCTATTCAATGGTAGCAATATGTTCGTCCTTAAAATCAAAGGTGATAGTATGGTAAACGTTGGGATCTATGACGGCGATTTGGTCGTGATATCCAAGCAGTCTGTCGCCAATAATGGCGAAATTGTCGCATGTTTGATTGATAATGAAGCTACCGTCAAACGTTATTATAAAGAAAATGGTTATTTTAGATTACAACCTGAAAATTCATTTATGCGCCCTATCCTTACCGACCACTTGGAGATTTTAGGGAAAGTCGTAGGGCTTATTAGAAATAAATTTTAATTTGTTTGATGAGTGAGTTGAGTGATAATAGATTTAATAAACATTATCACTTTTTTCTTTGGAATTTTTTATTGACTAAATGATAATTTTAATATATAATATTTATATTTAAAAGGGGTATTATGAAAACCGCAGATTTAATCCCATTGATTTTATTAGAATTAAATGAGTGTGATAAATATGGTTTTGAACTTACTAAATCTATTGAAACTAAATCTCATGGAAAAATCATAATAAAGCAACCCACTCTATACACCATTCTTAAAAAACTAGAGAAGACAAAATTCATTACATCTTATTGGCAGGATAGTGAAATTGGAGGCAAACGCCATTATTATAAAATAACCGACAACGGAAGAATGCAAGTCGCCACCCTTCCTGACTTTGATACTCTGATTAACCTTATCACGAATTCACATGATGAAGATGATGCTGATGATGCTTATCCTGTGAAGACGCCTGCGGAGGGAAATAAGGTCAACAATTTTGACAATATTTCAATAATGGATAGTATCATTGAAGATAACAAGTCAGATGTTTTACAGGACCCTATTGAAAACACAGTATCAATACTCCCTAGCGAAGAAGTGTTTTCTGATGATCATATAGACACGGCCACCGAGATGGAAATCAACAAAGCCAATTCTTCAATTTTAAAGACAGAAAAGGAAACTACTGAAGAAAAATTCGCAAACAACAAGGATGTAACAAAATTCATTGAAAAGGATACCGCAGTCCCTATCACGAACAACTATAGAGACAATCTTGCTGCTCTAGTAGATGAAAAGGCAGAAAACAATAGTTTAGATTTAGTAGACTCCCCTGCTTATGAGCAAAAATTAGATCAAATCAAATATGTAGATTATGTTGATATAAAGAAGGACTCAAAATACAAATCAGCTAAAAATACAGCTAAAAACATGTTATATAAAGTGCTGTCTACTTCTGGATATTTATTATTGTTGCTTATAATATGTGCAGTGACGACTAGTTTTACTGGGACAAGCGCTCTATACTATACATTCCTTTTAATTGGAATAATATCGTTAATCTTCTACCCTACTTTATATGCTGCTAATTACGAAAAATTTAGGATGATTTGTGCGGACGGAAAATTCAAAAATGATTTAAAAAAGCCCGCCATAATCATGTTGGCAATCGAATTGGTTATAATAATCGTATGTATAATTGTCAATATTAATATTGGCAACAATACTATGTCAGAACTGTTCAGTGCACGTAACTTTGCCAACCTTTATGCCCCACTGCTTTTGTCAACTACTATGTTTATAGATTTGTTATTCAATTACATATTCATGAAAAAATTGAATAAATAGGAGCAATAGATGATACCAGTTTTAAGTATTAAAAATTTGACCAAAATGTATGGACAAAAAAAAGTTGTAAACGATATAACTTTTGATGTCTTTGCTGGTCAAATTTTTGGTTTTGTAGGACCTAATGGAGCTGGTAAATCTACCACTATTAGGATGATTACTGGACTTACTCCTATCACAGAAGGTGAAATTAGAATTTGTGGTTATAGCATAAAAAAGAGCTTCAAAAATGCTATCGCGAATGTGGGCGCGGTTGTAGAGATGCCACAACTCTACCCTTATTTGTCCGGCATGGCTAATCTTAAATTGTTCGCTAGTTTTTATGGTAAACAGGCCGTAGCACGCATCCCACAGATTGTCAAACTTGTTGGTATGGAAAATAGGATTAATGATAGACTTTCCACCTACTCTCTTGGTATGAAGCAAAGATTGGGTATCGCGCAAGCGCTACTAAATAAACCAAAATTATTGATCCTAGACGAGCCAACTAATGGGCTGGACCCTAATGGTATAGTAGAAATTCGAAATATTTTAAAGGTGCTAGCTGAAAAAGAACATATGGCTATCATAATTTCTAGTCACAATTTAGCTGAATTGGAACATACATGCGACGTCATTGGACTTATAAATAATGGTAAGATTATAGAGCACAAAACTATGCAAGAAATCAAAGGCATAGTATCATCAAAACAACATGTTCAATTCCTATGCAATTACCCTAATTACGCCGCGTTGTTGTTGAAGAAAAAATACCAATTAACTAGCAAAGTGGTAGGCAACTCAATATTAGTCCCGTTAAAAGAAGCAAATATTGCTACCGTTATATCTTATTTAACTTTCAAAAAAATTAAGATATATAGCATAAAGAAAATTCAAAAGTCACTCGAAGAATTGTATTTTGAATTGTTGAACAACGACAGACCTTCAACAAGTATTATTTAGGAGTATTATGTTTAAAGTCATTTCTGCTGAATTGAAAAAAATGGTGTCAAAGCCGGGAATTTACATTCTCGCTATTTTGCTCGCTATAATTTTAGTCTTGGGGGCATTTATCTATAACCCTACCGTTTATTCTAGTTCGTATATAACCCTGACAGGTAACACGGTGATGGAAAAATACACTTATTTTATAGGTGAAGGTTCGGGCGGTATAAAGTTACAAGCGGACACATCTATAACTGACGCATCCAATAAAATACTCGCCTACAATGTAGATGGGAAGAGTCAGGAAGAAAATATTGATGACTTATATGATACATTCATGATGTATTACAACAATTATAGAGAGGCTGCTTATAATGACACTCCTGATAATGTCATTGCGACCTATAGAGCAAACCTTGTCTCAGCATTGAACAGCTTGAACGCTGCTATAGCTACTGGCGTGAACAATTCATCTGCAGGTGCTTATACTATTCTAACGACTAGGACTAATTATGATAGATACACAGCGACATATGAAAGCATAAGGAACTTGTTTAGCACCAACACATCAAACATCGCTGACATATGTCAGGAATATGAAAATAATTATAGAAATAATTTTACTTCTTCAATCGATGCATTTATATACCCTACTTTGAGCGAAAAATTGATTAGAGATTATACAGTAAATGAAGAAGGGACAAAATTATATACCGAATTATTAAGATTAGATGAAATCAACAATTCAATTTTGTCTATCTATAATGATGTACGTGATGGTACAAAAGATGACCAAAGCATTAATGTAATGCAAGAATTGGAAGATTTGGTCAATCTATATGTGAACACTGCCAACACTTTTGTGAATTTAGTCAATTATGAATTGTTGTCAAATGCATTTTCGTTCGTGAGCACAAATGAGCAAATGGATCTACTCTATCTCGATAATGACACTCAATACGATTCAGACACATTGTTGATAAGATACAATTTCTTATTTGATAATAACAAGACAGAGAGCGACTATGCTCACCCACTGACGATTGGCGTTACATCAAATGATGAAATCAATGCTTATGACTACGCTTATTTTATATTAAGGCTGTTTTCATTCATCATAATAGTCTATGCCATCATGAGTGCATGTCACGCGATTGCAGGCGAGATTAAAGAAGGTTCTATGCGCTACTTTGCGATCAGACCGGTAAACAGATTGACCTTATATTTTGGTAAATTCCTAGCAATTATATTAATGTCATTAATTATGATTATATTCAGCGCTATTATAGCTGTATGCGTAGGCGGTGCGGTGTATGGGTTTAGTTCTGCTATCATATTGACTATATTTAATGGCACGACGGCCATTGTCATCCACCCTATTGTGATGCTGATTATATATTTGGTTAGCTTGTTGTTAGAATTGGTTGTCTACACCAGCATTGCAATGTTATTGTCCTGCTTGTTCAAATCAGATTTACTCGCTGTCACCTTAATGATTGTATTATATCTATTGAATACTTTGCTACCTGTATTTGTAACGGGCGCCAACAGTTGGTTGACTTACTATCCATTCTCACACATTTCGCTATATTCGTTGTTTGGAAGTTCGATATATGCAATCAGCAACAATTTCTTAAATATGTTGTTGGGAGCTAAAGTCTACGCTGGGACAAATATTGGTCTTACTATCACAGTGATAGTGCTATTCATTGCTATTATTAACCTTTTGGCAACTGTTGTTTTCAAGAAAAAGGAATTATAAAAAATTAAAAATGGAGTTCAACGCTCCATTTTTTTATTTGTGTTTTGCTATCTCGCCTGTCGCCAATTCGTCACATCGGTTGTTGTATATGTTGTCTGCATGGCCTTTCACTTTAATCCAATTTATTCTGTGCATATTATTCAATTCAATCAATTGCTTCCAAAGGTCAACATTTAGCACAGGCTTTTTGTTCGCCGACCTAAAGCCGTTCAATTGCCATTTTGTGATCCAATCTTCTTTAAAAGCATTGATTAGATAGGCGCTATCGCTATATAAATCAACTTCACACGACTCTTTTAGCATATCCAACGCTTTGATTGCTGCGGTCAATTCCATTTGATTATTGGTCGTATTTGGATCATATCCGCTGATTTCTTTCTTCGTATCTTTATAAAACAAAATAGCACCCCAGCCACCAGCACCGGGGTTGCCACTACATGCACCATCAGTATAAATTGTAACTTTTTTCATAGGATTATTATATCAAATATGTATTTTATAGTCAATTATGTAAAATCGTAAAACAATAATTATATATTAAAAAAATAAACCCTATCAAAAGGTTTAAATTTATTTTGGCAGGGGAGACGCGATTCGAACACGCAACCAATGGTTTTGGAGACCACTACTCTACCGTTGAGCCACTCCCCTATATTTTTTATTATACTAAAATCGAAAATTATTGTCAACAATTATTTGCATACAAAAAAGAACAGTAATGAGAGTTACTGCCCTTTATATTGATTATTTTGCTACGTCACTGAATCTAGACTCACGAATGACAATCACTTTTATGTGCCCTGGATATTCTAATTTTGCTTCTATCTCTTTAGCTATATCATGCACCAAAACTTGTGCTTCATCGTCATTGATTTGATCTGGCTTTACCATCACACGAATTTCACGCCCCGCTTGGATTGCATAAGTCTTTTCAACACCTTTAAATCCATTTGCAATAGTTTCTAAATCTTGAAGTCGTTTGATGTAGTTCTCAATAGACTCACGCCTTGCGCCCGGCCTTGCGCTTGAAATAGCGTCTGCTGCCTGTACAATGACTGCCTCTAGCGTCCTTGGTTCAACATCGTTGTGATGCGCTTCTATACAATGGATTACCGCTTCGCTCTCCTTATATTTTCTAGCTAACTCCACGCCGATAGAAACGTGTGTTCCTTCCACTTCATGGTCGACCGCTTTACCTAAGTCGTGCAACAAGCCACCGCGCCTTGCGACTTTTTCATTAGCTCCGATCTCAGCTGCCAACATCCCCGCGATGTATGAAACTTCTAGTGAATGGTTGAGCACATTTTGCCCATAACTTGTCCTATATTTTAGCCTACCTAAGACTTTGACAATCTCTGGATGAATATTATGAATGTCTGCATCGAAACATGCATTTTCGCCCGCTTCTTTGATAGTCTCTTCTATGTCTTTCTGTACTTTTTGTACCAATTCTTCAATTCTAGCTGGATGAATACGTCCGTCCAAAATCAATTTTTCTAACGCAATTCTAGCGACTTCACGTCTCACTGGATCAAAGCCAGACAGCGTGATTGTCTCTGGCGTATCATCAACGATGAAATCAACTCCAGTAGCTGCTTCTAGCGCCCTAATATTCCTACCTTCACGTCCAATAATGCGTCCCTTCATCTCTTCACTAGGTAAAGTTACCGAACTGGTCGTAATCTCGCTAGTCTGATCAACCGCACATTTCTGTACCGCTAAAGTGATGATGTTCCTAGCCTTTTTGTCCGCTTCTTCTCTTGCTTTATCTTCAATTTCTTTTACAATCTTGACGGCATCAATTTTAGCTTCTTCAGTATATCTGTCTATGATCACTTGCTTCGCTTCATCTTTGGTCATAGCGCTGACTTTTTCCAA
The DNA here is from genome assembly GCA_944384465.1 of uncultured Clostridia bacterium. GTDB lineage: Bacteria > Bacillota > Clostridia > Christensenellales > UBA1242 > Onthoplasma. Next base: position 127,160 of record CALWTK010000002.1, read on the forward strand.
TTCTTTGATGATGTTTTCTTGCATCTCATCAAGTGCATTTTCTTTGCTGTTGAGTGCTTCGATTTGATTGTGCACTCTCTCTTTTGATGCTTCCAATTCTTCCACTTTTTTGTCAAGAGCGGTCTCTCGTTTGTTCAGCATCTCTTCGCGCAAATACAGTCTTTCTTCGCTTCGTTTCGCTTCTTCTCTTCTCTCTTTATTCTCCTGTTCAAAAGTAGATTTTAAAATACTAATTTCTTTATTGGTCTGTTCGACCTGTTCTTTTTTGATTTTGTCTGCTTGAGTATAAGCATCTTCAATAATTTTATCTGCTTTCGCCTTAGCTGATTTAGATTTTTTATTCATAACAATAGCATAGATGCCAACTCCTACACCTAATCCTACTGCCAACATTATTATAGATAAAACTACGGTCGTTGTAACACTTACACTACATAGCAAACTCAAATTCACTATGTTCATGTTTACCTACCTTTCATGTTGTAAAACATACAACATAATAATTATAATATAATTTAACGATAAAAGTCAAGTGTCGCTAACAACTTTTATAAGTAGTTTAATGAATTGAGCAAAACATGTTTACAATAATTTATATATAATGGGTAGATATAACAAAAAACACACTGTATATTGTGTGTTTTATTCTAATGAGATTATTTCAATATTTTTTATTACTTCATCAATTAAATAATCCAAATTAATTTTTTCTTCTTCACGTTCAGCATCTTTTATCTTAGGTTTGATAATAGGATTTCTAGGTAAAAATACTGTACAGCAGTCTTCATAAGGTAGAATACTGGTCTGATAAGTCCCAATTTCTTTAGCAATATCAATGATTTCATCCTTATTGAAACTTATCAATGGTCGCAATACGGGATATTTTGTGACTGCATTTGTTGTCGTTAGGCTTTCTATCGTTTGGCTGGCTACTTGCCCTAGGCTCTCACCTGTTACTATGGTCTTGTATCTATATTTTTCGCATAGTATATTGGCTACTCTTATCATTGACCTTCGCAGTAAATTAATAGCATATTCGGTATTGCATTTTATATGGAACTCTTCCTGTAATTTCGTCATGCTACAAATATACATATATTTTGAGCCTGTGAATTTCTTTATTGCTCGCGCGAGAGTTATGACTTTTTCTTTTGCCTGCGGGCTAGTATAAGGAAAACTATCAAAATGCAGAATATCCTGCCTTAACCCACGTTTCGCCATGCAAAATCCCGCCACCGGACTATCAATTCCCCCACTCAACAGCAACAATCCGTCTCTCGTCTCCCCTAATGGCAATCCAGAATACGCGTATATTATTTCATGGAATATGAACGTCTTCCCGTTCTCACGAATGTCAACATATATAATAGTCTCAGGAGAATGTATGTCCACTTTGATTTTATTGTTTTTCAGTATCAACTCCCCCAATCTCGCTGCAAAATCATTGGATTTTATTGGGAATGATTTGTCCGCTCTATTTACTTCACATTTAAACGTCTTGCTGTCTAAACGTATATTTGACACAAATTCTTCAATTAGATCAACGTCATTGTCCAGTTCGACTGCTTTTGATATAGAATGTATGCCAAATACGCATTTCAAATTTTCTACTATTCCGTCTTCATCATTATAATCACGAACAACTAGGCGGTTTTGTATATCTTCAATCTTGCAATCGAAATCTTTTAGCGCTGTCTTTATATTGTTGTGAAGCAGTTTTATAAAATATTTTTTGTTACCACCTTTTAGATGAATTTCATTGAACCTTATTAAAATCACTCTATTCATTTAATTAATCCTTTTATTATACTGTTTTACCGCATTCGATATCAAAATAGCAAGGTTTTTGCAATCATCCTTCGTCACTTCGTCGTCAAAACTTATGCGTATGGCGCCACTAAGATATTCTTTAGGTACAATGCTACTTAAAACTCTATTGTATCCTGCTTTGCTGTTGCATGCTGAACCTGTACCTATCAAATATCCATTCGTCTCCAGCATATGTTCAATTGTCTCGCCACGCACTCCTTTAAAACATATCGAAATGATATTATCTACGCAAGTGTCATCCGATACCAAAATATAGTCTCCAGAAAGATTGTCTATTATTGTCTGTTTCCTTTCATGATAATCAATTATAGATAGGTTGTCTATTGCCGTCTTCATAGCTAAAATATTAGATGTATTTTCAGTGCCTGCTCTAAGCCCCATCTCTTGCTCCCCGCCAAAGATAAATGGTTTAAACTTATTTTTATTCGCAATATACAATGCTCCTATCCCTTTAGGTCCGTGTATCTTATGAGCAGAGATAGTATAATAATCTACGCCTAGACTTTTCAAATCTACATTGATTTTTCCCAACGCTTGCACGCCGTCGCTGTGGATGATAATGTTGGGATTGATATTCTTTGCGTATCTACATATCTCCTTTATGTCATTGACCGCACCCGTCTCATTGCTGACATGTATGATGGAAATAAATGCAGTATCTTTGTCTATCATATTTTTTAGTCTGTTTATATTTACGCTTCCGTTTTTGGTTAAAGGAGCGAATTCTATATTGTAACCCGCTTCCAAATATTTTTTCGCGGTCGTATATATTGAACTATGTTCGCCAGCGCTGATAATGTATTTCTTGTCTTTGCGTGTGATACTACTGTTCAAAACGGCGTTGTTAGCTTCGGTCGCCGAACCTGTGAATATTAATGTTGAACCTGCTATGCCTTTCAAAAACTTTAATATTGAAGCTCTGGCTGATTCAATCTTACTTTTTACCGTGACAGATTGTTTATATAGCGAACTTGGATTGAAAAACAACTCACTTGCTTCTATATATGACGCAAGTGATTGCTCGCTTATCTTGGTCGTTGATGCGTTATCAAAATAGATCATAATATGTTTATTATAGCATACTATGTCCGTTTTTACAATGATTTATGGAACAAGATTTAAAGATTGACCCAAACTCCCACCATTAAGGTAGACTTCTGGAACCTGTCCGACTATCACGCTCTCTGCCAACATCACCTGATTTGTAGAGTAAACTTCATATGACTTGATAGGCAAAACAATGCTCACATGGACTTCAATATTTAAATATATTGTATGCTGAGTCATATTGATGCCTACCGACCGAAATTGACTAGTAAAACTGCTAGTTACCGCGCCTATTGGGACCAATTTTAGTTTAACAACTGGACCGCGCCCAATCAGAAACGGAATTCCTGAAAATGTCCCTAAATTTATATTTAATCCATCTTCACCTAGATCATTCATGACATGTTGTGCTTCATTAACGATTTCACGGGTTATGCTATTTATTTCAAATTGATTGGCAGTAAAGGAAGCAATATCTCCATTCGCATTATAGGTTATGTCAATCAACGAGTCATAACTTATACTCCTATTAATTACATTGCTGACCGCTAAATTGACCGCTTTTTCTGTAATAGCCCTAGTTTCAGCTGCTGTATAAGTTTTGATTACCGGACTCATCACGCAAAAATAATATAGCAAAAAAAGAAAAACTATACTAAAACTGACTACAATAATTGTAATTTTCTTTTTTAGTTTAATTTTTCTCATATAATATATTTATTTAAAATATGTTAGCAAATTCTTATTTCGTCCAAAATTTACAAATATTTTAATGCCCACCACGTTTAGTCTTGCTGTTAAAAATCAACGCCACAATAAAGGAAGCAAATATCGCCATAGATATTCCGCCCGCAGCAGCGGTAAGTCCACCTGTAAATATTCCAATCACGCCATATTCTTTCGCTGCCATTATTGCTCCACGGGCAAGGGATGCTCCAAAGCCAATGATGGGTACACTGGCACCCGCTTTTGCAAATTCTTTGAATGGCGCGTAAACATTGAACACTTCTAAAATCATCCCTATAATTAAAAACAATACTAATATTCTAGCGGTCGTGATTTTTGTACGAATGACTAGTATTTGAGCTAAAAAACAGATAAAACCACCCACTAGAAAAGATATTACATAATCCCAAACACTAATCATAATCACACATCCTTTTTTTGTTTGCTTTTAGCTACTGAATTTTTAGTATTTTCTGGTTCATACACCAATTCAACAGCGTGAGCAATCCCCGGGATTGTCTCTCCTTGTTGCGAAGTGGTAGTACTCATCAACGCCCCAGTTGATACCAATAAGACTCTTTTAAAGTCCCCTTTCTTCATCTTATATAAAACATATGAGTTCAATACGCTGGCACTACAGCCTGCACCACTACCACCCATGAAAACACGCATAGTTTTATCAAAAATCATACAGCCACAATCTGCATAATTTTTACCCATTATGATTTTTTCATGTTCCATCAAATCTATTAAAATTTCACTGCCCAATTTCCCTAAATCTCCAGTCAGTATCAAATCATAATCGCTGACCTTTTTTTTCATGTTTGATAGATGAGCTTTTATAGTATCGCATGCCGCGGGCGCCATAGCTGCTCCCATGTTATTAATATCCGATATACCATAATCTATGACTTTCCCAAAGGTCACTGCATTGATTCTGATTTTACTTTTTATATTTGAAATAATGCTAGCTCCGCCACCCGTGATTGTCCATTGCGCTGTGGGCGGTCTTTGATTGGCGAATTCGAGCGGGAATCTATATTGCCTTTCCGCACTGCTAAAATGTGTACAGGTCGCAGCCACAACATTATTGCACAAGCCACAGTCAATGAACAACGCACTTAGCGCCAAAGCTTCGGCCATTGTGGCACAAGCTGAATAGAGTCCTATAAAAGGCAAATTCAACTCACGAGCAGTATAAGACGAACTCACTATTTGATTTAGCAAATCACCCCCAAAGAAAAAATCAATATCAGAAATCTTTAGTCCCGACTTGTTTATTGCCTCTATGACAATGTCTTGCAATAGTTTTCTTTCGCTTTTTTCAAAACTACTCTCTTTTAGCGTGTCGTCTTTTAAAATATAATCAAAATAGTCTTTCAGTGGCCCCTTGCCTTCCAGTGGTCCCACAATACTGTACCCTTCCAAAAGATAAGCTTTCTTTTTTAGTTTAATAGTCTGCATGCTTTCACCTATATAAATAGCCCGACAAAGCCGCACACAATCGAGCCCACCACACCACACACAATCACGGGACCTGCAATTGTAAACATCTTGACGCAAATACCATATATGATACCCTCTTTTTTAAACTCTACCGCCGGACTAGAAATTGAGTTTGAAAAACCAGTTATCGGAATGACCGAACCCGCGCCACCCCAAGCACCAACCACATCATATATCCCAATACCTGTGAGAAGACAGGTTATAAAGATGATAGTCATCAGCATGCATGTTGTCACTTCGCTCTCTGCTAAATTTGGAAATAAATAACTATAAAGGTCAAAAAGACCCTGACCTATCGCACAGATTATCCCACCCACTAAAAATGCTTTGAATAATGACGGCCATGCTTTTGTCTTTGGCACTTTAGACTCAACGTACAAATTATAATTTTGATTTCGCTTATTTTTGTCCATAACAACTCCTATTTGATTGTTGACATAAATATAAGTTTTATAATTTAAAAAAAATATTTTGTTTCAATTAAATAAAATTTTTCAAAATAAACATACTATTCTTAAGGATTTAAACAAAAGGAGTTATAATATGAAAAAAATAATGCCTATAATATCTTTAATAAGTGCTGGATTAATGCTAACTGGATGCAATTTTTCAATATCAAGTGTTGAAACTGACAATTTAAAAACTAATGTTGAAACTTTTGAAAAAAATATGGATGAATACACCGCTAATAATGATAACTTAAATAAACTCGCTTTGAATAAATATAAATTATCGTTTTCAGTCCCCGAAAATTTAAAATTGAACTTACTTGAAAATGATGAAAAAAGTGACGGAAAAAATGCTACTGAAACATCAGTAACAGACAACAATATAAATAGTTCAAACTTAACACAAAATTCAAATAAAGATAGTAAAAATACTATTAATAATACTAATAGCAACAATATAAATACAACTCAAAATACTAATCTTGACAACAGTTTAAATGAAAATAGGGAAATAATCAAAAATAATTTGAACACTACAAAAAATAGATTGTCAAATAATGTGGAGACAAAAAATATTGTAGACGGTACAGAAAAGACAAATAATCTCGTTAAAAGTGATGATACATCAAACAATTCAAACGCAGAAATCACACCTGACACCACAGAAAATGAAGAGACAACTGACAATAACAACAATAACGATGAGCAGTTAGAATCAATCTCCACTCTATATTCACTATCTACAGACATTGATGATTCATGCGAAGAATTTTGTGAATTGAAAGAGGATTTGATAGACGCTATAACCGAGACTCAAAATTTGATCACTAAAGTGCAAAATAAAGAAATAGAATTGACTAATGAACAAAGAATGCTAGTTCGCGAACAGTCTAATCAACTAAAAGATTTGAGTAGAAATCTATCAAGAATTACGAACGAATTATCTATAAATTTAAGCGATATATCTCAAATGATGCGTGATAGCAATGGTGATATAGATGCTCTTTCTTTAAAATATCTAGTTGTTTTAGAAAATTTATTAAATGGCAATGACATGCTAGAAAATGGACTTTATTCTCTGAGACTCATTAACAAAATGTTCAATATCAATGACAATATGACACCGAACAACTATGGACGCGTGTTGTATGGTTTCAAAAGAAATAATGAGCCTGCGATTATCAAAGATTATATGATAGATGAAAATGGAAATATCACTGAAAACAATATTGCCAACAATGCTCAAAACAGCAGCGAAAGTGAAACAAACAACTCAGCTCAAAGCGACAATCAAAACAGTACAAATCAAGCCAACAATACGACGACATCAAATATTGACACTTTTAGTGACAGAAAACTAAAAACAAATATTGATACATTTGGAAACAATAGACAGAATACTGATACCTTTTTCAACACAGCTCTATTGGATAATGAATTTATGTTCGGAAGAAATGGTTACGGATATAATAATATGATGGGTAATCCATACGTTAATCCTAATATCCAAAATCAAAATGTGAATCTAACTAATAGAAATAATAATAACAATGAAAATAATGCCACTGAAAATAACACAACAACACATAGTGTTGATACAACAAATAATACACAACAATTAGAAGAAAATAAAAATCAGACTGACACAGAGACAAAAGCTAAAAAGTCAAAATTGAAAAAAAATATTGACACTTATAGAAATGAAAACACACCTAGTTTACGTTCAAAATTCAAAAATTTCAAACAATCTGTTTCAAAATTTTTTAGCAAATTTTCAAAACCTAAAAATGACACTGTAAATCCTGTATATAGATTTAAAGTTGATGTAAAAGATGATAATTCATTTATGAATTAATTCCTTCCTTGAATTCATGCAGCACTTTATTTTCTATCCTACTCACTTGAACTTGGCTAACCCCAAGTTCTTTTGCTATCTCTGATTGTGTCTTGTCAAAATAATAGCGCATGATTATCACTTGCTTTTCACGTGCTGACAGTTTGTTTATCATTTCCCTTATTGCCAATTTGTCTATATATTTTTCAAACGAAAAATCATCAGTCAATTTATCTAATATGGTAGTGGAATCTTCATTGTCGTTATATTTTTCATTCAATGACAATGGAGTCGTATTCGCTTCCATAGCAAAAATAATATCGTTTTTGTCCATATTAAACTCTTTTTCAAGCATCTCAAGTGTAGGATTTTCTCCGTGCTCTTTGTTGTATTCATAAATATAGTTTTTTATCATTATCGATGTGTGTTTAAGACTCCTAGACACCTTCACACTTCCATCATCACGCAAAAAACGCTTTATTTCACCTGCTATCATTGGGACAGCGTATGTCGTAAATTTCACATTAAAACTCGGATCATAATTGTTGATTGCCTTTACAAAGCCTAGTGCACCTAATTGATATAAATCATCATACTCTATCCCCTTGTTTAAGTACCTTTTTACTATACTTTTTATCAAAGGAGAATTCAATGTAATCAATTTTTCTTTTGCTAAATCATCACCTTTTTTTGCTTGTTCTAGTAATTCAGCAGTTTGCTCGTTCGTTAGCATTATAGCCCCACTACATTTTTCTCTATCTCTTTTGACATGCTAACAGTGAGTCCTTCTTTGTTGTTCTTTACTTCCAATTTGTCCATAAAACTTTCCATGACAGTAAATCCCATACCGCTTCTCTCTTCATTAGGTTTGCTGGTATAAAATGGCGTCAACGCTCTCTCTATGTCTTGTATACCTATACCGTTGTCTGACACAGTGATGTTTATTTTGTTGTCATTTGTAACAATTTTCATATTTACATAACCAGTTTTATCTGGATAAGCATGAACAATGACATTTGTTATTGCTTCGTTCACAGCTGTTTTTATGTCTTCCAATTCGCTCAAACTTGGATTTAATGGCAAAATAAAACTAGCCACCACATTTCTAGCAAACGCTTCATTTTCTGCAATTGCTTTGAATTTAATTTCCATACTATTTTTCATTTTCTACCCCTTTAAACTATTTTAGGCATAATCTCGTATAGCCCTGACATTTTAAAAATTCGCTCTGCATTTCGACTTGGATTTGTGATAAATATAGGTTTGTTGCATTCTTTCATCTTTTTGTATCTTCCAATGAGAACTCCTACCCCTGTACTATCCATGAAAGTCAGTTCAGATAAGTCCATTACTATTTGGACATAACCTTTTTGAGTGTCTAGTAGTAAATCTAGATTTTTTCTGACTGTCTGTGCGGTGTATTCATCCAATTCTCCAGACAAAAGTATATAAAGCGTCTTGTTTACCATTCGTGATTTAATCTGCATACCTTACTCCTTGAAGCAATTCTAACAGCAATATAAATAAAAAAAATAATAACAATTGTTGAATTGTAATGTTTTTTTGTTGAAGATTGTAGAGATTAAAAAAACAACTCAATATTAGAGTTGCTTTAATTTAAATACATAATCAATAAAATGATGCCCACAATTAGTATGCACGATAATAAAACTGTGAAGAACACTCGCACTTTGTCTTTTGGCAGTTTTCCTGTCTTTGCCGTCTGCCCATTCATCAACAGTTTGTAGTTTTTATCTTTGTATAAAGTGTTTACAAAATAGACTGGCAACAGACAATAATTATATTTTCGATCAATATAATCAGTGTTGATATCCAATCGCTCGATATTATCACAACCATGCTTTTTTAATAATTCGTCTTTTATCCTGTTTCTCACAATTTGTTCTGCGACTTCTACGCATGCATTCAACATCTTATCTTCATATTCAAGCATATAGCCGTACATAAATTCTTTCTTGAAATCTACTGCGGCGCCATAATCAAAAGGCATAATACTGAACAAATCTTTTTGATCTAGATTGGAATTCGCTTCTACTGTAATGTTCTTAAATGTCTTATCTAGTATTCCGCTTACATTTTTATATATAGTCCTAGTCCTTGTCTCGCCGTTTCTGTGTTCAGTCTTTTTATAGCTGAAGATCCCAGAGTATGTTGAATACGTTACCATATCAAAAACAAATGCATTGACATACACTCCTTTTATGTCTTTTTCTGCTATATTTTTTAATATTTTTTTATTTACATAAAACTTTTTTCTAGCGATAGCTTTAAATTTAGACAAGCAGTCCTTTTTGCTAAATGCAAAAGGTATTATTGAATCAATGTACATCAATTTTTTCGAACTATTTTTTTCAATTGTAGGACTACCACAGTATGGGCATGTAGTCTGAATTTGAAATTTGTCAAACAATACATTTGCTCCGCATGACTTACATTTCAAACTCTTCATAGATTGAGCGAATTCGTCTACCTTGGCAAAATTGTCATGCTCATCAAAGGTTTTCTTATTAAAATTATAGTTATAAGGGACTGGAAAAATGGACCCACAACTCTCACAGACGTTTCCCTTGTCCTTTGGACTAAAATGTAATTTCCCACCACAATTTTCGCAATTCTTTAACATATTAGTATTGTAACAAATAATTTTTTTAATTACAACTATTTTTATATTGATAAATTAAATAACAAAAATACTTTCCTTTTAAAAAACATATTGAGTTATTATTTTCGACAAAAATTCAAAATAAAATAAAGTTTTTACAAAATTTTTAAAAAACTTTATCAAAAATACTTTGAAATAAATAGAAATTGTTAGAAAATATAGACGTGTGTGAATTTACAACACATACAAAAAACCGCTGTCTTACAGTCATCTTTTCACAGCGGTTTTTTCATTTTAATTTGATCTATTTTCTGCTCTATTATCTAAAGTATCAATATTTTTTGTCTCGGCAGAAACTGTATCTTCTTGCATATCTTTTTTAGTATCGTTTTTGCTAAATGTATATCTAACGACTTCATAAGTAAACAACGCAAATATAGCTACCGACAATAGAGATAACAAAATTGCAATCCAATTATGATGAAATCCATTACCTATATACAAATACCAAGCAAAGTAAGTATTAATAAACTGAACGATATAGAAAAAATAGTTGATAATCAATAATTTCTTTGAATTTATAACATGCGAAATTATGAGCATTATACCTATGACAGGCAGCATATACCTTTCGTGCATACTTGTAGACATCATAAAGATTGCAGTAACTAGATAGGCGGATGTTAAAACAACATTCTTATCACTTGGATTTTTTATTACTAATACAACAGATAATGCAACAAATATAAATATGATACCAAAGTTAATAATATAATACCAATTTGGATATATGTCACCATTTAGACCTAAACCTGTATACAGATTAAATGCATTGGTTGCGTATGTTTGATAATGAGTAATCTGGTCAATCAATACCCTAAAAATATAAAAGATATCACCCTGACCTAATTGTTTATAAATAAATGGTAAATATACTATAAAATATATCAATAGACATATCAATAAGTTAAGGAAAAATCTTCCTATCTTCTTCTCTTTTATATATCTATATAATATAGCGACTCCAAGTACAGGCAAAATAAATATAAATTGGATTTTCGTCAGCAGTCCTAATGTACAGCATATCATTGAAGCAAAATATTTTTGTTCCAAAAACATCAACGTGCTAATCATGACGAAGAACATAGTAAAACAATCTACCTGCCCCCATTTTATATCAATCATTATTGCAGGAGCAATAGCTAAAATCAATGTTAATATTAACGTTTTTTTGCTGGATATCTTGAAATGTCTCGCTATTTGATAAAACAAATATATATTAACTACAAATATAAAAACTGTTGGTAATCTAAATAAAAAGTCCTGCCAAAATGTATTCGCATTTACTTCTCTACATATTGCAGCCATCAAAGCACATACCAACATATATATTGGAGGATAATCGGTTGGCCTATCATACCCATATTCGTAAAAATTGCCCGTCCCCATATCAAGAATATTACCGCCCCAGGTCTTGAAGCAGTCTAAGTCATGATGAAATGCGGGTAGGCATATCATTGCAATACCAAGCACCAATCCTACTGACATGGCGATGAGCAGATTGCGGACATCTTCATTCAATTTCATTTTCATATATATTTTACCTTAATTAATAATTTACTAAAAGTTTTATATATTAGTTTATTTTATCTCTTCTTTAGAACTAGTTCCATCTCCATAAATATCTTGAATTTTTAATTTTTTATTGAAAGTATATCTAATGACTTCGTAAGTAAATAGCACGAATGTAGCAAATGACAACAAAGACAACACTATTGCTATCCAATTATAATTGAATCCCGAGCCATTATACAAGAACCAAGCAAAACAAGAATTGATAAATTGCATAATATAGAACACATAGTTTACAATTAACAATTTTTTAGAGTTGATAGCATGTGCAATTATTAGCATAATGCCAATGACTGGCAACATATACCTTTCATGCATATTTGTCGACATCATGAAAATTGCTGTAAATATATATGATGACATCAATACAACGTTTTTATCACTTGGATTCTTGATAATCAAGAATATTGACAAAGCCGCAAAAATTATAATGATCAAAAAGTTGATAGCCAAATACCAAGTTGGATACGAAACAAAATTTAAGCCAAGACCCGTATAAAGATTGAATGAATTGGCGGCGAACATTTGGAAATGTCCAATTTGATCAAATATAATTTTAAAGACATAGAATACATCACCCTGCCCTAATTGTTTATAGATAAAAGGTAAATATACTACAAAATATATCAATAGACAAATCAATAAGTTAAGGAAAAATCTTCCAATCTTCTTCTCTTTGATGTATCTATATAGAATAGCGACACCTAGTACTGGCAGAATGAAAACAAACTGCAATTTAGTCAGCAGACCAAATGTGCAGAATATCATTGAAGCAAGATATTTATGCTTCAAAAACATTAATATGCTGATTAGTACAAAGAACATTGTAAAGCAGTCTGCCTGCCCCCATGCTAACTCAATTAAAATAGCAGGAGCAACGGCAAAAATCAATGTTATGATTAGTGATTTTTTACTAGACATTTTAAAGTGTTTAGCAATTTGGTAAAATACAAAAATACAGGCAACGAAAATCAACACTGAAGGCAATCTAAACAAGAAGTCTCTCCAAAACTCATTTGCATGGACTCCTCCACAAATCAGCTCCATCAATGCACAAATTAACATGTATAGCGGCGGGTAGTCTGTGGGTCTATCGAAACCATGTTCATAGAAATTTCCTGTTCCCATGTCGACAATATCTCCGCCCCAAGTTTTGAAATAATATAGATCGGTATGTGCTGGCAAACAAATCATCACTATTCCTAACACCAAACCAACGAACATTGTAATGAGTAGATTTCTATGGTCTTCATTTATCTTCATTTTCATGTTTATTTTTCCTTTTTGTATTTAATATCAATTTGGCGAAGAAAATCATCAATTTGATTTTCGGTAACCGTTCGCATATCCTTGCCTGAAATATACTCATTCGTCCAATCTACAATCGTTTTGATAGTATCTTTGATTGAATAAATAATCTTGTAGTTCAATTTCCTTTTGATTTTTGTAATATCCAATGTCAATTTGCTGGCTTCATGCATTGCATTTTCGTTATGTTGAACGATATATTTTGCTTTAGGTTCATATTCAACAAAATAGTCCATGATCTCTTTTACGCTAACGCAGTTCTCTATCTCTGGGCCGATATTGTAATTGTCCATATAATTTATGTCATTGTACTGCAACATAGCGACCTTTAGATACAAATACAAAGGTTCTAGTACATGTTGGAACGGCCTTGTTGAATGCGGATTTCTTATTATGACAGGTTCGCCCTTTAAAATACTCTTCACGCAATCTGGAATTAATCTATAATCACTCCAATCTCCGCCACCTATGACGTTGCCCGCCCTACAGGTAGAAATAGCTACATGATGCTTGTCAAAATCTTTTTTGTTGAAAAAACTATTTTGATAAGAATATGTTACCAATTCACTACAAGATTTACTATTCGAATATGGGTCGTAACCACACAGTGGATCACTTTCAACAAACGCCTTACCAGAGTCATTGTTTAAATACACCTTGTCCGTCGTTACGTTTACCACACTGCGTACAGAATCAATGTGTCTAATGGCTTCAAATAAGTTTACAGATCCTATCACATTTGTCTCAAAAGTGTATTTTGGATTTTCGTAACTGGTCAAAACTATTGGTTGAGCTGCTAAATGAATTACAATTTCGGGCTGAAATTTTTTTATAACAGCATACAAATGATCATAATCCCTTATGTCTCCAATATGATGTTCAACCATGTTTTCACCATGAATTAGACTAAACATATTAGGGTCAGTGTATGGTTCCAAAGAATAGCCACACACCTTAGCTCCTAATTTGTGCAAAAAACATATGAGCCAACTACCTTTGAATCCTGTGTGACCCGTGACGAATACTTTTTTGCCTTTATAAAAATTTTTTAGTTCCAAACTTTCCATGGTGCATTTCCTTTTTCCCAAATAGCTTCTAGGGTTGTTTTATCTTTCAATGTATCCATAGGTTTCCAAAAACCGTTGTGTTTATATGCATGAAGTTTACCTTCCTTTGCGATAGTTTGCAATGGAGTGCTTTCCCAAGGTATAGTATCACCCTCGATATAGTCAATTACTTCTGGTTCACACACGAAAAATCCTGCGTTCACCCATTGATCAGAACAAACTGGTTTTTCTTTAAAGGAAGCAATTTTTGTGTCCCCATCAAACTCCAACACACCAAATCTAGGTTCTGGCTGACAGGCGGTCAATGTGACCAATGCTTCAGTCTCTTTGTGTTGTTTGATGAGAGCGTTCAAATCTACATTAGATACGCCATCCCCATATGTAAGCAAGAAAGGTTCATTCCCAATATAATCCCTAGCTCTTTTTAACCTTCCACCTGTCATAGTATTTAATCCCGTATCAAGGACAGTAACGTTCCATTTCTCGCAATGATTTCGGTGTATTTCAAAGACATTTCCATCGATGTAATTAAAAGTTATATCACAATTTGCTAAAAAATAATCCTCAAAATATTGTTTAATTATTTCCTGTTTATATCCGCCTAGAATAATGAAATCATTATAGCCAAAACTATAATAATATTTCATAATATGCCACAATATAGGCTTGCCACCTATTTCAATCATTGGTTTTGGTTTGAATACACTTTCTTCTCCTATTCTTGTACCAAATCCACCTGCAAAAATTACAACTTTCATTTATTTTCCTCCTTTATATCCTTTTCATCTATTTTTACATCATTGTTCTCTAACAAATTTGTCTCATTCTCTACATTAACTTTTTGTTTTTTATATTTGAAAACAAAGCATTTTTGTCCAACAAAACTTATAATCATGGTAACTATAGTTGTAATGATTGCTATCACAATTTCGTTGAAGAAATCATATGTCCTTAACCAGAATTTCAACAGATAATCTACTCCAAAAGCGACAGCATAAACTGAAATAAATTTTATTGTTTCGATCTTGCTTTTCTTTTTGCTCTCGAAAGTAAAAAATTTGTTCCATAGATAACTATTAATCAAGCCTAGAAGTTGACTAATGATCGTCGCGACAACTACAGGAAGGACTAGACTTTCATTGTTTTGAAATATATTTACACCGAACAGCAGTAAGACAATCCAATATGAACCCACTCCTACTACAGTGTTTAATCCGCCTACTAAAATGAATTTTATACGGTAATCTAATTTTTTTAACCAATTAAACAGTTTCTTTATCATCTTCGTCCCCAAAATTCAACCGCTCTTTCTCAATGACTAATGGTCTATGTAATTGTCGCACATTCATGTTGACCAAATACTCACCTAAAATACCAATAAAGAATAGATTGATAAACGTAAATAATCCCAGCGCACTAAACAGGATATACATTGCGTGGATTTGCGGATAAAATATTTTCAAAATAGATAATACTACAATCGCTACAAAAGATAGTCCGGAGAATATTGCACCTAATATTGTAGCATATCTTGGAATTTTTTTAGTATATGTGGTTATTGACAACATAGCAGCATCGTATAAAGTCCTAAAATTGTTGCTTGATTTCCCCGCTTTTCTTTTTTGTTGTGTGTATTCTATTGTTGCTAAATTGCCACAAAATTCCGCTACCATGCCTCTTAAAAAAGGTGTTGGATCGTCAACTTTTTTTAGCGTTTCAATGAAGCTATTATCGTATAGAGCAAAACCAGTAAAATGTTCAATCTGCTGAATTGTACTCATTTTTTTGATGAATTTATAATAGATTGTCCTAAGAAATCTCATCAATTTGTTTTCTTTACTCTTTGTCTTGATCCCTGCAACAACTTGATAACCTTCTTCCCACTTCATGACAAATTTTTTTATCATGTCGACAGGATCTTGGAAATCAGCGCACATGATGATGGTACAATCACTGCCTCCACCAATATCATTTTGCAAAAGTCCGTAAAAAGGTGAATTAAACTGTCCAAAATTTTTGGCATTGAATATTGCTTTTATTCGCCTGTTGGATTTACATAATTTTCGTATAATATCCTGAGTGTGGTCAGCGCTATTATTATCAATGAAGTGAATAAAATAGTCATATTGCGGCAACTCAGTCTCAAAATGATGGATTATTTCCTTTACTAACCCCTCAATATTTTTCTCTTCATTAAAAGTTGGTATCAATATCCTAATTCTTTTCATATGCTTTACCCTTTTTCAATCTCACAATGTATTCTATAGCAACATTAAACGGTGTGAACCTATTAAATCCAGTGCTTAACAATTTATTAATATCAGGATCTATGCTCACTTTTCCAGTAATAGGATAAGGAATAGCCCCAAAATTAAGATTTGATTTTGATTGTAAAATCTCTTTTATTTCATAAATAAAATCTTTTAATTGTCGAGTGTCCTTACTGCCAAAATTATATACACCATCAAAGTCATTTTCCATCAAATAGATCATTGCTTTCACGGCATCTTTGATATACATATAATTCCAATTTTGATCTGCTAATGTATAATTGCAATCTCTATCATACAGCATATTTTCAATGCTGGATTCAATCAATGTGTTTGAATAATCGTTCTCGCCAAAAAGTGAAAAGAACCTAGGCATAATTACTTTTAGTTTCAGTCTTTCCGCATTGTCCAATGCATAGTCAGTGAATTTTAATTTGTATATGCCATATGCTGTGTTTGGATTTGGCGTGTCTGTTTCTTTAATCTTTTTGTTCAAGACGCCGTATTCAGCTTGGGACCCTGCCCCTATAAAATACTGGCAACCAATCTCGCTGGCGACTTCTAAAACATCCTTTGAATAGACAAAATTGCTTTTCTGTTTTTCTTCATCATTTCTAGCATCGCCCCTTGTCCCATTCCATGACAAATGGAACATCGCAAAACATGGTTTCTCTATAAATTTGCCTAAATCTTTGTATTCATCCAAATTTAAATAGATAGTTTTTACATGAGATGAATTAAATTTAACAGGGGACCCTTTTCTCAAAATCGCGTAAACAAAATAACCTTTCTCAATCAACTCATTGATTAAAGGTTTACCAATAAAACAACTTGCCCCTGTCACAATTACATTTTTCATTTTTATTATCCCTTGTTTATTTTTTCCACTACCTTTTTTATCTTATTTTTATCTATTTTATAATGTTTCCTTAACTCTTTTTGTTTGCCAACCACACACGTAAATTCATTATGAAATGCCAAAGGAATAATCTTTGTCTCAATGCCGAAAGCATTCTTTATCTCACAAAGATATGAATACAATCCGCCAGTCAATTGATGTTCTTCTAAAGAAATGATAGTATCATATTGCTTCATAATGTTTGCTATCATATCACTGTTTTTGAAATAATTCACCAAAGAATATATATCGACCTTGTTGTCATTCTCGCTATTATAATCAATCGCTTCTTGTAAAATTGTGCCCGAAGCAATTATAGCGACTTTAGATTTGTGATTTTCGACCACGTTAATAGTCGTGTTTGTCGGTGAGTTAAACGTCGCTCCACTCTTGTTCATACGCATATAGCTAGGTCCGCCACATGAATATATTTCGTCCATAACTAATGCCACTTCTTCTTTGCAAGATGGCGTATAAACTTTCATATTCGGTATAGCTCTAAGACATGCAACATCTTCCGTTGAGTGATGTGTTATACCTAATGGACCATATTCCACTCCAGTGCCTACATTCAAAATGTTTACATCCAAATTGTGATAACATGTATCGTTTCTAATCTGTTCTAGACACCTTAGTGAAGGGAATGTGGCGATACTATAACAAAATACTTTTTTATGATTCAAAGCAAGTCCAGACGCAAACAATATCATATTTTGTTCCGCTATGCCCACATTGATTGATCGATTACCGAAAGCTTCAAATACGGGTTCAAACGCTCCAAACCCTAAGTCCGCTGTGATGAACATGATATCATTTGACTTTTTGTTAAACTCTAATAATTTATTTATAATCGTACTACGCATAATAGTCCTCCAATTCTTTGATAGCTTGTGCGGCTTGCTCTTGATTAGGATTTCTATAATGCCACAATATATTATTTTCCATAAACGAAACGCCCTTACCCTTAATGGTGTGGGCAACGACCACGCTTGGCTTATGTTCACATAAAACTGAAAGTGAATTTACTAATTCATTGAAATTGTGCCCATCGCACGACAGCACATTAAACCCAAACGCCTTGAATCTCTCTTCTAAATTATCCAAATCTATAATGTCTTTACAATCTCCCAATGCCTGCATACTGTTCCTGTCGACTATCACATGTAGATTGTCCAATTTTAACTGTACTGCAAGCATAACCGCTTCCCAGACAGAACCTTCTTCACACTCGCCATCTCCCATCAAAACATAAACTTGGTTGCTCTTTTTATCAAGTTTAAATGAATATGCTATTCCCACAGCTAAACCTAACCCATGCCCCAATGAACCAGTGGAGACTTCTACTCCTCTAACTTTGTGAGAAACATGCCCTGATAGTAGACTGCCGTAGGTATAATAACCTTCTAGATCCTTTTTCTCAATCATGCCTATTTCTGCCAACGCACAATATTGAGCGACTCCTGCGTGCCCCTTGCTCAAAATAAATATATCCCTATTTTCATCTTTTGGGTTCTTTACATCGTAATGTAATATTTTACCATAAAGCGTTGCCACTATATCTGTCAATGAAAGAATCGCTCCTATATGCGACGCTCCAGACTTGCAAGTCATTTTTACAGCATTAATTTTAATGTCTTTTGCAAAATTTTTTAGTTTTTTCAATTCATCTTCACTTAAACAATCATTACTCATTTTTTACTCTCTTTTTTAGTTTATCATATCAATTTTCTTTAGTCAAATAAATTATATTTAATTAACAATAAGTTTTGAATAGGTGAATCGCCAGCCGAAAAACTCAACATCTCCACTACTCTCAACATCTATATTGTCGTATTCGTCTATATAATAATAGACGTCCTTATCTGCCCTGTCATTGACATCAATCATATTTAGATTTGTACCCGAATGAAAATCAATAAAATAATAAGTGTAACCTTGGCTTAAGATTGCTTCTAAGTCATAATCCTCCATCAGCAATTCATATTTTATCATCTCATCTTCATTGTCTGTACGATACCTTCTGCCTTTAGTTGCGTCCCAGCCTAAGTTTTCAATAAAATATGAACTATGTGCTCCAGATAATAAACATATATTTGTATTATAATCTATTTCATTTAACAATTTATCAAAGGCAAGTTCATAATAATTTGCTTGTTTGTTATAAACAGCACAGTCATGAAATTTCGCAAAATCAGGGGCGTAGCTTATCCACTTTGTTGAAACCATATAATTGTTAGCCGTTCCCATATAAACTTTATTGTTGGCCAATTTCATCACAGGATCTATGGTAAAATATGACTGCCCTATCAATAATGGTAAAATTAGAACTAAAATAAGGTGTTGAAATTTGAAATTAAATTTCTTGAATTTGACATCTTTGAATAAATCATACAAAGCAAAAAATGCTAATAGATATAACGCCAATATTTCTATCAAATGATAGCGTGGGTGGTTCCATGTGATGACAATGAAATTAAACATCAACATGACTATACCAACAGTAAGAATTTGACTTAAAACGATATTGTCTTGCATGAATTGTTTAAATGATTGTTGTTTTCTTATAAACTGAATAATTAATTTTATTATATCAATGACGATAATAGCGAGCAAGAGCCAGTTAAAATTGATTGTGATGATGTTGTTTAATGAATTTAGAATATGATGACCATCTATTGCGAATTCATACCAGCCACCATCCTGTGCCCAATTCCCTAACAGGAATATTACCACGAAAGCAATATGGAATATTACCTCACAAATATTAAAAGTTGTTATTTGTTGTTTCAATTCTTGTTTGAAATTTTTCATTTTGATAGATTTTATTAATCTATACAATATAGGAATAAAGATCAAAATAAATGTTAACAATATTCCCTGTTCTTTTGAGAACATCAAAAACAATGATGATATTGCGATTAAATTTTTATTATTTATAGCACATGAATACAAGAAAAATAAACATGCATACATCAACACATAATCAAGCGAAATATAGCCATTCATGCCGAAAGTAAATGGCGAAAATGCGAAAACCAAACTACACAGATACGCATAAATTTTGTTGGCATTTGGACATATCAATTTGACAAATTTGTAGACGCAAACCGCCCCAAATATATTCAAAAGGATATTTAGCAACGTAGCGGCTACAAACATATCCCCTATGCAACAATATGCAATATAGACAAAAATAGCATATACAACACTTATATGATTGCATAATTTCAAGACACCGATGTCATTGAACGAATTAATATTCATTTCCAACATCGCATTGTAATAGGCATTTGAATCCCATTTTGGATACATGAAAAAATCATCAATACTAAAGACGAAAACTAGAATACCTATAATAAAGATAGGTAAATATTCTAAAATCACCTTTTTATCTATCCTATTAAAAACTTTAAATTTGAAAAGTAAAAAGATTGAAACACCCATTAAAGCAACAATAAAGATTGCAAGAAAAATAAACTCTACTAAATGTGTATCTAAAACAAATTGAATATTTCTGCCAACCACAAAAATCGAGGACAAAGCAATAAAAATATTATAAATTGCTATATACTTAACCGCTCTCTTATCTTGGAAAGACACTTGTTTGTCGTTAGATTTAGTCTTCAAAAAAACAATTACAATTGACACTACAAAGCACAACAAAACACTTAAAAAAAACGCCCAATACGAATTTAGACAAAACGTTAAAAAAGTAATTGTCAACGACAAAAAGAAAAGGTTATTTAAATTAAAATTTTTTAATTTTTCCATCCAAATTAAGAATATCACACATGACAAAAAGAAGCAACTAAAATTATTATAAACAACAATTCTTAATTAAAAAATAAATTTATTAATGTAAAAATTTAACAAAGGTCATAAGAAAGAGAATAAATCAAAACATAACTTAAAAAATATAAATAATATACAAAATATAGTGTAAAAATATTAAAAAACACCACATAAGTGGTGTATTTGGAGCTAGTGAAGGGAATCGAACCCCCAACCTGCTGATTACAAGTCAGCTGCTCTACCGTTGAGCCACACTAGCATATTTAATATTTAGCAGCTGACGAAGTAACCATCATCAACATGCCACTTTACGAGTGACAATCAATATCACATGTTCACATATACATTCATTTAAGCTTTAGGATGTTTACATGAAATTGCATACCGCTCTATCACACTAGCATTACCAGATGTCTGGTGGGAAGAGGTGGATTCGAACCACCGAAGACGAAGTCGACGGATTTACAGTCCGTTGCATTTGGCCGCTCTGCA
>CALWTK010000003.1 GCA_944384465.1 uncultured Clostridia bacterium
TGGTGGGCCTTCACGGACTTGAACCGCGGACCGACCGGTTATGAGCCGGTTGCTCTAACCAACTGAGCTAAAGGCCCCCATTGGTCGGGGTGAAGGGACTCGAACCCCCGGCCCCATGATCCCAAATCACGTGCGCTACCAACTGCGCTACACCCCGACGTTACGAATTTAATTTTACAATAATAATAAATAAATGTCAATAAATTTTTCGCTATTTTTTTAAAATTTTACAACCATGATGGAATTATTTCAAAATTGAGCTTGTTCAAATAACTCAGCATATTCGTTTTTTTGAAATCAAAACCTAAGTAGAATGCCGTCAAATGCAATTGTTTTTCATTGTCATGGCCATATTTTTGATCTCCAACTATTGGATAGCCATAATACGCTATATGTGCTCTTATCTGATGAGTTTTTCCCGTAATCAACTTTGCCTCGAGTAAAGTGTTACCATCAATATATTCTATAATTGAAAATTCTGTCACAGCAGGCTCATATCCTGATGTCTTGACTTCGCTCACCCAAACTTTTGATAGATGCTCCACTTTCTTTAAATACACTGTACGTTTAATTTTTGAGATATCAACCTTTCCGTGCACCAGCAAAGCATATTTTTTAATAATTCCATTTCGTGATTTAAAAGCGGTGAGCAACTCTTTCTCCGCTTTCGAATTCAGTGAAAAAACTACCAATCCTTCTGTATTTCTGTCAATTCTATGAACCGGCATAATTGTATTATATTTTAACCGCAAAATTGAAATTAAATCCCTTTCATTTTCGCTGACAACTTCTATGCCTGCCCGTTTGTTGACTATCAAAACATTATCGTCTTTAAACACCACAGTATACCATTCCGCATCATTTTCTTTGCATATATAATAGACTGTCACTCTGTCATGCGGTTTTAATGTAACATCCTCTTTCACCCGATTGCCGTTTAATTTTACATCCTTATTATCTAATATTTTTTTGACATCAAAACGAGAAAAAAATGGCAATTTATCAATAATTGCTTTGATCAATTTTTGTTCTTTATCTATTTCAAACTCAATCTTTTGCATAATTATAATATTTCTTTATATAAATCGCACATATATTTTGCACCCGACTCTTGACTGTCAAGTGCTTCGCTGATGACCCAAGGATCTATGTTCATCTCTTTTAACACTTCCACAAAATCATCTAAATTAGGTCTCCCTGCATCTCCGTTCGGCATAGTCTCACCATGTTTTAGATGTTTTATTTCTCCCTTATCACCATAATTGATAGTATATGCATGAAAATGAATATATTTAAATTTTTCAGGCAATTCGTCTTTAATTTTTTGTAGTCTATCAATTAAATCTTGTTTTGACTGAATACTGCCATGCTCTCTAGCGTGCAAATGTGCTATATCAATACAAGGATAGCAATATTCACAATTTTTGCAGATCTCAATGATTTCATCAAGCGAACCAAGACTAGCCGTCTTGCCACCTATTTCTGGATACAGCCTAACATCTTCCATATCAATTTCATGTGTAAACTCATTGACAGCATCTATGAGTTGTTTTATTGCAATTTTTCTGCCATCAACTGTGTTTTCATGCCCGCCACCTGGATGAAAGATAATTCTATTAACCCCAATTTTCTTTGCAAGTTCTATTCCTTCTTTCATGTTTGATTTGCTGCGGCCGACAACCTGACTATTTAAACTGCCTAAATTGATATAATATGGTGCGTGCATACTGAAAAAGAAACCATCTTCACGATTTTGATTGATAATCTTTTGATTTTCTTCACTGATCTTGAAACCATATGTACATTGTATTTCATAGCCATTGAGCCCTAAATCTTTTAGCCATGGAAACAGATTTTTGAAGCTACCTTTATAATTTGTAGGTACTCCAGCCACTCCAAATACCATAAATACTCCTAAACGAAATTTTTAAAGAATTTTTCACGCAAAAGCATCAACTTTGCATTACTAATTCTATAACTATTCTCTATATCTTCATCAAATGTTTTGTTGAAATAATTTACCGCTCTTTCGTCTTCAATCACGACCGCATTTTGTAATGCAGTACTGATATGCTCCCTATCCAAAATAAACGAGCCAAAAATGACATATTTCCCATCGATAGTAACAGCATTAAATTTGATAAACCCGTCGTATAAATATACATTAGCGCCAAAAAGCGCGAGTTCCTTCGCATATGCACGAGATGCGTAATATTTGCTATGCATATTAGTTTTCAAAGGGACCATTAGTCTAACATCAATATTAGAATTTATGGCAAACTTCAACAAAGACATGATACTCTCTGTCGGGATAAATTGCTCCAACTGCAATTGAATAGATTTTTTTGCCATACAGATAGCTTTAATCAGCAACAATTCAATATCCGTGTCAATTTCGTTGGAGATGTATTGTATATTGCATTCATTCGCAAAAGCTTCTTTTGGCGGTGCTTTGTAGTCCAAATATTTACCGCTAGCAGAAATGACATCTTGATGAGCTGTGATATCAAGCTCTTGCACAACATCTCCTTTAAATTTGATGATGGTGTCCGCAATGTCAAATTTACCAGACAACTCGCGTGATCTAACATTTAAATTGCACATGAAAGCAACCCTGCCGTCTATGACAACAAAATTGCGTTTGTTGCTATACACTTTCCCAATAGTATTGTGCTTGCTAAATCTATAGACTTTGACTCCACCCTTTTTCAATTCTTTTCTTAATTTAGGGCTAATTATGCTATCATAGACGAATTTCACATTGACATTAGCACTCGCTTTAGAGATAAGTATAGATTTGATCCTATCGAAATCTTTTGAATTGACATAAACCACTTCAAATATGATATACTTTTCGGCAGACTGCAGCTCTTTTATCAAATTATCTTTGAATTTTGCATATGAGTTGATCAATTCAATGTTGTTGTTAGAAGTCAGTTTAGCATCATACGCCATGTTATTAAAGACGTACAAATCATCGCTAGTTTTGACATCATTTTTAAAGATCTCTTTATCTATCAAATTTAGATATATTTCATCTTCTTCCTGTTTGATTTTCAAAGACTTTTTCTTCTTGCAAAAAATGGTCCTTGAAATAATATAAATTATATAACCCACTACAGATGTGAATAAAAATATTATGCTCCACAAAATAATATTTTTGGGCTTGTCTCGCTCAAAAATAATCATGATAGACATCATAATGATATACGATAATATTAATAATACTAAACCAACAATTTTTAATGCTAACATTAAAATTATATTAACAAAATTTGATAATGAAATCAAGTATATAATTAAAATATTGCTAAAAATCATTGTAAATTTAAAATAAATATGTTATGATAATAAGGTCAAATTTAATTTAATATGCTTGTGTGGCTCAGTCGGTAGAGCAGCTGATTCGTAATCAGCAGGTCGGCGGTTCGAGTCCGCCCACAAGCTCCATAGATTAGCTATTGGTAAGTCGATAGCTTTTTTTATTTAATCTTTAAACATTGACTTGTATAAATTATTAATTTTTTAATTATTTCTATGATATGGCGTGTCTTATATTTTGACACAAAACAGCAATATAAAAGTTAAACAAAATAAAATATTGTTATAATATATTGATTTTAATAATTGCTAAAATACTCTCGTCTAGACCATACCTAATGGTGAGAGTCGTTGCGCCATGCTCTTTGCATTTGATTGTGATGAATGGCGCGGTAACACTCTTTATCTCTAGCAAGTTTGAGTCGGCTATCTCCACTATTATACTCTGATACACGTATTCTTCTTCTCGGTTCGTCACTTCGTACTGTATTTTGTAACTCCTATCCGGATTGTATGTTAAGTTGATTATACCATCCTGAGCATCCATGATCTCTATCGCGTATTCGGGTGGGAGTTCTCTCTCTTTTATTTTCAGTTCGTATATGTATGAATACCTAACATAGTCGTATGTCATATTTATAGCTACTTCTATCGTGCCGGCACTCTTTGTGATAAAGGTATCGTTTTCGAAAGTCAGCATTGTCTCATTTCTAGACACTATCTCTACTTTTGCGTTCGATTTGCTGATATTAAATAGTTCGTCTAGTGTGTAGGCTGTATCTAGTTCTAGTTCGGTATTTAGTTGTTCTATCCTGTCATCAGTCGTATCCACTATATGGATTATTATTGTCTCAGAGAGAGTCTCGTCCTCACTCATGGGCACGGAATATTTCAAATAATAGTATCCACTACCTTTGCCTACTATCTTGTTGTCAGAAAAGATTATGTTGTCTATATCGCTGCCCGAGCGCGCGGTGAGAGTGTGAGATAGATTATCTGTGGCGTCAGCAGGCTGCACGGAGATGAACCCGTCTAGAAAATATAATTCGCAATTCTTGCTGACTGTGATCTCTCTAGGACAGTTGAGTGTCAGGCTTGTGGCATACGTTATTTCTTCACTGGGGTCGCTAGGATTATTATTGTCATCAGATTCGCTAGGATCACTAGTGTCATCAGGGTCACTGGGCAGTGCTGGCGTTTCCTCATTAGGATTGGAAGGTTCAATTGTAGAGCTGGAGTCTGTGTTTGGAGTTGAGTTTTGATTTGAATTGTCGTTCCCTCCGTTTTGCGGATAAAAAATTAAAAATAATATCAAAGCTAATATTATCACAACACAATAGACATAAAATAGTATCATCTTTTTATTCACAAAAAAATTTTATAAAAATTTCCAATTTTTTCCAAATATTTTGTCGAAATTTATGGCTTGCACTAAGAAAACTCGTATAAAATATAAAAAATAATTAGCAAAATTGCTAATTATCCTTTTTTACATTGGTAATGATATTCAATTTATGTCTTTCAGTGTTGATATTTGAAATGAAGCCTTTCACTCTACTATGCAGTTTATAAATATGATGTGTCGCCACATTCGCCCTGTCACTATTCTCTTTTGTTATAGCCATTGCAGACAAACCATTATCCAACTTGATGACTGCCCCAACTGGCAAAATTTTAACAACTTCGCCCTCGACTTCATCTCCAATATGTAGGTTTTCAAAAAGTTTATCCATTGGACTCTTTTGCAGTTGCTTTAGTCCCACACTGATTTTAGAATAATCTGCATTATGGTCTAGAATTTTGAAATCATATTCTGCGTTTTCATTTACCACTTGTTTTAGAGAGTCTATATGCGAATAACTGGCGTCACTGATTGAAAGTTTCGCCCTGTCCCCATTCTCTAACAAGACAATGGCGTATTTGTCTTCTAGCCTTGTGATTGTGCCCTTTGACACTTGCCCAACTTCCACTGGAACAATTTTATTAGAGTCCAACAATTTTGTACTGCAGACAATGGATTTTTTTAGATTGTTCAACTCTATAACTATTGCATTGATTTCTCTATTTAACAAATTATCCTTGTTGACATAGTCCTTTTCAGTACATTGAGAAAATGGTAAAAACACTCTATATCCCATAAAATCGCCTACAAGTCCGCTTTCGTTTATTTCTGATATTTTGAAACTAAATTCACTGCCTACTTTTAAGGTCTTCAACTTCTCTTTGTCTTCCAATGCTTTGTTGACTCCTGCATGAGTCATTATCAAGCATCCTTTATCATCAATTTTTCCCGTAACCATGACCAATATAGCATCGCCTATTTTGAACGCTGGGTCCAATTCTTCTTTCGGAAAGATGCCTTCCTTCAATCCGCCTATCGCTACGACAACTTCTTTTTGACCAATCATGACTATTGTCCCAGTGATTATATCTCCCCTGTTGTATTGAGTCATGCTGATATCAAAATCTTTCATTTTCATTATTTTTGTTCTCCTTCTAGCAAATTGTTCATTTTATCAATGATTTCGTTGGCAAAATCGGTCACATAATTTGTATCTTTTTTCTTGCTTGGATCAGGATAGATTGGTTCGCCTATCAGCAATTTTGTTCGCCTGAAAATTTTAATTTTTCTATCAAACATCATAGGTAGCACGGGCGTATTTGTCCTGATTGAAAACATAGCGACTCCTTCTTTTGCGCTGCCGTCTTCAATTCTTACTGTAGAGCGTGTCCCTTGCGGAAATATACAAATACGCTTTTTCTTGCCTATCAGTCTAAAGATCTCTTTCACAGCACGGGTGTCAGCACGTGTCCTATCTACTGGCACTGCGCCGAGACTGCGCATGCATGCAGCTGAAAATTTATTTTTGAACAATTCCTTTTTTGCCAAGAAAAAATGTTTTTTATTGAAGGTAATATCCATCATGACTGGGTCTAAATTTGTGGTATGATTGCATGCAACGATAAAATTTTTGTGTTTCAACTGTTTTAAATGTTTCTTCCCCACTTTTTTGATAGGAAAAAGTATCAAGCATGGTATCATGATGATGGTAACTAAAATATAATAAAGCATAGTTTATCCTTTTAAGTGATTGGCACACAAGTATGCTGTAGACCAAGCGATCTGCAAATTATACCCGCCCGTTAGAGCGTCAACGTCCAGCACTTCGCCAATAAAATATAGATTTTCAACCAACTTGCTTTCGCAAGATTTTGAATTAATTTCTTTTACATCCACTCCACCAGATGTAATAATACCTACCCTAACATTATCTAATGATTTTATAGAAAAGTCAAATTTTTTTAGTGAATTTATAATTTTCTCCCTATCCTGCCTATTGATATCCGCCATTTTTTTGTTTTCAATCCCACTATGCATGTAAAAATAGTCCACCAATTTTTTGGGTAAAAGGGTGTGAAGATAATTTTTATAATCCTTTTTTGCATAGGTCACAATTTCTCTACACAATTTATCATCCAATTTTTCATATGACAACGCAGGTTTTAGGTCAATGTAAATTTTTGCATTTTTATAATTCAGTTTATTTATAATGCTAGATAGAGTCAAACTGATCGGTCCTGTCAGCGAATTGTATGTAAACATCATCTCGCCTTGAGATGAAAATTTTTTACTATCGATTTCTACATTTAGCACCACGTTTTTTAAACTCAAGCCATTCAGTTCGCTTATGTCTTCATTGACAAGTATAGGACATAATGCGCTCTTGCACTCGACAATTTTGTGTCCAAAATCTCTTGCTAGATAGTAGCCATAACCTGTCGAGCCTGTAGCGGGATACGACAATCCGCCTGTAGCAACAACAACACTAGCTGTTGTGTAGATATTGTCATACTTATCATATATATTGAAGTACCCATCTTTTTTGATGACACGTGCGACATCGGTATTCAGTTGAACTTCCACCCCATATCTTCTCATGCAGTTTTCCAACACTTTTATCACATCGCTAGATTTATCGCTAGCAGGGAAAACGCGATTGCCACGCTCTGTTTTGATATTCAACCCATTGTCAGTAAAAAATTTCATAACATCTTGTGCAGAAAAAGCGTTTAGCGCTGAATACATGAATTTGTTGTTGACGACTATATTATTCAGATGGTTTTCTATGCTGCTGTCGTTAGTTAAGTTGCATCTACCCTTTCCTGTGATGTACAATTTTTTACCCAATTTTTCGTTATGCTCCAGCACGAGTGTCTTCAAGCCTTTCTGGGCAGCAAAAATAGACGCCATCATACCAGACGCCCCGCCACCAATGATAACTACATCATAAATATCCATCAGTTTAATCATATCATTTTTCATTATTTCTTGCAATAAAAAAGAGATAAATACTATCTCTTTAATGAATTTAGATATTTTATTTCTTTATTGTTCAATTCCTTATACTCCCCGCGGGAAAGTCCACCTAAACGAATTTCTCCTATTTGAGTCCTACGTAAAAAAGTTACAGGTTTATTTATTGAGTCAAACATTCGCCTAATTTGACGATTTTTCCCTTCCGTGATTGTAATCAACAATTTTGAAATTTTTTCGTTAGACTCAATTAATTGTATGCTACATTCTTTAGTAACATAGCCGCCAATGTCTACCCCAGCGCAAAGGCGCTTAATTTCATCGTTAGATATCTTCCCTTCTATATGTGCCATATAGGTTTTTTCAATCTCACTATTAGGTTTGGTCAAAATATTTGTGATTTCGCCGTCGTTTGTCAACAAAATCAAGCCTTCTGTATCATAATCCAATCTACCCACAGGGAATACTCGCTGATGAACTCCGCGCATCAAGTCCATGATCGTCTTTCGCCCTTTGTCGTCGCTCAATGTGGAGACATAGCCTTTTGGCTTGTTGAGTTTATAATAAACAAAAGTTTGTGACACTCGAACTATGTGATTATTATATTTTACAATGTCAGTCGGCTTGATATCGGTAGACAAATCCATAGTAACTTTGCCATTTACCTTAATCTTTCCAGTTTTTATCAATTCTTCTGCTTTTCGTCTGCTGGCAATGCCAGATAGTGCTAAATATTTATTAATCCTCATCCAATCTATCTTCCCAAAGTACTTCGTTGATTTGTAAAGTTTTGCTATCAATCAATTTATCAATTTTATTCATTGTATATAATTTTAGAGTTTTAATCAAGTCATTTTTTAAAAAAATTTTTATTTCTCCAACATTGTCCCCCGAACTAGCATTATCTAACTCCACCGAATACTCTAATCTCAAGTCGTTCATCTCTGAATTTGTCAATGGATAATAATAGTCTTCATCAGTATACAGATAAAGTTTCCCTTCATTTTCGTTTATGATATATTCGTTATAAATATCTTTATTTCTATCTATAATTTTAACGTTTTTATAATCATCAAAACTAGAATTTAGAAGCGCTGTGCTTTCTTCAAACATAGGTCCGCAGTTCAACACCACACAGACGGTCGTCCTTTCATCTCTTGAGCAGGCACTCACTAGACATCTGCCCGCTTTGCTGGTGTACCCGGTCTTTACCCCACAACAGCCATCTAAGGTTGATAGCAATTTATTTTTATTTGTGAGATATCTTTTGTTACTTTTGTTTGTCGCTTCTATCACATAATTTTTGGTTGATACAATTTCTTGGAAAATTGGATTATTTAAAGCATAAGCAGTTATCAATGCCAAATCATATGCTGTAGTATAATGTTCGGGATCATCTAAGCCATGTGGATTAGAAAAATGCGAATTGTTTGCGCCCACATTTTTTGCTAGCTCGTTCATCATATCAGCAAAGCCTTCAATACTTCCGCCCACGTGGTATGCCAAAGCGGTCGCAGCATCATTACCACTACGAAGCATCAAGCCATATAGGAGATCTCTCACCTTTATAGTCTCATCCTTACGCAAATATATTGACGTCCCCTCTACTCCAACTGATGCATTGTCAACTTGGATATATTCATCTAAATCGTCACAATTTTGCAAAACTGTAATAAGAGTCACCACTTTTGTAGTGGACGCCATTGGCAATTTTTCATCTTCATTTTTGCTGTATAAAATCCTTTTTGAATCTTTATCTATCACGCACATCCCCTTGGCTGAACTAGAGAGCGCGTAAGCATCTATCTCTAAAGAATTTGTGTCAATTAGCGGGAAAGAAACGAAAACTCCCATAAAAATCAATAAAATCAAGTATATATTAACAATTTTTAATATTTTTCTGTTCATTTTAATTTCTCCACGACTTTTTTCAAAACTTCTGCTGCATTTTTAATTAGCCCCATATAAGCTGTAGATTTGTCTGCATGAATTATTTTGAATTTGTCATCTTTAACGACAAAAAAACCTATTGGAGACACACTAAAACCGCCACCCGTACCACCTGCCATAGGGAAATCAGCTGAATTTCGTTTAGCATTCAAATCGTTGTACTCTCCACCTCCAGCGACAAATCCGACACTAACTTTTGAAATAGGTATGATAACGCTGTCATCCGGCATAGAGATCGCGTTCCCCACGACGCAATTCACATCAATCATTGCACGGATTTTTTCTAATGATACATCTATCAATGATTCAATTTTTTTGTCCTTGTTCAGACTTATTTTTTCCATTTTTTTCATAATATCTCCATAAATAAATCAAAGAATATATCACGGCGTATAGAATATCAAAAATTGACATTCTAATAGTGTTAAAAAGCCTAATATTGAATATATCTTCATTGTATTTTGGCTCAACATCTATAAAAATATGTGAAGATTTTTTATTGTTTTTCAATTTACTCAACATTGACTTTCCCAAAACATCAATATACCCACACACGACAGCAGTGATACACGAGTCGTTTATATATCCAAAATTTGACCGTACAATAAAATCTAGAAATTGTTCACGAAAATACATTTGATTTAACAATTTAAAAATAAATATAAAACTAATATTTTTGTTGCTTATTTTTTCTTTTCGCAATTTATTTTTATGATTAATATATACATATCCGTTTTTAATGCGTATATTGAATTCAAATTTAAATTTGTTGAAAATTGTAATATAGATAGTCCCTTTTAGTCGCAAAATATTGAATCGTACATCAAAATTTATCAAAAATGGATAAATAAAGGTCATAATATTTAAAATTGTTAAAAAAGAAAAAATAAGATGCCACATAATGATAGTATCTTATTATTTTTTAAATATATTCATATTATCGGAAGATCTTATTTATCTGAAAACACCATAGAAATTATAGCAAAATTAATATTTATTTAAGCATTACACCGTATCTTATTAAGTAATTTATTGAAAAACATATAATTTTATAAACATATAATTACTTGACCTAACTATTGGATTATTCCTTATCTATATTTGCACTATCTTCATCTTGAATAGGGTTATCAGTCGTATTGTCGTTAGCGAGCTCTTCCCTTTCGTTTGATTTATCTTCATCTTCTTCTGGGATAGTAAATTCTCTATAAAGAGAATCCCCTTCACTATGTATCACTCTGATTCTATCCAACAATTCATTGTAATTCGGTAATGCCTCAATAGATTGAAGTTCAAACCTTTTCAAGAAATTTTCAGTCGTACCGAACAATAGCGGCTTACCTACTGTATCCTTTCTTCCTACCACTTCAATCAAATTGTTTGACTGAAGTAATTGAATAGCATAATCGCTGTTCGCTCCACGTATATTCTCGATCTCTAATCTCGTAATAGGTTGTTTGTAGGCAATGATTGCGACAGTCTCAAGTGCAGCTTTGGTTAAGCTCCTTTCCCGTATTGGATTGAGTATCTCTGCAATGTTGTCAACAATTTGCGGATTAGAACAAAATTGGACTTTAGTTTTATATTGAATAATATTTATTCCGCTATCTTCATTGTATTTTTGCTTCAATATATCTAGGCATTTATTGAATTCCCTATCATTCATATCAAACTTAGTCTTGAACTCATCAATCTCCACACCTTCACCCGAGACAAACAAAACCCCTTCAATTATTTTAGCTATTTCCTTAATGTTCATCATTCTCCTCCTTGCGTTTTATCAATATATCCGCATATCTTTCAGTTTGAACCACTTCAATCTTTTGAAACTTCAACAATTCCAGAATAGCCATAAACACGGTAATCACTTCAAGTTTTGAATATGTTTCGTCAAATAAGCTAAAGAAGTTTATCTCCTTGTTGTCCTTTAAAATATTGTTTAAGAAAGCGATTTTGTCCGCGACAGTCCATCTGTCTCTGCTGATTCTCTTTTCTTGCGGACCTTCTCTATCTTTCGTCCGCATCAGGATAAACGCAAATGCATCCAACAATTTGTCCAAATTGAACTGATTAAAGACAATACGTGTATCCCCGACTGATTTGTCAGGTTGCTTGTAAAATCTGTCTACATTTTCAATTTTAGATAGATTTCCGCCCGCTTCTTTGAAAAGTTGGTATTCTTGAAGTTGCATCTTTAATTGCAATTCAGGGTCAATTTCCTCAATATCATCTTCGCTTGTCTCAACTGGCAGAAGGCTTCGTGATTTAATCTCTAGCAATCTGCTGGTCATATCTAGAAACGCTGTAGCTTCTTCCATGTCCAATTCGTTGATATTTTCCATATATTTCATGTATTGATCTGTGATGGAAGAAATTTGCACTTCCATAATTGACATATTACTCTCTTTGATTAAATGCAATAAAAGATCCAGCGGACCTTCAAATCCGTCTAATTTGAATGTTAAATGTGGAGATGATTCTACAAAATCTTCCGTATTATTATCCATTTCAAACCCCTAATAATGCAATTGGCACAAACACATAATTGTATAACAATGATAATAGCCAAGTCAATATATCAAAACTAAATAATATCTCAATCAAAAGACATATCAATAACATTACAAGCAAAATTTTGTACCCGTTTTTTACATTGTATTGAATGAATTTGTTATCCGCTCGAAGAAATGAAGAGACAAAATTGAAGCCATCTAGCGGATAAATAGGCAACAAGTTGAACAACGCCAAAAAACTATTGACAATCATGAAATATTGAAGCACTAAAAACACATAGTCCATGGCAACTGAAGAAAATCCTACTGTCGCTGCAAGAATAGTGTATATTATTGCTGCCAATAATCCCAAGACAACGTTTGCGGTGATTCCCGCGATGGAAACACATCTTATCCCCGTTCTGTATTTCTTGAAATTCAACGGATTGACAGGAACTGGCTTTGCCCAACCGATTCCTAAAATTATGAACCACAAAAATCCGGATAGGCTCAGATGTTTAAAAGGATTAAGAGTAAGTCTACCCGTAGCTTTTGGAGTGATATCCCCCATCTTGTATGCCACTAATGCGTGTGAAAATTCGTGCACAGATAATGAAATCATGAATACAAAAACTGTAATCAAAAATACGATTACCGCTTCCATAGGTGTGTAGTAATTATTGAATAACAAATAATATAGCACTCTAACTCCTATTATATTATAGCAAATTATAACTAGTTAAGCAATTAATTTCTAAATCAATTTTCATGAATTTAAATAACTAATACTATATATAGCATTAAAATTTATAACACACACAAAATATTGTGAATTGATTTTTATATCAATATCTATTTGTTTATTTTCATTGTGGATAATCTATTGTAAAATGCGCTGGCGTTCAATGGGTTTTTGATATTCGTGATACACATAATTTGAGTATCTTGTTCATCTGTAATCACAATTCCCAATTCTTTGAAAACTTGAAGACAGACAAAGAACTCTAGATAAGAGTATTTATTTTTTCCCTTTATTTTTGATAAAATATTTTTGAACATATTGTAAGTATAATAACCTGTTATTTTGTTTTCATAACCGAACTGAATCAATCTAAAATATCTACCAAATTCGTTTCTAGAGAGATTGATATTGTTTAATATAGATGTAGGTGCATTAGTCAAATGTGGTAAATAAATGGTAGATTTTGTATACTTTTGCAGTTCCGCTAGATACCCCATATTTAAAACTGGATCTAAAAATATTATTCTACTAAACGTGTTGAAGGATTTGAAATTCGTAGGAGCAAGTATAATAGTGTTCAACCCCGTTTCATCATTTATATTGAAGATGCGATTTTTGAATATATTGTTGCTGTCATATACTGATTTGAAATTAATATAGGTATTGTAATCAAATGCGACAATCAAATTGCCATAAACATTGTTATTCATATCTAAAATGAGCCTTATCAACTGGTCCCTGTTATAATTTATAAAATTATATTGTCCGTCGACTGGATAGATCAATTGTCTTACATACTCTGCCTGGATAATTTCATTGTCCTGCGGTCTATAAATATCTTCATAATCAATGGATTTCACTATCCCGGATATTTTCTTGTTGTTTTTGAATGTGTCCACGCTCATATCAGCCAATAAATTGCATGAAGTGTTCCCGGACAATACAAAATATTTGTCACTTGCGTTGAATGCTAATAGGTTGAAATTAGGATATGACAAAACTAAATGTTGCGGATGCCTTGGAAGCGAACTGATTGTAGCATTTTTTAATTTAAAGTTGAAAATCGGTCTAGAATTCATATGACCGCATGGTTCTAATCTATCTATATCTTCGACTAATTTCATTGTTATTTCTGCTTCATCCAAAGCAAAATCATATGATTTAGTTGGCAAAAAATCGGTTTTTACCAAATTTTCTTCTACATATTTATTTGTAAGGCGAACAAACTCATCATAATTTTCCACTTTCAAAGTCAAGCCTGCTGCCATAGGGTGCCCACCAAATTTTGTCAAAAGGTCGGACATACTACTGAGTAAAGTGTGAACATCTACCCCATTAACACTTCTACATGAGCCGACCAATTCATCCCCCACCTGACTGAACAGAAATGTGGGTCTATTGTATTCTTCCGCAATGCGCGCGGATACTATACCTAATATCCCGCTATCCCATTCTGCACTAGACATGACTAAAGCGCTGATTTTGAAAATGTCTTTACTTTGCAATTCGAATTTTACATCCTTGTAGACTCTATCACACAACTGCTGTCTTTGATTGTTGTAATTTATGATTTGATTGCATAACTTTTTGATAGTCACAGGATCTTCTTCCAAATACAATTCAAGACTAGTCTCCGCAGATCCCATTCGGCCACTGGCATTAATTTTCGGTGCTATTTTAAAAGCGATATCACTCGCTTTGCAATTCAAACTCACCCCACACTCTTGTATCAATTTTTTTAACCCTACAGGCAGTGACACAAAATCTTTCATACCCAAGGTGACTATCACCCTGTTTTCATCCAGCAAGTCCACTATATCAGCAATCGTAGCTATGGCACAGATGGGTAAATATTTTGTCGCAACATTTAGTCCAGCTAGTGCCTGAACCAATTTCAATGCAACCCCTGCTCCACAAAGCACTTTAAATGGATAAGTTGAACTAATCTTAGGATTAATAATAAGACAATCAGGTAATTTTTCTGCACGCTCGTGATGATCAGTGATTATCACATCAACTCCCGCATTTTTTATATACTCTACTTCATCAACTGCAGTAATTCCACAGTCTACAGTTATAATTAAATCAGGTTTGTCCTTTTCAAAAATTTTATCCAAAGTAGTAGTAGTCAGCCCGTACCCATCTTCGTATCTATTTGGCATAAAATTAGTTACTTTTGCGCCAACTGATGAGAAATATTTGATCAAAATTGCGCTTGCGGTTATCCCATCGACATCATAATCGCCAAAAATCAATATCTTGCTGTTGTTTGAAATATGTTGCTCAATCTTTTCCACCACCTTTTCCATATCTTCAAACAGAAACGGGTCATAGAGATTAGATACATTAGGATACAAATAACTTTTCAATTTTTCTGGAGTGTCTACACCCCTTGTATATAAAAGATGAACGAGATGTTTATCCAAATTGAAACTTTTTGACATCTCTTCAACAAACGCAATATTTACATTATCATCTAAAGTACATACATATTTCATTTTTCTTACCTATTAAAAATCGAAAAGCCTTTCAAAAGAAAGGCTTTTATATTAATCTTTTTTTTCGTTGTTTGAAGTATTATTTTCGCTTTCTTTTTTGACTTTGACTTTGAATTCACGTTTTTTACAATGGGTAATAAACACGCTCCAAACAAACGGAAGTACATAACAACTCACTGCAAGAGTCACAACCGCTATAAACATGATATTCAAAGATACATATTTCAACGCTGATGGTGCAAATATGACGAACAAAAGACCTATTAGCAATACCGCAATACTGATAGCACATTGTTTGAATCTAGCACTCTTCATACCAGATTTAATCGCATTTGAATAGTCGTCTGCTTGCAGCCAGCTAGTCTCACGGATATTTTCAAACACATCAAAACAACTGTATACTATCAACATATTCAAGATTACCAACATAGCAAAGTAGCTCATGCCTATGGTAAGTCTCAATATTGCTCCTATCGACATAAAGGCAAGTGTGCCTAAAATTGTTGATACAATTATAGTCATAGCACTCGCACCATTGTACCTAAAGTACGCAAATATACTAGCGATAGCAATCAATAGCAAAATGGCAACAGCTGTATAGATGTAGTCAACATTTCTAACAGTCGGAGCAATGCTAACATGTGTACTTACATCTCCTGCATCGATAGATAGGCGCTCTACAATTACTTCGTTAACCTTCAGTTGGTCTTCTTCGCTTAAGTCGGTCATATATCTGATGACCAGTCTAGTGTCGTCCCCTTCTCCATAGATAGATGCCGTATCAAAATTGCCACCATATGAATTGACTGCATTTTGTATCTCTTCGATATAGTCGCTGTAATTTGAGCTATCTGTTCCAACAGTTACTGTGAACTCGTTACAACCAGCTATTTCAAAGTTTCCTTTCATGCCGAAGATTGAGCCAATCACAATCCCCACAATCAAGAAGACAGCAATTACAATCAAAGCAATTTTGTTCTTGTTGAAATAATCTTTATTTGACTTGGTAAAATCTCTATTAAGCATTTTTACCTCCTTTGTGGAAGTTACATTTCTTTCCGTCTGTGCTATTGAAAGGAAGATACATCTTGATAAACAATCGCATCAAAACTAGGTTCGTGAACACGCTGATGAATGACATGACGAAAACGACCCAACCGAAGGATTGAATTGCCATATTAGGCATGAACAAACAAGCAAGTCCTAATAGTAGCATCAACACATTTGTCACAAAAATACGTGTCAGGCTCTCTTTCTGTGCAACTTTGAACGAGATATATAATTTTGTATCCGCTTGATAATGTGCTTTCGCTTTTTCAAAAATTGTAACCATTCCTTCTGTCGCAAT
Organism: uncultured Clostridia bacterium; assembly: GCA_944384465.1. GTDB lineage: Bacteria > Bacillota > Clostridia > Christensenellales > UBA1242 > Onthoplasma. The sequence goes on from CALWTK010000003.1 coordinate 16,667, forward strand.
AATGAATGCGAGAATAAATCCAATCATGCCCGCAAAATTCATATGGACAATTGGAATCGATTGCAAGAAGAATAAACTCAGTGTGATGAAGAAGAGCAAGTTGAAGCATGCTACCCAACCGATATGTTTGTATTTGGCAATCATAAAGATGAACGCAATCAAAACAAATACCGCAATGGCAGCGCATAGCAATACACCCGCCCCAACTCCATAACTTGGAGTGATGAGCGCGCAATCAGTTTGGGTCAACTCTAGCCCCAGCATTCCTGTCTTTATCTTGTTCGCATACGAATTCGCCGTAGCGTGGTCTACAAAGGCATCACTTTGGATGTATATCTCACCATTTGTAATACCTGTCGTACCATCACTATTGCTATCAAGGCTCATTTGAGTAAACTGCGTATCGCCAAAATAAATATACAATGTACCGCCATCACTCGTAGCTTCAGCGATGTCGTCTATCATCTCTTCTTTAAACAAGATGCGGACATAATAAGAAGTCTCGCCAGTGGTAGTGTCATAATAATCGTACACTGAGACGCTATCTATATCTTTTGCCCCAGCGAACGCCTCACTTGTGTCAGTAGACATAGAAAAACTAATTGTAGCGGGACTACCTATCAAATCAATCACAGTCGATTCATCATCTCTATCTAAAATATTGCCCACTTGGATGACGATAGAATCGTCTCCGTATTCTGCAACATACACGTCTCTATAGCCTTCATCTTGGACGATTTTCTTCAAATCGCTCATAGTAGATTCTTTCAAAACATCATAGTTAGATTGTGCTTCACTCTCTGGCAACTCTGCCCTATAGATAATTCTCACAGAATTGCTCAAATCTTCGCCTAATTTTACATTGCTTACAAAATTGGAATAAGAATAATAGTTCCCGCCAATTGTGAAAGGATAAGTGAAATTGACAAAACTTGCAACCAAACATATAACTAAAATGATAGCGAAAAGTATGAACAAGCATTTTGATCTATTTTTAGTCATAATTTCTCCTAATTCAAGATTTATTATATCTAAACTTTATGATATTGTCAAACAAATCAAATAAATAAACTTAAAACATATATAATTTATAGTTTGACAATGTGATATAATAACAAAATTATTGACCAAAAATCATGATTTTATTAAACATTTTTCTTGTTTAATAAATTGACGATAACAGCAGCAATAATAGATACAATCACGCTGAATAATAAGTCGTACACAATAGTCATATTAAACGCAAATCCGCCATTCATTATAGAAAATATGATGTAACTTAATATTGCATACAAAATTCCAGCAAAAATCGCCTTAACGATAAGTTTATCCCCATTAGTTTTCTTCAAGCAAAACATCATGACAAAGATAGATACTGCTTTTATCACATCGTTGATATATCCTGTCACATTTGAAGATAGATCCACGAATTTCAAAATCACCGCAAAGATGACAATACCCACAAGTGTCACTATTATTGCTATCATACAACATTTTATGATAGATAAAAAGCCTGACCAATTCAAAGATTTTAATTTTTGCATAACGCCCTCCTACTATAATCTATTTTTAGATCGGTAGAAGATAACAATTATTTTTTACGAATTATATTTGATAATAAATTATCTTGTTAAATTTTGTAAAAAAATTAACTATACAAATTTTTTAAAGAATTTTAGTATTGTATAATCGGATTATTTATGATTGAATATTTCATTATATCACATCATTGCTTACAACATTGATTGTGCATACTAGCAAAGAAGCGTCTCCAAATTTATGTTCATTATCAACCAACAAAACTATCTGTGCTTCGCCAGCATGAATCTTTGTCCTATCAATTTTAACAGTGAATGATATTGCAGAACTGGTAGATTGTCTATAACCTACGGTTACAGCTAAAGCTTCATTAGGAACGACATCTTGGCTGAGTGAAAATACAGTTTCCGCATGTTCTGTAAAATATCCTGCGGTTTGTGAAGGATTCTTTGTGACATCAGCGGTCAATTCTCCATCGTCCCATTGCGAAAAATATGTATCCCCTTCAGTTTCTACAAAAATTTCAAATGTTGTATCATTCGAAGTATTCCATGTTAAAAAATTATCTGATTTGTTATCTACAAAATAAAAATCTACAGTGATTGTCACATCTTCACTAGGCATTGTAAATTCATATCTGTTTTCAATTGTTTCACTTTTTATGCATTCCTGCCCATTAAACATAACTCTGTCAATTATCACAGCATCAAATTCTGGAGAAATGTTTACATAAGCTTGCGATCCAGCTGTTGCAGTTTTAGTCTGCCCATTGATGTCATAAAAATCTGACTCTTCCGCTAATACATTATAAGAAACACTTTCTATTTTGGACTCTTCTTTATCCCCACAAGCGACAAAAATCCCTGCCATTGATAGAAACAATCCGAGCATTAAAATTTTATTTAAAATCTTCATACACTTCTCCTTTTAATATTTATAAATGTATATTGCTAAAATTTATTATACCATACAATTAAAATTTAAGGAAACGTTTTAATAAACAATAAAAATTATTTAAACAAAGCAATAAATAAAAGAGTATCACTAAAAAAGTGTCACTCTTTTATTTGTTTTATTAAAACTTGTTAGTATATTTTATTTTTTAGACTTTTTGTTTTGTTTTTTTTCGTCTTTTGTTGTGCTTTCGCTAGGTTCTTTTTCTTCTTTTTTCTCTTCCACTTGTTCTGCTTCATTTGCTTTTTGCTCTGTCGCTGGCTTTTCTGCTGTCTCAGGTGTGTTCACTTTTATTGAGACTTTTTTCTCTTGAGTTTGTTTCTCTTCTTTGCCGAAAACATAATAGATAGAATTAGCATGTACCGTAAAATACCCAACATTGCTACCCTTACCTGATTTTAGGACAAAGTATTTGTATTCATCTTCAATGTAAGAGTCAACGACTTCCCCAACAACTCCGGTATCTGTCATAACCTTATCGCCTATTTTTAATTCTTCACGCATTTGCCCAAGCTCTGCATTGTATTTTTTCTTTTTCATATAACTTACAACGAACAATGCAACAACTAAAACTATAAGTATAATCAATAAAACTATTTCCATAATTCTCCCCTATATTTTGTTTTATTATATCAAAGCAAAAATATTAAGTCAATTTATTTTATATTTTATTTTGAAGAAAAATAATGCTAAAAAACAACAATTTTGTCAAATTTTAAAAAATAAGCAATAAAATCATTAAAATATTTAAATTTATTTAATTTTCTATGCCATATTTTTGATAGAATTCTTTTTTGTATTCATTGAATCTATCATTATTGATAGCGTCTCGCATATTTTTCATCATATTTAATGTGAAGCGAATATTATGTAAACTCAATAATCTCGCCGCTAAAATCTCATTACACATTACAAGATGATGAAGATATGCTTTTGTGTGATTCTTGCAACAATAACAATCGCACTCATCATCTAACGGAGAAAAATCTTCTTTGTATTTGGCGTTTTTCAGCGTGACTTTGCCGTGACTTGTCATCGCTAGTCCGTTTCTTGCCACACGAGTCTGCAATACGCAATCAAACATGTCTATCCCACGCTCAACACTTTCAAAAATATAGTCCGGAGTACCTACCCCCATCAAATATCTAGGCATATTCTCTGGATAATCCGGACGCAGTACATCTAGCATCTTGATCATGACTTCTTTTGGTTCCCCTACAGATAAGCCACCTATCGCAATACCACACTTGCAATATTTTTTCGTCTCCATCAAACTTTTATGGCGCAAATCTTCATAGAAATTCCCCTGAACAATAGGGAACAACATTTGTTTAGGATTTTTTTGTGCATCAAAACATCTCTTTAGCCAAGCTAATGTTCTGTCCATAGCTAATTCTGCCTGTTCGTGTGTCGCACCATATTCACTACACACATCAAACGCCATGACAATGTCAGAGCCTAAATTGTTTTGAATTTCAATAGCTTTCTCTGGAGTGAAAAACATCTTCGCCCCGCTCAAATGATTTCTAAACTCCACCCCTTCATCAGTAATTTTTCTGATATTAGCAAGTGAAAAAACTTGGAACCCGCCCGAATCTGTCAAAATTGGCCCCTTATAATTCATAAATTTATGCAAACCACCTGCTCGTTTGATAAGTTCATCGCCTGGACGTATATGCAGATGATAAGTGTTCGCAAGTATTATCTGTGCCCCAATGTCGTACAAGTCATCATTCGTCAAAGATTTTACTGTTGCAAGCGTGCCGACTGGCATAAAGATTGGTGTATAAATATCTCCATGCGGAGTATGCAAGACACCTGTCCTTGCCCCACTATTTTTATCAACATGTAATATTTCGTAACTAAAATTTTTATCCACTTTACTTCCTTAAATTAAATATATATATTTTATCCTATTCTATAAACATAGCATCGCCAAAACTAAAAAATCTATACTGATTTTCGACTGCTGTCTCGTATATGTTCATAGTATTTTCATACCCTGCAAACGCACTCGCAAGCATTATAAGTGTGCTCTTTGGCAAATGGAAATTTGTGATTAATGCATCTACAACTTTGAATTTGTATGGCGGGTAAATAAATATGCTTGTGTCTCCTTCGCTCGCTTCTAGCGGCATGCCTTTTTGTGCCACAGTTTCCAACGTCCTAACACTAGTAGTCCCTACGGCTATCACTCGTCTATTTTCAATTTTTGCCTTGTTGATTTTATCAGCGACTTCCTGACTTATTCTATAATGTTCGGTATGCATGACATGTTTTGTAATGTCATCTTCTTTGCATGGGCGAAAAGTTCCCAACCCAACATCTAGAGTAAGTTCTAATATCTCGACCCCAATATCTCGTATTTTTTGCATAAGTTCATTTGTGAAGTGTAGCCCGGCAGTTGGTGCCGCTGCACTGCCTTCTACTTTGTTGTACACCGTTTGATATCTCTCTTTGTCTTTCAGTTTTTCATGGATATAATGTGGAAGAGGCATACTGCCAACTCTATCTAAAATATCTTCAAATACACCATCAAAGATAAATCTAACCACTCTGTTTCCGTCATTCAATACTTCTAGCAATTCGCATTTCAACTCATCACTAATGGTCAAAATTGTACCGATTTTCACCCTTTTTGCTGGTTTCAATAGCACTTCCCAATCGGTCATATTCTTTCTCTTTAGAAGTAGAATTTCTACGCTGGCACCTGTGTCCTTTTTGCCAACTAAACGTGCGGGTAGCACTCTTGTATTGTTCACGACCAACACGTCACCTTTCTTTAGAAAAAATATAATGTCCTTAAATTGTCTATGATAGATATCTTTTGTCTTTCTATCAAAGACGAGCAAGCGACTTTCATCTCTCTTCTCTAATGGTGTCTGGGCAATCAAATTCTCTGGTAAATAATAATCATAGGTTGACAATTTTTTGTAATCAATCATCTTTTTCACCTTCTTGATTGTCGTCTATCTCTGTCTGCAAGGATTTTGGAACAGGTAACTTGAAATGCTCATATGCAAGTTTTGTTACCATACGTCCCCTATTCGTCCTAACTATGAAACCTAATTGCAACAAATACGGTTCGACCACATCTTCAATGGTAGAGACTTCTTCATTCGTTGTAGCAGACAATGTCTCTAATCCAACTGGCCCGCCACCAAATTTTTCTATCATAGCAAATAAGATACGTTTGTCAGTAAAGTCAAGGCCTAAATCATCAATATCCATGAGTGTCAGTGCTTTCTTGGCGTCTTCTACAGAAATAGTATCCTTGTCTTCCACTTGGACATAGTCTCGCACGCGCTTCAAAAGCCTATTCGCTATTCTTGGCGTACCACGACTGCGCTTCGCTATCTCGATCGTAGCATCTTCATCTATGTTTACTCCTAAGATTTTTGCCGAACGTTTGATAATAGTCGCAATCTCTTCAACTGAATACAATTCTAGTCTGCATACAACGCCGAACCTGTCTCTAAGTGGACTAGAAAGGTTACCTGCCTTTGTCGTCGCACCTATGAGCGTGAAAGGTTGAATCTTTAGACGCATACTTCTAGCACTAGGCCCTTTCCCTACAATAAAGTCCAAAGCATAATCTTCCATAGCAGGATACAATATCTCTTCTACAGATTTTGAGATCCTGTGAATTTCATCTATGAACAGCACATCGTTAGCATTTAGATTGGTCAAGATCGCAGCCAGGTCAGCGGCGTTCTCTATGCTTGGCCCGCTGGTGATTTTGATTTGACTACCTATTTCGTTGGCTATGATATGACTCAAAGTGGTTTTCCCTAAGCCCGGTGGACCATACAAAAGCACATGGTCAAGTGCTTCATGTCTTTTCTTCGCCGCTGAAATATAGATTTTCAGATTTGATTTTATCTTCTCCTGTCCTACATATTCGTCAAAAGACATAGGTCGCAATTTATTTTCGACCTCTACATCGCTCATGTTCTTTGTGCTTGAAATAAATCTTTCTCTCTCTTCCATCTATTCACCCATATTGTGCAAAACTTTCGCCACTATATCTTCAGCGGTATCGTTTTCTTTCGCCACTTCTCTAGCCATTTTGCTGGCCTGATTTTTGCTAAGTCCTAGACTAGTAAGCACAACGACCGCATCTTCAATAAATTCGTTGGATTGAGTAAATATTGATTCATTAGGTAAAATATAGTCAAGTGGACGGATCTTGTCTTTCAATTCAACAATAATCTTTTCCGCCACCTTTTTACCAATTCCCTTACACGAAGCGATCACAGACGCGTCTTCGTTGATTATGCTGTTGATAATCGCTCCCATGCGTTCTGCCGACAAAATCTGCAAAGCAGTCTTACTGCCAACTCCACTGACTGTAATGAGTTGCAAAAACAGACGTTTTTCTTCTGGACTGACAAAACCATATAAACTCATCTCATCTTCTCTGACATGCAAATATGTGTAAATTTTGACTTCTTGCTCAAGGTCGGGCATGTTCGCCATACAACTATTAGTTACCATAATTTGATAACCAATGCCATTACAATCGACTGTAACATTATTGTAGTCTTTTTCTTTCAAAATACCTTGTATATAACCAATCATAATTCTCTCTTTTATTTAATAAATCTTTCCTTGAACTCATTTATATCGAATTGTCGCTCATCAAACTATTTGTCTGCATGTGCGTGAGAGCGACAGCTAGTGCGTCTGCTGCATCATCGGGCTTAGGTACAGCCTTTAAGCCTAAAATGTTTTTGACCATAAACTGAACTTGCTTTTTCTCTGCGCGACCGTTGCCTGTCAGAGCTTGCTTTATCTGCAGAGGTGTATATTCAAACAATTTGTCCGTATACTGCTTGCACGCCACGATCAGTACACCTCTCGCTTCAGCAACTGGAATAGCGGTAGTATTGTTAGTGTTGAAAAACAACTCTTCAAAAGCGACCTGCTCCGGACTAAAAGTGTCCATCAATTCGCAAGTCGCTTGATAAATAGTATAGAGTCTCGTGCTGATAGACATGGTCTTTGGAGTCGTAATCACACCATAGTCAATGACCTTGCAACCCTCTGTCTCTACCACGCCATATCCAATGATATTATATCCTGGGTCAATACCTAAAACTTTCATATCCACCTTACGCTATAGTTTTCAATCTAGACAGCATAGAATTGACGCTCTCGTACAACATGGTAAATCGCTCGTTGTCTTCATCTACTTTGTTTTTCTTCACATTGTAGTCTGCTATCAACATCTCTATCCTTTCCAAAATCGCTTTGATAATCTTCACCTGTTGTTTAAATCCTTTTATAATTGTAGGGGAAGTGTTTTCATCAATGCTTGACTTGAATTTTTTGCACAATTCACTGACTTCGTGCTTGTATTCAGTCTTTAGTGAACCACATTCCTGCAGAGCCAATTTGTATTTGTTGCAAGAATCCTTGAAATTCACATTTAGATTACTGATCTCATTGCCTAAACTTTTTATCTTTGATTTATTCTTTGAAAAAACTGCTTGACGCTCATCTTTCTTTGAAGTATAGATGGCATTTGATATCATATTAAGGTCGTTTTTGAAATCCATCATCTGCTCATAATATGTACTAAGAGAGGTTCTGTCATCTTCCGCCGTCAAAAGTGAACTGTTGTACAGTGAAAACAGCGCAGACAACTTGCTCCTATTGTCATTCAATTCTTTAATAATGTTCGTCAATTCCAATTCATTAGTTTCCATCTTCTTCCTCTAAATTGTATATTACATCAATGACATCGTCATTTTCGTTCAATTTGTCTAGCATCTTGTTGAATGTCTCGCGCTGACTAGCGCTCAAAGACACATAATTCTGTGGTATCATCTCAACTCCTGATGACAAGATCGTATAGCCCGCGTTCTCAAAAGCTGACACCATATCATTCACGCTGTTGGCACTAGGTTCGGTATAGATTGTGAACACATCATCATCTTCACAGTCTATAGCATTCTGCATAATCGCTAGTTCCATCGCAGCGTCTGAATCAAATTTTTCATTCTTTTCCACCACGACCACGCCTTTGTTATCAAACATGTAACTTACGCACCCAGAAGAGCCTAGGGACCCGCCGTATTTATCAAAAGCATATCTCACATCACTACTTGTCCTATTCTTGTTGTCAGTGAAGCATTTGACAACGACAGCCACTCCGCCTACACCATAGCCTTCGTACGTCTGCTCAACAAAATTAGAGTTGTCCACTTCGCTATTTTTCTTGATAATATTGTTGATCCTGTCATTTGGCATATTGTATTGCCTTGCTTTCGCTATAGCCATTTTCAGTTTGCTATTCGAATCAATGTTGGCGCCGCCCTCTTTGACAGCTACCATGATCTCACGGCCTACTTTTGTAAATATCTTGCTACGTTCAGCGTCCGATTTTTCTTTTCTACCTTTTATATTATTCCATTTACTATGTCCTGACACAATTCACCTCGCTAATTTTTTGCATAATTATACTACCCGCCACTCCAGCATTCAAACTCTCAACGCCAGCGCGCATAGGTATACTGATAGTTAAATCGGCAAGAGATTTTAGCTCATTGCACACTCCTTGCCCTTCATTACCAATTATAACAGCAATTCGCCCTTTTGGCAAATGAATTTTACTGATACTCTCGCCAAACATGTCCGCCACCATGAAAACATCCGCGATTTTTGTTTTGTTACGCTTTACATCATCTAGACTCACCTGATGTAGTCGTGCGGTCAGGGCGGTACCCGCCGAACTGCGCACAACTTTTTCACTGTACGAGTCCGCACAATCTATCAAATATATGTTGTCAAAGCCAAACGCTTTCGCCGAGCGGATGAGCGTGCCGACATTGCCCGGGTCTTGTAACCTATCCAAGATAAGCGAATTGCCTTTCGCGGTCAAATCAAACTCCCTTATCTTCGCCACACAGACAATATCTTGATTTGTCTTGGTGGTAGCGATACTGGACAAGATTTTTTCGTTTACAACAATCGTGTTTGGGAAGCCTTTTAACGCTCTATCCGTTGTGATAGTCGCCAAAATTTCGACATTAGCATCTAGCAAATCATGACAGAATTTCTCTCCTTCTACTAGAAATATGCCATGCTCGCGCCTGTATTTTTTGTCCTTTAGATTTTTGATATCTTGTTTCGTCAATTCCATATAACAATACTATCAAATAATTATCGCCTTGTCAAACCAAGTAACTATCTTGACTAAAAGTCTAGCATATGATAAAATAGTTATATGAAAAAAGTTATTGGGCAAGTGAAGAGAGTTTATCTCCCTGACGAAAAAATAAATGGCGAACCTGTTTTGGACTTATATAAAACTAATATAGGTTTTGAAATTGAAATAAAAGGTAAGACCTTTAACTACATTGAAAAGCAAAACAAAGAAAATGTCAAAATTCATAGATTGGACAAAGTCTATGTGTTTTTTGATTTAGAAAAGAGTAAACTTCCTGTTGCTATCAAGGTGGTGGAATAATGAAAAAATTTACACTATACAAACATAATCAACAGGCATATGAAGCAATTAAAGAAGCCTTCCTTGATGGTCAGCAAATTGCCTCCATTGTTCAGGCAACAGGTACGGGTAAAACTTTTGTGGCGATCAATCTAGCAAAAGAAGAATACCCTAAAAAAATGTTGTTCATCTCCCCTACAAATGCGATCATCGAACATGTGCAGGAAATCATTAGAGATTATGGTCTTGATGGAAAAGTAAATATAGAGTTCATAACTTATTCTTCCCTCATCAACAAATCATCTAAAGAATTAGCCGATTTCAAATTCGACTATCTAGTAGTGGACGAATTTCATCACATGGGTGCCCCTATCTGGGGACAGAGAGTTACCGATCTCATCAACTCGCACGAAAATGCACATGTGCTTGGTATGTCTGCCTATACGATTAGAGACAAAGGAACGGCGTTTGCTATGGACGTCGCCCCAACAATTATAGGAAAAATGACAGATGAGAGCATTGATGAGGCGGAAGAGCCACCCATCTTCGCCGATAGTATAGTACATAGATACGATCTCGCTGACGCACTGATTGACGGTGTTTTGAAGCAACCAAAATACATCTTCAGTCAAATAAAATTGCATGCTTATGCTGCCACGCTGAAAGATAAGGTCGAAAATAGCAACTGCACCAAGGAAGAAAAAGAAAAGTACACAAAAGAACTAAATAGCATTATGTCCAACTTAATTATGGCTGATGATACAAAAAAATTGTTGAGAGAATCGGTTAAACCCTCTTCAAAATGTATTTATTTTGTTCCAATCGGCATGACAAATGGTGTTAGAAATATTGAACGAGCAAAAGAGATTTTAGCAGAGATTTTCCCAGACGCTATCATCTACTCTACCACAAGCGATGACAAATTTGGGGAGCAGAATAGAGACGCTTTTTATAATGACAAAGACCTATCAGGAAAAGATGTGTCAGGGAAACTGCGAATAATGGTTGCAATCAACCAATACAACGAAGGTGTGCATGCACAAGATGTGGATACGGTAATATTGGGGAGAGCTACTCAATCTAACATTGTGTTCTTTGAACAACTTGGGAGAGCGTTATCTGTATCCAATAGTTCTACCCCACTTTGTATTGACCTGTCTGGCAATCTGGACTACATTCTGTCTCTATCCGCAGAAATTGGTGATAGAATTAAAGTTAGATACGAAGCAACGGGACTAAACCCAAAACTAGATAGAGATCTGCCTACCTTTGACTTTGGACTAGATAGTTTCAACATTCAATTACTAGAAAGGCTTCAAGAAATCGATGACGCTACAGAAAACTGGAACGCTCGTTTTGAACAACTAAAAACCTATTTACAAAAGCACAATAGATACCCTAGAAGTACGGACGAATCCCCTGAAATAAAAAAACTTGGCAAGTGGGTAGAACATCAAAGGTACAACTACAAATCTGGAAAATTGGCTGATGATAGAATAAGAAAATTACAATCTATAAACTTCATCTTCCAGGAAAAAGAAATATTACCTTGGAATGAAATGTTCAATAAACTAGTGAAATATATCAATGAGAATGGCAAATATCCTCAGCAAACTGATGCAGACCCTGAAATAAGAAAACTAAGCAAGTGGGTAGAATATCAAAGGCAAAACTACAAATCTAGAAAATTGCCTGATGATAAAATAAGAAAATTACAATCTATAAACTTCATCTTCCAGGAAAAAGAAAAATTACCGTGGGATGAAATGTTCAATAAACTAGTGAAATATATCAATGAGAATGGCAAATATCCTCAGCGAACTGATGCAGACCCCGAAATAAGAAAACTTAGTATTTGGATAAATAATCTAAGAGTCTTTTATAGATCAAACAAATTGCCCATTGATAAGATAAAAAAACTTCAATCTATTGGTTTTATATTTGATCCATTTGAAGAAAGTTGGCAAGTAAATTTTAACGAACTTGTCAAATATCTAGAAGAAAACAATGGCAAATATCCACCCAAATCTAGTAAATTACCTAAGGTTAAAAGACTTGCCATTTGGGTCGGATCTCAAAGACTTAACTATAAAAACAAAATATTATCTAAAGAAAAATTAGCGAAATTACAATCTATTGGTTTTATATTTGATTCACAGGAAGAAAGTTGGCAAATAAATTTAGATCAACTCACCGAATACTTGAAAGTCAACGATGGCAAGTACCCTTCGGCTGACGATCCTATACCTGAAATAAGAAAAATTTCTGCATGGGTATTCAAACAACGAAAATCTTATAACAAAAAGCAATTACCTGCTAACAGACTAGATAAACTACAATCTATTGGTTTTGTGTTTGATCCGCATGAAGAAAATTGGCAAAATACTTTCAACAGACTTGTTAAATATATAAATGAAAATAATGGTAAGTTTCCTTCTTCCCGTGATAGCGACCCAAATATAAAAGCACTTGCTATTTGGATCTCTAAACAAAGGGCAATTTTTAGGAATAATGACTTATCTCAAGATAGAACTAGAAAATTACAAGAAATTGGTGTCCTTGAAAAAACCGACTCTGTCCCACTTGACCCAAATGATTAAGGTAAATTCACTTCTGTCAATCATTCAACAATCAATATGGAAAAGCAAAAAATCACGGATAGACCGTGATTTTTTAATTGATTATAATGTTTTTTGATTATAATGCTTTCTTTGCTGTCTCTACAAGTTTTGCGAATGCTACTTTGTCGGTAACAGCAAGGTCTGCTAGCACTTTACGATTTAGGTCAATGTTAGCTTTCTTTAGTCCGTTGATAAACACGCTATATGAAACACCATTTTCATGGCAAGCTGCGTTGATACGAGTGATCCAAAGTGAACGCATATCACGTTTCTTCAACTTACGACCAACGTAAGCGTATTGACCAGATTTCATCACCGCTTCACGAGCAACTCTATACAATTTTGACTTCGCTCCACGATAGCCCTTTGCTTGTTTTAGGATAGCTTTACGTTTTTTATTAGCATTAACTCCACGTTTAATTCTCATGTTCGCCCTCCTACATCATACCCTTTATGTTCTTTTCATATTGTTTAGAAACATAACCGGTTTTTCTCAAATTTCTTTTTCTCTTTCTTGATTTTTTGGTCAAAATATGACCTTTGCCGTCGTGCATGCGTTTGATTTTACCTGTACCAGTTTCGCTGAAACGTTTAGCAACGGCCTTTCTTGTTTTCATTTTTGGCATAACTGTACTCCTTATATAATATATTTTGTCAGAAATCTCTTGATTTCTTCGCAAGAAATTAATTGTAAAAGTAAATAAAATTACTTCTTGCTAGAAATAGGCGCTAATACCATAAAGATGTTACGCCCTTCAATCACAGGTTTTTTCTCAACTTGTCCGACACTAGACACCAGTTCAGCAAAGCGGTCCATGATCTCAAGTCCAATCTGTGGACGGACTTGCAACCTACCTTTCATCATGATCCTTACCTTGACCTTGCTACCATCTTTCAAAAATTTGCAAACTTGTTTAGCCTTGATCTCCAAGTCGTGGTCATCAATCGTCATGGATAGTCTCATCTCTTTGACCTCTTCGACTTTCTGCTTTTTCCTCTGGTCCTTCAATTTTTTCAATTCATCAAATTTGAATTTCCCATAGTCCATGATTTTGCATACAGGCGGTTTTGCATCTGGTGCAATTAGGACTAAATCTAAATCATAGTTCTCTGCGATCTCGAGCGCTTTTTCACTGCTCATGAGTCCTAGCTGTTCCGAATTTGGTCCAATCAACCTAACTTCGGCTAAAACAATTTGTTCATTTTTTAGTGATTCTTTCAAATTTCCTCCTACCCATAAAAAAAGGGTTTCTTTACGTAAAAGAACCCACTCTACACAAAATTACAATATTGTCAGTAATTTAGAACCATTGTCGCCTTTGGCTTCAAGGTGAGAAGTGGACTTCTACTTTTACGCTTTTATACTAACAGATATTTTTTTGTTTGTCAATGATTTTTCATATAATTTTATTTTTTTATACAATTTTACATAATAGCATTAGATGCGTTTAAACAAATTATAAAATAGCAATTCTATTAAAAATTTACTTTCTACCCTTTTTATATTCAAAAATGAAAACACGCTATGTTGACTTAATTGTGTTGTCTTTTGTTTAAATACACCTTTATCTTCTTTATATTGTCGAATAGATAGAAAATGTAACCAATGGCAACAAAGATAACAATTAGAGCAAAAATCCAACCTAAAAATCCGCTCCAACCTAGTGTGTTTAGATCCAAAAAAAAGTATGGATACACTGTTACGTCTAGTCCTTGAACGAAAGGTGCACGTATCAAAATGAATACGACATAGATTAGTGGCATAATCAGACACAGCAGTGGATAATACCATTTAGTTTTACCATGTTCGTAAAACAATATCCAATCCAAAATAAACATTACGGGGAGAATCACATGCATGAGCAAATTTGAGGTAGAGGTGAAATATTCTAGCACTGTGTTGTCCTTTGCCAGCAATATGTTGTACACCAAGCATGTGACCAAAATCATGATATTGCACATGAATTTGAATTTTGGTGCTGTGGTAACGTATCCGTCCTGCTTTTTGTTCGCGTTTTTGATGGTTGCAATTAGACTCGAAAACATCAACCCTATGCAGATATAATTGCTCAAATTCGTATAGAATAAATAGAATTCTGTGTTGAATTTCACATCAAAATAGCCTAAACTTCCTATAATGCCAAATATTGCCAAAGTGCAATACACCGTTTGAAATACTAACTGAGTTGTCCTATTTCGTATCATGATTTTCTCCTACTGATCTAAATATTGAGTGAGCCAACAAAAACTCTGCCGGATAGTAGGTCGCAAGACAAAGTATGCCGACCACTGGGAGATTTCCAAACACATCTAACAGCAACATCAAGTCGCTGAAGAAGAATAACACACTCCCAAGAACTATGATGAGATTCAATAAGTTTCTTTCTCTTATCAAATTTGAGATAGCCTTGCCCACCATTAGTGAAATGATTAGAGCGTACATGACGCACACAATTTCCATCAACACCCCACCAAAATCAAATATTGGCACCAAAGTGATGACAAGCACGGATGGAATGAATATTATCGCACCGAAAAGTAAATCTTTCCATGAAAATTTTTGCAAAAAGCAATATGACATGAAGAAAAACACGTGTCCAACAGCAAAAAGTATTGCCCCGCTGATAAAATGAATGTTTAGAATAATGTCGCCTAGCATGGCAAATATTAGTCCTATCACTAAAATGATAGAAAACTTTTGTTTGTTAGACTTGTTTTTAATAGCATATATCAAATTTATCACACCAAGAAGCACAAAAAATGCGCTTGTGAGTCCTTTTAGCCATAGGTCGCCAAATACTATATAAAGCACATCTCCCGCCAAGATCAATGCTAAAAGGATGCAGTTTAAAATGATGATTAATTTCTTGTTCATAATTCTCCTTTGAATAATTTATATTATCTCAAAAACATCTTAATCAAAAATTGTTTGAATTTATTATAAGGTTGATATCTCATAGGTAAATCTAGCCATGTCTTTTTGTCTACAATGCTCTTGTAGTGAGTGAAGGTATCGAAGCCAATCTTGCCATGATACGCCCCAATTCCGCTTTGCTTCAATCCGCCAAAGCCAAGATTTGGCGTCGCTATGTGTATGATTGTGTCATTTATACAACCGCCACCGAATTGACACCTATTCAAGACTTTGTTTTGATTCGTCTTTGATGATGAAAATATGTATAACGCCAGCGGTTTTGATAGCGAATTGATTTTTGCTATCGCTTCATCTATGTCGTCAAATGTGATGATTGGCAAAATTGGTCCAAATATCTCAATCTTCATCACATCGTCATCAAAAGTACTGTTTAACAAAGTTGGTTCAATCTTCAATGACTCTTCATCTATCTTGCCACCAAAAATTAGATTTTCGTCTGTTATAAACTTACTCATAGCGTCGAATTGCTTCTTGTTTATCATCTTTGGGTAAGCATCGTTTTTAATAGGGTCTACTGAGTATTGCAACACTATTTGACGCTCCAATTCTTCAACCAATTTGTCCTTAATCTTTTTGTCGCAGAGTATGTAGTCAGGGGCTACGCATGTCTGCCCTGCGTTCAAAAATTTTCCAAAAACTATACGTTTCGCTGCAAGAGATATATTCGCCGTTTCGTCCACAACACATGGACTTTTCCCGCCCATTTCAAGCGTCACTGGCGTGAAATGTTCTGCCGCCTTCTTCATGACAATCTCGCCAACTCTCGTACTTCCGGTATAGAAGATATAGTCAAAATCTTGGTCAAGAAGGAAAGTGCATTCTTCCACTCCACCTAACACTGTGTCGACATGACCTTTGTCAAAAGTCTTGGATATCAATTTCGCTATAACATCGCTCACATTAGGTGAAATTTCGCTAGGTTTTAATATCACCGAATTTCCTGCCGCTATAGCGTCAACCATTGGCTCAAGTGCCAGCATGAAAGGATAATTCCATGGACTTATGATGAGTACCATACCATATGCACACGGCATTTTGTAGCTCTTCGAATGGAATTGAGCGAGCGGAGTGGCTACCCTTTGTGGACGTGAAAAAGAACGGATATGTTTTATCATGTAACTAATTTCATTTAGCACCATACCTATTTCGGCCATATAGGTCTCGGTCTCGCTCTTGTTCAAATCTTTTTTCAAGGCGTCATATATATCACCTGACATCAGTTTGATATTTTTGTATAGCAATTTGAGCGCGTCAATTCTCTTTTTGTAATCTAGCATTGGATTTTCATCTAAAAATTTTCTTTGAGTATCTATTTTTTCTAATATTGATTGATTATCCATTTTTTACCTCAAAATATATTTCTTCTAACTGCTTCGCTGTATAAAGAACAGGCACGGGATATAATGGGTTGGCTTCCTTTTCTGCCGTCATGGCAAGGAACGGAATATCTTCCGCCTTTACCTCATCAATTCGTGTGCCTATACCCATATTTGCGTTCATATTCTCAATCTTTTCAATAAAATATTTCGCACCAACTTCTATAGGAGTGCCCTTGTCAAAAAGATTTGCATACACCCCTAATTCCCACAGTTTTTTAAAGATTTTCTTTCCATATTTTTTCAATACATAAGGCATAATTATAGCATTAGCTAACCCGTGCGCTACATTATATTTCCCGCCCAACGAATGAGCTACCGCGTGGATATATCCAACGTATGATTTAGTGAAAGCTAGTCCTGCTAGGTAGGCTGCGTGGAGCATGTTTTGGCGCGCTTCCAAGTTCGTCCCCTCGGTGTAGGCTGTTTCAAGATTTTCGAAAATCAATTTGACAGCACGAAGAGAATAATCGCGTGTCTGTTTGGTCGTGCTACGCCCAATATATGCCTCTACTGCATGGGTTAAGGCGTCCATACCAGTAGTTGCGGTAACAAACTTTGGCAACCCTACTGTCAGGTTAGCATCTAACAAAGCATACTCTGGAATGAGCGGGAAATCATTGATGGCGTATTTGTGTCGTGTCTCGCTGTCTGTGATGACGGCTGCAAGCGTGGTCTCGCTACCCGTTCCTGCAGTAGTAGGTATTGCTATCAACAAAGGTAATTTTTTATTCACTTTTAAAATTCCTTTCATTTTGCTTAACGGCTTTTTAGGGCGGGCGACCCTTGCGCCAGTTGCCTTTGCACAGTCCATAGCGGACCCACCACCAAAAGCGATGATTGCTTCACAATCATTTGCCTTAAACATTTCCAACGCTTCCGCGACATTCTTAGTGGTAGGGTTGGCTACAGTGCCAGCATATACCGCCAATTTTATGTCACTAGATTTGATTTGATTTTCTAGTGTCTCTGTTAGCCCAATCCCCCTTATTCCTTTATCAGTAACTAACAAAACACTTTTTATTTGTTTTTCTTGCAACAATGCGATCAATTCATCATTGTCTTTTAATAATTTTGGCTCCCTATACGGAAGGATAGGTATCGCTATTCTAAAAATCACTTGAAATGTCCTGCAATATAATTTTTTAAATATATTCATCTAATTTTCTCCTTACAAAAATAGACAAGTGTCTAAACTTTATTTCGAATTTTATACCTATCCAATTCACAAGTCAAACAAAAATTCCAAAATTTATAAATTACAATTAAAAAAAAATTAAAGTTAGACACAACTCAAAATTTTGTTGAAAATGTCATTTATTGAAAAACAAAAAAAAAGCGCAGTCAAAACTGCACTTTAATTTAACGCTTTGTTTGCAATGCTATCTAGTAGCATTTTTTCAAATTGTTCGTACGGCATTGTCTCAGTATCTTTGCTACTACGTTTGCGAACTGCGACCGTATTTTCTGTACGCTCCTTGTCCCCTAAGACTAAAATAAATGGAGATTTAGATAGAACGGCAGAACGAATCTTTTTACCTACTGACTCGTTTGAAAAATCTGTCTCAACTCTAACCTTTAATGATTTTAATTTGTTTTCAACATCTTGAGCGTAAGCAATGATATTTTCATTGACTGTGATGATTTGCACTTGCACTGGACTTAACCATGTAGGCAACAGTCCTTTCGTCTCCTCCAAAATAAAGGCAACGAATCTATCCAATGAACCCAAAATTGCCCTATGGATGACCACTGGACGCTGTCTATCATTATTTTCATCAATATATTCTAGTTCAAATCTCTCTGGCAGTTGATAGTCGAGTTGAACTGTGGACAATGTTATGTCATGCCCAATGGCAGATTTGACTTGTACGTCAATTTTAGGTCCATAGAACGCTGCTTCGCCGACCGCTTCATAGTAGTCTGCTCCACTGTTTTTCAATATCTCGCGCAAAGCGGCTTCGCTCTTTTCCCAAAGGTCATCGTTGCCGAAATATTTGTCCGTGTTTTGTTTGTCTCTTAAGGACAATCTAAGTTTATAGTTTTTAAAACCAAAATCTTTGTAGACATCTAAAATCAATTTGATAACGCCTTCGATTTCGTCTTTTATTTGATCTGGACGGCAGAAAATATGTGAATCGTTTTGCGTAAAGGCACGTGTACGCTCTATCCCGCAAAGTGAACCGCTCGCCTCGAACCTAAAGTCGTTAGCAATCTCGGCAAGTCTTAATGGTAAATCTCTATATGAATGCATAAAATTTTTGTAGATGACCATATGATGCGGACAATTCATAGGACGCAATACATACCCTTCGTCATCCACTTCCATTGCTGGGAACATGTCCTCTTTGTAGTGCTCCCAGTGCCCAGACGTCTTGTACAAATTGATGTTGCCAAGAGATGGAGTCATGACATGCTGATAGCCCAACGCTAACTCTTTGTCTATGATATAATCACTAAGTTCTCTACGCAAAATGTAGCCTTTAGGTAGCCACATAGGTAGACCTTTTCCTACCAAATCGTTGAACATAAATACACCCATCTCTTTACCAATCTTTCTGTGATCACGTTGTTTTGCTTCCTCTTCTAGTCTAATGCATTCTTTTAGGTCATCTTTATTAAGGAAGCCATACACATATATCCTTGTGAGCATCTTGTTCTTCTCACTGCCACGCCAATACGCCCCGTTTACCCTATTGATCTTGAACGAAAAACCGCGCAAAAACTTCGTGTTCTCTACATGCGGACCACGGCAAAGGTCATAGAAATCTTCACCAGTATAATACACTGTAATCTTTTCATCTAACGGCAATTCGTTTATCAGCTCTGTCTTGTATGGCTCATCAATGAACATCTCAAGTGCTTCTGTCTTAGTGACTTCCTTGCGAACGAAATCTTCATTGTTGGCAATGATGTCTCGCATCTTTGCTTCAATCTTTTCAAAATCTGCCTGAGTGATGCTCAAATTGTCAAAATCATAGTAAAAACCATTGTCTATAGCAGGACCAATTGCTAATTTCACTCCAGGATACAACTGTTTGATAGCCTTTGCCATGACATGACTCATGCTATGTCTATACATCTCTTGTTTTTGCTCATCGTTCATAAAAACCTCCTAAAAATAAAAAAACCATGCGCTAGCATGGGACGATAATTTACCGCGGTTCCACCCAAATTGGTGCCAAAGCACCCACTTGTTTTTGCAAGAATTCACTTGCGTTTGACCTAATTAGTGGTTTCGTCTAATAGTGTTTTGCGCCAATCTCAGCCGGCAGGCACTCTCTGTAAAAATTGACTACTATCCTACTTGTCTAATCAATAGTCTATTTAGTTTGTTTTATATTATCACAATTGCCACGTATTGTCAAATCATTAGCAAAAATTTTTATAACTTATTAAATGTTTTCTATAATCCTAATCTTGAAATTCAATTTTTTAAATAAATCTTTAGTCTGTTGGCGAACACATTACTTAAAAAACTGACCGCTTCATAAGATTTGTCTTCACTGATGTAAATGTCAATATAACTCGGACAAGAATTGAGAATATTTGAAATCAAATCCAGCGAAGACTGACATTCCGCCACTTTTTTTATCTTAGCGTTCTTGTTTTTCATGTTGTATATGCTAAAATTTTCTCCTTTGCATATCACTTTGACTTTGTACACCAGATTGTCCATTGTGTTTATCAAAAAGCGTATTAAATCTAGAAAGGTGCCCGAATTGAAGAGAACTAAATTGTCGCTACTGAGTTCCGCCAAATTATTCCAATGTTGTTTCAAAGGAGATAGGCGAAATTCTAAAAAACTATCTATAAAAAACGTTTGATTAAAAAGGATTATTTTAGAGAGAGCTGACACGTCCGTAGTCTTGTCAAACAGGGACAGCACTTTCACATACGCATTGAAAGCAAGCGTGTTACATAACGGATTTTTTATCCTTTTCTTTAAATAGTTTAATTTATATACAGATTCAATATAATCTATGATTATGTCTCTTAATATCGCCTCGCATGGCTCTATGAAAGTATCCTCGCAAGCGAACAAAAGATAACAAAAATTATTATCGCTATAACATGTTGTGATAGTTTTGCAAAAATCTATCTTTGACTTTATATTAGCGTGCAAAAATTCTATTATCTCTTTATTTCCCACTTTTGCAGCGAGAGCGATTTCTCTCATAAATACCTCTATTGTATTCTATGCAGAAAGTATGTTTTTACTCTTAAAAAAAATAGCATATTTTGGTAGTTGAATTTCCTATAACACACAAAAACAAGCACTCATTCATAAAGTGTATAAAACTATCATATTAAAAAGGAATTTCAAATATGTATTACTTTTATTATAGAACCGGGAATTGTGATTGTGTTAGGATAAGCAATCTATCTATACCTCTGTCTGCACGAACCTGCTGCCAAAATATCTGTACATGCAACATATTTTGCTTTTTTTAATCAAAAGAAAAAGCCTATCAAAATGAAATGAACCCCGCAGGGTTCACTTCACAATAGGTTTTTTTTATTTTTATATTATTCTACTATGGTTTCATTAGATGTTTGTTCTTCTGATGACTCAGGAGCAGTTTTCTTACCTTTTACAAAGAACACTACAGACAAACTAGCGAACACGATCAACGCTACTTCCAACACACCCCATAATACTGTGAATATGATTGCATCTTCACATAGCATATAGTCACCTTCTTCACCTGTTCTAAAAGCGTTTATGGACACAGTGTAATCACTATTCCACATACTGTCCCATTCTTCAGTATCTTTAAGCGCTTCGATTTCTTCAACTTGAGTATTATATTCATCTTCTGTCATACAATCTGCAGTAACTTGCCCAGCGGCGCTTTTCATGCCTACAGTCGTGAATTTATTACCATTTCTATAAATCCACATCTCCATCTCAATTTCTAGTCCGTCAGTTTTGATGAGCATTTTTACGGATTTGTCATCATCAAATCTCATTCTAGCGGTCATTTCAGTGCCTTCTTCAAT
The DNA here is from genome assembly GCA_944384465.1 of uncultured Clostridia bacterium. Classification (GTDB taxonomy): domain Bacteria; phylum Bacillota; class Clostridia; order Christensenellales; family UBA1242; genus Onthoplasma. Next base: position 38,549 of record CALWTK010000003.1, read on the forward strand.
GCCGTAAATCGCAGCATCTTCTGCAGTTGCAGTGTATCTTTCAACATAAGTCATACCATAACTAATAGGACGCGCAAGCATAGGTATGTACACAAGCAAGCCAATCACTGCTAATGCCACGAAAACGATCATAACTGGCATTTTCTTCAAAAAATTTTTCATAAAACCTCCCTTCTTTAATATAATTATTATTACAAAATAATAATAATTAGTCAACAAAATTAAACAAAATTCCAAAAATTAATATAAAATTTTATTTAATTTTAAAAAATAAATATTTCTAACATAGATAAAATTAGCCAAAAATGGATTTGATTAATACAATATAGTTTTATAAAACAGAAAATATTATAATTTTTTATAAAATTTGTAAAAAACAAATAATAAATTAATATATAGATATATAAATAAACAAAAAAGGTCATGCTAATATAGCATAAACCTTTCAATCGAATTAATCACATCGTCAACATCTTTGTTGATTTCTTTAGGGGATTTTTCTATTTCTGATTGACTTTGTTCGATGACCAAATCTCTATTAAAGATTTTTTTCTTTTCATCGGAAATTTTTTGCGCAACAATTTTAAGCACTTCTATAGCATAATTTTTATAATCTATTGGTGTCGCAAATGCTTTCTTCACATAACGCCCTCTCTCTATGTCGTATCTTGACAATTCCTTATCATAGTTTTTAGCGCCATATGCCAAAATCGAACGAATGACATTGGCACAATCTAAAACGAAATCCCTGTCACGAAAAACATCATCATCAAAGGTTAAAAACATGGAAATTTTGTCATCTCTAGAAAAAAATCTCCTTCTCGCTTCATTGCTTAAGATAGAATAGTCATTGTTTTGAGACAGGGGAGTAACTATTATAATATCTTCATCGTCCAAGACAATGAAGTCTCCCATTTTGTCAATATAGACCTGTATCCCTTCAGATTCATTTGTCTCTAATTTTTCACAATTTTTTTTAACGTTTTTTAAATAAGTTCGCTCTAAAAGATTCATATTTATCTCCTATATATTACATGCATCTATTTTGAAAATATTTAATGTAAAATGAAAAAATGCTGTCGCACAATGCGAAAGCATCAATTCTCAACCAAAATACTATCTCGACACTCGAAATAAGACTTGTTATAATTGATCCCAATAATGTACCCTAACATATTAACCTGCCGTATAGAAAGTCTCTTCTATAGGTAAAGCAATAATTATCATACCTACCAAAATCAAGCAAATACCAGTGATCATCAAACCTAGATAAAGTTTATCATTTTTGCTGATCTCATCCTGCTTCCTTTTCGCCATAGTGATACGTTTAGCCATCATCATGATAGTTGCCCCAATGATAGCGAAGATCACGCCTGTGATGACCGTATATCTAAGTAAAAATTCTAATGGACTTTCAAACGATAAAAACATTCCCATAACCTACTCCTGCCTATATAATATCATGTTGTGTCTTATTTGTCAATAGTGAATTATTTTTTACGTCTAAAAATATTTCCAAGTTTTGTGTATTTGAAGGCATAATAAATCTTATATATGATAGACACTGCGCACGTCATAATCAACGCAAATAAACCAATATCCGTAATCAATGAATAATATGTTAAGAATGTAAACGCGATGAGCGTCAAACATTCAAACAAAATATAGCAATAATCTACGGCATCAACATATTCAGGCAAATTTTTCTTGAAATATAGGATGCTAAAAATATTCATAATAACAATAAGCACGAGAGTTACAACGCCCAATGCTACGTTTATCAAGTCAATCACCATAAAAAATATCAGCAAAGTAGCAAAAACTACAATGCTCCCTACCGCATCTATAATGACATGTGAAAAATTGATTTTGTCCTTAAATAGTTCTAGCCAAATTTTTGCGAGTAAAATGCCCGCTATAAATAACCCCATAGACCATTCAGGCAAGTACAAATAAGCGAATATCACCATAGGTAACAGAGCAATCTCAATTGCAAAAAGCACTTTATATAAAGCATCACTTCTAGTCATAATAAAAAACCTCTATTGTATTTTAGCAAAATCACAAAATTTTGCCAAGTATTTTTCAATACAAATTTCATTTTAACAAAAATTAAACAATTTCATACTATGAGATATGGAAGAATTAAACCACTATAAACCTTCCAAATAAGGAGAATGAATGAAAAAAATTTCAATTTTATTAGTACTTTTTGTTGGAGTATTTTCTCTCGTTCTAACCGGTTGTGGCAACAAAGACGACAACAAAATTAGAATCAGTGAGGTTACTCATTCTATCTTCTATGCCCCACTGTATGTAGCTATGAACAATGGCTATTTTGAAGACGAAGGCTTAGAGATAGAATTGACAAACGCTGGCGGTAGCGACACGGTCATGTCCTCTTTGATTTCCAACAGTGCAGACATCGGTCTGATGGGACCAGAATCTGTAGTGTATGTTAGAAACAACGGTATGGCCAATGCCCCAATCATATTTGCTCAACTGACGGCGTGTGATGGCTCATTCTTGGTAGGCAGGACAGATGAAGGCGAGAATTTTAGCTGGGAAAATCTAAAAGGCTCTCACATCATTGGCGGAAGAAAAGGTGGCATGCCTGCTATGACTCTGCAATACATCCTTGAACAGCATGGCTTGCACCCTGGTGATGAATTAAGTGCGGATGTGGACACCATTTTGGACACATCTATCGCATTCAACTTGACAGCATCCTCTTTTGTCGCTGGGACTGGGGATTATTGCACAATGTTCGACCCTACCGCGAGTCAATGTGAAATTGATGGCACGGGCCATATTGTAGCAGCTCTTGGAGACGAAGTGAGCGACATCCCATATACAGTTTTCACTGCAACAAGTGAATATTTGAACAACAACGGGGAAAAATTGGATAAATTTATGCGTGCGTTGAAAAAGGGTTATGACTATTTGATGAGCGCTGATGACTCTCAAATCATATCTTCTCTAAAGCCATCATTTAGCACCACGTCTGACGAATTGATATTGGCATCAGTGAAAAATTATATCAGGATCGGTGCTTACGCTTCAAGTTTCGTTTTGAAAGAATCGTCTTGGAACAACATGCTAGACATCATTGATAATGCAGGCGAACTGACAAACCGCGTTGCTTGGAACGAAGCAGTGAACACAAGTTTCGCTACAAAAGTTATGTAAAATGAATGAACTTGTTGAGATAAAAAATCTGAATTTGATCTATCAAAGCATTGATTCTGAGACAACAGCATTGCAGGATATAAATCTGACAATATCAAATCAAGAATTCATCGCCATAGTCGGTCCATCTGGATGCGGAAAAACCACTATATTATCTATAATTGCGGGGCTTCTCAAAGCAAGTTCAGGAAGCGTAATGGTAGCAAAAAAGACACCAAATCCAAAGGATAATTTATGTGGATATATGTTTCAAAGAGATAATCTTTTGCCATGGAGAAATATTGAGAAAAACATTTATTTTGGCTTGGAAATCAAACATTTGAATACAAAAGAGAGAAAAGATTATGCCCTCTTTCTCGCTGAAAAATATGGACTAAAAGATTTCTTGAAAAAACATCCCAGCGAGTTAAGTGGCGGTATGCGTCAGCGTGTCGCGTTGATTAGAACCTTGGCGTTAAAGCCTGAACTTCTACTCCTAGATGAGCCGTTCAGTGCGTTGGATTATCAAACCCGCCTGGAGTTGTGTGACCACATCTTCGATATCATAAAGAAAGAAAAAAAGACAGCAATTTTGGTGACTCACGACATTCAAGAAGCTATCAGCATGGCGGATAGAATTGTTGTCCTCACGTCAAGGCCAGGCACAATAAAAGCAATCCATGAGACAAAATTTCCAACTACAATGACACCTTTTGAACGCAGGAAAACTGACAAGGCAAAAAAGTTGTTCGACATTATCTGGCAGGAAATACAAAATGAAAAACAAAAGAAAATTTAGCAAGTCGCATTACGACTATTTAAAAAAATACCGAACAAAAAAAATACTAATACTTTTAACTCAAATCATTATTTTGGTCGCTTTCCTACTTTTGTGGGAGCTGCTGACAAAATATGAAATCATAAGTTCTTTCTTCTTTTCAAGCCCTTCAAAAATAGCAGAGACTATTGGAGAAATGTTTAGAAGTGGTGAACTTATCTATCACTCAAAGATAACCTTGTATGAAACTTTGATAGGCTTTGCTATTGCGACGGGGATTGGCTTTATTGTAGCGTTCATATTATGGTATAGTGATTTCTTAAGGCGCGTACTTGAACCCTATCTAGTCGTGTTGAATTCGCTACCAAAAATCGCCCTTGGACCGATTATCATTATCTGGTTCGGCGCAGGCAGTAAAGCTATAATATTTATGTGTATTCTGATTGTGATTATTGTTACAATTATGAATATTATGAACTCATTTGTAGGCTGTGATAAGCAATTGATTGCTCTATCTAAATCATTAGGTGCAAATAAATTTCAAATATTTTTCAAACTGATTTTACCAAACTCGCTAAAAGATATTGTAGCCACTCTAAAAATCAATGTAGGATTGAGTTGGATTGGCGCAATTATGGGTGAATATTTGGTAAGTAAAGCAGGTCTAGGCTATTTGTTAATATATGGCGGGCAAGTTTTCAATCTAAATCTCGTCATGACATCAACAGTAATCCTGTGCGTGTTAGCGTGCGTGATGTATTTTGCAGTAGCGCTGTTTGAAAAATTGATGAACAAATATTATCACTCTTAAACTGTGAAAATTCACATGAAAATATTTAGAGACCGAAAATTCGGTCTCTTTTAACACTTTTAATACTAGTTTTTTATAATTAAAATAATATTTAAACTAAATTTGATGACGACAAATTGTTCGCTGCTTCAACTTTATTTTTGATTATAGTCTCAATCTTATTGATATAATCTGTTTGCTCTTCAGCTGACATTTTATTGTTATTCAACCTAAAAAAGTATTTCCTTAATTCATGCTGTCTTACCATATCTACAAAATGAGTATCGGCAAAAAACTCACTGTCCAATTCTTGCAACGATGTCCTTCCTGTAACATATCTGCCAAACTGATACCCGGATTTTGTATAAGTTTTTGATATTCGCCCAAGCATGTCGACATATGCTATCAGACGACCATTTTTGTCAGTGACAATCATAAAATATCTTTTGCTCCCTGCATCTCTATCTTGCTCGAAATGTGAACCATGTATAGCACCCACATAATTTCGATTAAGCAGCATGGTAGAATTTTCTAAATTATAACCATAAAAAATAGGATTATTTGACTCGTTCATAATCATAAGGTTGGAATTTTTTTCTGTTTGAAAAATTTTAAATACAGGCTGATTTTCTTGATTATAATAAACACATGACCAATAGCATTCGCTATACTTTGCCCCTTTGAGATCTTCAGGGCGAACATATTGACCGAAGGAATATGAAAAAATATTATCATCATATTTTCGTTCATATTCACATTGATATTTGTTTATCCTCTTCATATTTCACCCTTTCATCGACTATTACATTATATTAAAATTTACGAAAACTGTCAATATAAAAAATTTACACTCGCAATTATAGATTATTAATTGAAGCAAGAAAAAAAGAACTATTATAGTTCTTTTTCTTCAATTTATAAATTTGTAGACAATTCGTCAGTAGCAGCGTTTTCATTGATGACACTTTTGTTGTCCGCTTCTTTGCCAGATATAACTAACGAGTCTCCTTCCACTTCAACCAAAACATATTTAGTATTAGATGGACCATGATAAGTCTCTTTAAACAATTTTGCCATGTACTGGCCATTCCCTAATTCAATTATCTCTTCAAAAGGTCCTGTCTTTGACTCGTCCAAACTCATTATATAGTATGGATCGCAACCCCATCTACCATTCTTTTGAACAATAGCGTAACCATTACGATAAGGCTTAACTGACTTAAATCTTTCACTTAAATGACCATCCGCATATTTAAATTGATAAGGATAATCTTCAAACTCTTGTTCAATATTATCAATAATAACAGGATCTTTCTGTGTGTTTTTTTTCATTTTCCCTCCATTGTTATTTCATATTAGCATACAAAATTAATTTTGTCAATACCTTATTTTCATCTTCTTAATTTACGTAAAAATGGCGGAATATCGTCATCATCAACAATAGGTTTTTTAGTGGCAATAGAGATGTCTTCTACTTTATCTTCTTCAACTTCATCATCTTCCTTCGTTTCTTGCTCCTCGGGTTCTTCTTTTTGCGCTTCTACAAAAGGTGTGAAATTTGCACTATTTTCTTTGAACTTTGGCGCATCATCCGGCTCGGACGCTTTGTTGTAATGCTCAAATCCAGTAGCAATAACTGTGATCTCTGTCTCGCCGCTAGAATCATTGTTGATTTTAGCTCCGAATATGATATTGCAATCTTTGTCTGCCACGTCTCTGACTAGGTCAACTGCTTCATACACTTCTGACAAAGTCAAATCTCGCCCGCCAGTGATGTTGATCAATATACCAGTAGCGCCTTCTATACTAGTCTCTAGCAACTGACTCGTGACCGCTTGTCTCACTGCTTCTATAGTCTTGTTAGCTCCTCTACCTTTACCTATACCCATGTGAGCAATACCTTTACCTTTCATAATCGTGGACACATCGGCAAAATCAAGGTTGATTAGTCCTGGCACTGCTATCAGATCACTGACTCCCTGAATTGCTTGACGCAAAACATCATCTGCATACCTAAATGAGTCTACAAATGTGACGTCCTTTTTCAAAATTGTGTAAAGTTTTTCATTAGGAATGATGACTAGAGAATCAACATATTTTTTCATCTCGTCTATAGCGTTGTCCGCATTCAAGGCACGTTTAGGTGCTTCAAACTTAAATGGTTTTGTGACCACACCAATTGTCAAAATGCCCATGTCATGAGCAAGTTTTGCAATATACGGAGCAGCGCCGCTACCTGTACCGCCACCCATACCTGTCGTTATGAAAAGAAGGTTAGTCCCTTGCAATGCTTTGATCAACTCGTCTTTGCTCTCTTCTGCCGCAGCTCTACCCACTTCTGGATTAGCTCCTGCGCCGAGACCTTTTGTGAGTTCCTTACCTATCTGAATGATCTCATCAGCGTTTGACATCATGAGATCCTGCTTGTCAGTGTTTACCGCAATGAAATGCACGCCTGTAATTCCGGCAGCAATCATCCTGTTGACAGCGTTGTTTCCGCCCCCACCGACTCCTACTACTTTGATGTTACATATTGTACTCGTCATGTCAAAATCCATAATACCATCTCCTTATCCTACACTACAATTTCGGCAAGCGATGCCAAGCCCGTTTTCGATGTCTGATATCTATCCTTCGAGTTGTCAAACGGATTAGTATATTCAAATACATTTTTCCCAGTGATGTCTTTCAAAATACTTTTTACCCCCTTGAAATGCGAGATACCATCACCAGTCAAATATATGTCAATATCTTTAAACACCTTGTCTACATCCAAAATTTCTGCAATGATTTTTGCTATCATCTCAATGCGACTCTTCACTATTTGATTCGTAATGTTTATAGGCGCTTTGATTAGACTGCCCTTTGACGCGATCTCATAATATTCATTTTTGTTCGAATCAATCGTCAAAATCACCTTTCGTTTGATCAATTCCGCTTCCTTAAAACTCATGCCTAAAACTTGCATCAAGTCAGAAGAGATATGTCCGCCTCCCATAGAGAAAGAACTCAAAAGTGCCAGTCCTTCCCCCTTGTACACACAGACGCTAGTCGAAATATGACCGACATCTACTATTGCAATTGGCAGATTTTTGTCAATGTCCAATTTGCAATTCATCGCTTGCCCCAATGCTGTAGAGATGAAATCTACATTTTTCACCCCAATTGAATTCAATGTCTTGATCATCAATTCAATGAAGGACTTTTTCGCCAGGATGAAACTCACGTCCATAGTCAATGACGCCGTCCTTTTGCCAATTGGAGACATTGTCTTCATGTCATCGTCTAGCACGAACTGCATAGGACTATAATTAATAACTTCATATTCTTCGCTATCTCCAAAGGAAGAATTATTATTATACAGCTCTACCAAATCATTATTCGTAATTTTATGTAAATCTACAAATTTCCTAGAGATCCTTTTGCAAACACATATACAAAATTCGCTAGGAACACCAACAATGATTGAACTGATTGGTTTTCTCAATTTTGTCGATAAATTATCTACCAGTTGAGACAAATTTTCAGGCAATACGTCTGGTGATAAAAATTCACCATCCATATATCCATCATACAGCACATCTTCTTCTGCCACGATGTGTGCTCTGCCCATAATTTTTGTCTCGGCTAGCAGTCTAAGGCAAGAAGAACCAATATCTAAGATATATTTAATTTTATTCAGCATAAGCCCCTCAAATATCTTAAAATCTAAATTATTATACAAAATGCGCTTCCAAGAGTCAAATATTTTAATATATAAATATTAAAATTTATTAATAAAAAGTCAAAAAATTTTATAATACCACAATATATGGTGGTGTTGAATTTATATATACCCCTTATTATCTTGAAATGAATACAAAAAAAGAAAAACTTAAGTTATATTTTAAGCTTTTCTATTATGGAACATATTTTATATCTGTGTTTCCTTCCTTATCAAAACCATAAATTATAGTCCCTGTCTCTCTACCTTGGCTAATAAGAGCATCAATGGTGCTGAAGCATACGTTGACTTTATAATCCAAATCATTTTGTGGCATACCAATATCTAAAGTAAAGCCATAGCTTGTACTGATTATCACCCTATCGTACCTGCCGTCCTGAATTGTATAATCGTAGCCAAATTGAATTGAGTTGACAATATTTTTTATATCATCTCTGTCGACATATTCCTTTCCTTCAGGCACATCTACCATTACCGTTCTACACATTGATAAATATAAATCATTTGTAATGTTTTGCAAATTCTCACTACCTAAAAAATCGCACACGTTTGTATTGCTGGTCACTCCTAAGATATTCGTGTTGGTATCATCGTCTAGTATATTCGGATAGATATAAGATAGATCTGCTGGAGCAGTGTCGACAATGTTTAAAACTTTCAATTCTTCGTCTACGATATAATATCTTCCATTGAAATCAGTGTAGTACATCGCAACGCGCTCTCTCACTGTAATTTCCACTCTAATCGCACTGACTAAATTGACTTGAATGACTTTTAAGTAAGGGAATGACGTCTCTATATTTTGCACGACTCCGTCTCTATCTAGTGAGAATATTGAACTGCCATTTTTTATCCCCGCACTTTGCAAGATGTTATCGTCCGTTATATTCAATGTGTTTTCCGTGCGTTCGCCCGAGAATGTGACGTCCTGGCGTCTCACGCAAAAAACAGCACAAAACAAAATCAAAATTAGTGCCACAACAAAAACTATGATTGAGATGATAATTATTCTTTTTTTCGTCATGTTTTCGTCTTACAATTATGTTCGTTTTATATCCGCACCTAGCGAGTTCAAAACGTCTTCAAAATGGTCGTACCCCCTGTCAATGTAACGGATACCTTCGACAACTGTCTCACCTTTTGCCACTAATCCTGCCAAAACTAGACTAGCCCCGCCACGCAGGTCTTTCGCTTGAACTGTACAACCTCTCAACTCATTCTGCCCGTAAACTAACACATTGCGGTTGTCGATTTGATGAATTTGGGCACCCATTTTTATCAACTCGTCTTTAATGAGAAATCTATTTTCAAAAATATTTTCTTGCAACCTAGATTCTCCATTCGCTAGACACATCAACACCAAAAGCATAGATTGCAAATCAGTCGGAAATTCAGGATAATACCCCGTTACGACATCAATTGAATTCAATCTGCCACTTTTAGTTACTTTTATTATATCATGTTTGATATTTATTTGACAACCCATTCGACGCAAAATATCAATTAATTTTTCATTTTGATTTGCGTTGGCGTTTCTCAGAGTCAATTCCCCACCCGTCAGTGCAACAGCTGTCATCAGTGTTCCCGCCACTATCCTGTCTCCGATCGGTCTATATTCCACCCCATGTAAACTATCTACACCATATATAGTGATTTTATTCGTGCCAGCTCCTAATATTTTCGCTCCCATTAATGACAGGAAATTACACAAGTCAACCACCTCTGGCTCCTTTGCTGCATTGACAATCTCTGTCTTGCCTTTCAGTAGACAGGCGAACTGGACGATGTTTTCTGTAGCTCCCACGCTAGGTAATTTTAAGTGTATTTTATTAGCTTTTGCTCTTGATGCATCAAAAAACAAGCAGTCGCCTAGGCATGAAACTTTTACACCCAATTTTTTGAAAGCATCAATATGAATATCAATCGGCCTAGCACCTATCTTGCATCCACCCGGGGTGTTGATCATGATTGTGCCAAATCTTTGTAAGAGGGACCCCAGCAAAAATATTGAAGAACGCATAGTCTTTGTCAATTCACAATCAAGATTGACATTATTTAACCCCGAACTGTCTATTATTAAATCCTTGCCGTCATGGTCAATTTTGACGCCCAATTTTTGCAGCATCAGTACCATATTTTTGACATCCAAAATGTCTGGACAATCTTTTATTTTGACTTTCTCCGTTGTGAGCAAACTGGAAGAAATTATTGGAAGACATGCATTCTTTGACGTCTGTACATATGCTTCACCAAATAATTTTTTACCACCTTTAATAATAAAACTATCATTTTTTTCTTTCATATATTTATGTATGATTATAAATTGAAAGATGCTAGTTTTTCTTTCCTTGTCTGCTTGTCAACATTGATAACCACGCCAATCGCTGACATAAATACAAATAATGATGTCGACCCCGCGCTGATAAATGGAAGCGGTAGTCCTGTTGGCGGAATCGAACCAGTGACTACCGCTATGTTTAACAATACTTGAATGCTGATAATTGCTCCTATCCCGAAACATAAAAATGCTGAAAATTTATTATTGGCACGCATGCCCACTTTGAATGTATAAATGATTAATATCAAGAACACAAGACACACCATGACGCAGCCTATGAAGCCCAATTCCTCTGCTATTATAGAGAAGATAAAGTCAGATTCGCTGAAGGGCAAAAACAGTTCAGCTTGCCTACTATTGAACAGCCCCACTCCCCACAGTCCACCACTGCCTATAGCATACAAAGACTGAATCAATTGATACCCTTCATCAAGTGGATTGCTCCACGGATTGATGAAAGCCACAATTCGACTCAATCTATAAGGTTCAACTAAAATTAATACCACAACTAACGCTATGGCAGGGACGATCATAGCCCCAAAAACTTTTAGACGCATACCACCTATGAACAACATGAATATCAAAGTGAACGCTACGCACATTGTGATAGACATATTGGGTTCTAGCATTATCAACACGCAATATATTCCACCCAAACTCAAAGTGATCAAGATGTGTTTTATTTTCGAGAGTTTATCTCCATCTGAAAGATATCCTGCCAAGAAAAACACTAGACAAAATTTCGCTATTTCACTAGGTTGAATTGTAAAACTACCTATTCCAATCCATCTAGTTGCTCCATAACTGGTCCTACTAAGCCCCGGGATAAACACTAAAATCAAAAAGATTAATCCAACAAAATAAAATATCCAATAAAATTTTTTATAGAATTTATTGTTGATAAAACTGCATACAATCAGCCCTATCGCACCCAACACCACACCTATAATCTGCTTTTTTAAATAGAAAAATTGGTCACCATAATTGACAACCGCCGAATATTTGCTGGCACTATACACCATAATACAGCCAAAAATTGCGAGAGCAAGCGTACATACGATGATGATTATACTATTCTTTCTTTGTCTTAACTTCATATTCTTTCACCAACTTATCAAAATCTCTACCGCGTTCTATATAATTTTTGTATTGGTCATAACTCGCTGTAGCCGGCGAAAGTAAAATCGTGTCGTGCGGTTTGGCAATACTCACAGCAAAATCAAAAGCAGCCGACATTGTGTGGAATTTTTCTATATTGAACCTATTAGAATTTGCCGTCACGAAATCATCTGCCGTCTCACCAAACACCACGACCTGGCGCACTTTTTTATTTAATTTATCAAAAAGTTTAGTATAATCTAGCCCCTTTTTAGAACCCCCAAGCAAAAGGATGACCGCTCCTTTCACTGTCTCCACACTTGCCAAAGTGGAAGATGTGTTTGTAGATTTGCTATCATTCACAAAATTTATTTCGTCAATTTTGCCGATAAACTCAATGCGGTATCTCTCACCTTTAAAATTGATCAGCGCTTCCCTAATCAACCTTGGTGGGATTCTATATATGTAAGCATAACAAATGGCACACATGGCATTGTAGATATTGTGTTTACCTTTCAATTTCAATTCGTTGATCGCGACTATTTTATTTTGGTGTAAATATATACAGCCATCCTTTATGTATACGTCTGCTATATGTTTGTATGAGTATGTGACAGCCAAGCAGTTTAAAGTAGGATGAATATTCAAATCCAAATTCACCACAGCATAGTCATGCGGTTTTAAATTTTTGAAGATGCTTAGTTTCAAGTTTTGATATTCATCCATCGTCTTGTGCCTAATCAAGTGATCAGGTTCTATGTTCAAGACAGTGGCGACATGCGGTGAAAAACTTTCAGCATTTTCTAGCATGAAACTGCTGACTTCCGCTACTTTGATATATCGCTTCTTCTCTAATACCGCTCTTGACATTGGATATCCAATATTACCACACGCTACCGCTTTGTATTTTTTATTCAGAATTGCAGTGATCATCTCCACAGTGGTGGTCTTTCCGTTCGTTCCTGTCACTGCAACAATATTTTTTGAAAACATGGAAGCGAACTCAATTTCGCTATATATTTTTTTGTTCAATTTTTTTGCTATAACTAAGTATTTATTTTCCTTTTCTATCGAAGGAGAAACTATTAAAAAATCAAATTGACTGATCAAATTTTCATTCAATTCCTGTATTAAAAAACAATTTTTGAATGATTTTGCCTTCAACTTGTCCCAGTTGTCGTCATATAAAAACACATTAGCCTTTAATTTCAACAGCAATTTAGTCGCCCATTCACCTGACAGAGACATCCCATATACTAGAACATTTTTATTTTTTAAATTCATATTCCACCTTTATAATAATTGTATTTTTTTTAATGCAATATATTACAAAAGGTAAAAAATAATACATATTACGCCAATACATATAATGACTGCTGAATATATTGCCACTATCTTTGGTTCTGACAGTCCGGACATCTGCAAATGATGATGAAATGGTGCCATCTTAAATATTCGTCGCTTTTTTAGTTTGAATACGGCGACTTGCAAAATGACAGAGATTGCACTGAACACAAAACAAAAACCTATTATAGGTAATATGAGTTCCATACCCAACACGCATGCGGATGCACCAATATATCCACCTAGACATAGCGACCCCACGTCTCCCATGAATATGGACGCTTTTGAGGTATTGAACATCAAAAATCCTAGTATAGCACCAGCAAACAGCATGGATAATACGTTTATGTTTTGAATGTTCGTAAGTATTTGCCCTGTCTCACCTGATGAATACAAATTGCTTAACACTAAGGAAGTGATTATAGTAAACATCACCAAATATATCAAACTAACTTTTCCAGCTAGTCCATCCAAGCCATCGGTCAAATTGACGCTGTTTGATGACGCAATCAGTACGACTATCACTAGCGGTATAATCCAAAATTTTATATCAAAACTGCTTTCAGTAAAAGGAATAAATAGGTTCCCACCTTGATATGAAAAATATATGAACAAAGCGAATATAATCGAGATGCCCAGCTGTCCAATAATCTTTTGATACGGACGCAAGCCTAAATTTTGCTTGTATTTCACCTTTAGATAGTCATCCATCAAGCCAAGCACACCAAAAAACACACTTATCATCAATGTCATGAACCAAGTATTGTCATATCTTAAAAAAACAAACGCTATAGTCAGTGTAGTAACAATAAATACTACACCACCCATGGTGGTCGTCCCGTTTTTTTCTTTGTGATTTTCTACATAGCCCAATATAGTCTGATTAGCACTTTTTTTCTTGAAAAATTTGATAATGAACGGCATCAATATCACTGACAAAGCAAAACTTAGCAAAAATGCTATCAACAATTTAATCATGTTTTAATACACTTTTATTCTGATATTTGAAATAATTATCTACGACTTCATAATCACTATATGGAAATTTCACTCCCTTTATCTCTTGATAGTTTTCTGCCCCTTTGCCTAATATTGCCACGACATCATTTTCCCTTGCTATAGACAGCGCATACTCTATTGCAGATTTTCTATCCGTGATCTTTACTACATTTTTGCTCGTGTTGTTTCGCAATATATCATCAATTATGAGCTCTGGATTTTCGTTCCGTGGGTTGTCGCTGGTCACAATCACATAGTCACTCAACTCACACGCCATCTCTCCCATCTCACTGCGCTTTGTCTTGTCCCTATTCCCACCACAGCCAAATACTGTGATAAGTTTCGCTATTGGAAGTTGTTTGATAGTAGATAAAATATTTTTCATTCCATCTGGAGTGTGGGCATAATCAATCACGACATTAAAATTGGCATCTATATTCAAGACATTAAATCTCCCAGGCACAATGACATCAATATTTTTTAGAACATTGCAAATTTCTTTTATATCAATGTTTATGCCTGTTAGGCACCCTATCGCCATCATCACATTCGCCACATTATAATCTCCAATGAGATTAGTGTGCGTTGAATATTCTTTCCCTTTATATTCAAACTTGATTGTCGTACCCTTTAATGTGTTTATTGCATTTATTATTTTGATATCACCTTCTCTACCCACTGTCGAGATCTCAATGTTAGCTTTTTTAGCTATCTCTTTTCCGTATTTTGCGTCTGTATTTATCACTCCCGCCTTGGCATGTCGATAGTCAAACAAACTCGCTTTACATTTGACATAATTATCTATATTGACGAAAAAATCTAGGTGGTCTTTTGTTATATTTGTTAGCCCCACCACATCATAATATATGTTGTCTATTTTATTTAACGCTATTGCATGCGCGCTGACTTCCATGACGCAGTACTCACATCCGTTATTTTCCATATCGCGCAAGACTTTGTGCAATAAAATTGGGTCGGGTGTGGTCAATGTCGGTGGCAACAAAAGGTTATTTATATATATCCCCTCTGTCCCTATCATGCCAACTTTTCTGTTTAGTTTTGTGAGTATTTCACGTATTAAAAAGGTGGTCGTAGTCTTGCCGTTTGTGCCCGTAATGCCTATAAATCTCATTTTTGATTTATAAGTCTCATAAAATATAGAACTAATATACGACATGGTAGCTCTGCTGTTCTCAACTAATATCTGACAGATTGGAAGCTCTAAAAATCTTTCGACAACGAGGCAGACTGCACCATTTTTTATCGCATCGGCGGCATATTCATGCCCGTCATTGTTTAGCCCCTTTATACAAAAATAGATACTATTATGTGTCTTCTCTTTGCTGTCGCAGGTCAGTGCATCAATATCTAACTCTTGGTAGTTTTTAATGCCCACGAATTTCAAATTGGAAATTATATCATAAAGTTTCATAATTACCTCTCTACCATAATGTAGCATATAGAAGATAGAATTTTTCTTGACAGCTAAAAAAAGACAAAAATTCCTATTTGTATAAAAATTTTTACATTTATTTTATAAATTTATTTACTTTTAACAATATTTTTATGATAAATTTAATCCAAATCAGCAATTAATTTAGAATCATTATTCTATGTATATAGAGCAAATTATAAAATAACAATAGCAAAAAGAACTAACTAATTAACTTCATGCGGATTTCTTAATCAAAATCCACCAATTAAATGGTGGATTTTTTTAATTTGTAATGATATAGACAACTTCTCCAAGGTATAGAAGAGTCCCTTCTGGCGGCAATTGTTCAACAACATATTCGCCCTCGCCATCAAACAAAACATTTAAGCCTAATTTTTTCAATTCCGAACAAGCATCCGCGAGACTTTTCCCAACTATATATGGCATCAATATATTTGGTGTGTTATCTAATTGCGATGCATCAGTGGGAGCTATAGCTTTTGTTTCAAAAATTGATTTCAGTACGCGCTCGCCCACTGGCTTTGCCACCACTCCGCCATAATACGCCCCTGCCGAAGGCTCGTTTATGCAAATTATTATGACGTATTCTGGATTCGTTGCAGGATATGTTCCTATAAAACTGGATATATATTTACCTGTAGCTATCTGACCATCTTCACCATATTTTTGCGCCGTCCCTGTTTTGCCACCCACATCATAACCCGCTATGAATGTATAATTACCTTCGCTGTTCACGTTATTGGCAAGCATCATATTGACTGTCTCAATTGTACTTTTGGACAATTTTATTTCATTTTTAGCAGTAGTAGTTTGATACAGCACTTCCCCATTGCTAATTATACTTTCTAATAGATGTGGTGTGATTTCATATCCAGTTGTAATTTTGGCATAGACTGTTGCCATTTGTAATTGCGTCACTGCTATTGCATGCCCAAAGCCAATACGCGCCAAATCCACATTCCTGACATTCTCTTTCGGCATGATGATGCCACTAGATTCGCTAGCTATATCTACCCCAGTCTTTTCGCCTAAGCCAAAGTACTCTAGATACTCGTAATATTTATCCACTCCCAACCTTAACGCCAACTGAACGAACACACAGTTGCAACTATTTTTGAAAGCGTCTAGCAATGTCAAACTGCTATGTCCTACAGTTTTCCAACATTTAATTGTCTCGCCATCAACAGTACATCTACCGCTACAATAAAACTGTTCATCTATGTTCGTCAAGCCTTCATTTAGAGCAGCTGCCAAAGTGATTAATTTAAATGTGCTACCCGGCTCATAGACATCTACAACGGTTGAATTTTTCGTCATCTCTTGTAACGACGATATATCATCACGTGGCACATTGTTTAAGTCGAATCCAGGGAGACAACTCATAGCTTTTATCCCACCCGTTTGCGCATCTAAAATAATTCCACTGACACCCAGTGCCTTATTTTCTTCATATGCCACCATTAACTCACGCTCTAATATGGATTGCATCTGAACATCTATTGTCGTATTTATATCCGCACCCGCCACGCTTGGGATGTAGTAACTTAGCGAGTTTTCTATCTCTTTTCCTTGTGCGTTAGTTTGAGTAAGACTTTTGCCATCCACCCCCTTCAAATATTTATCATAATACGACTCTAAGCCAGCCTGTCCAATGTTGTCAATCGTGCAATAGCCTAACACCTGTGTCAGCAAGTTTGAATATGGATATACTCTTGCCACATTTTGAGATAGATATACTCCTTTATATTCAGTGAGAGAAAGTGCTATATCTTCATCTACCTGCATTTTAATCAAAATTTCACTTAGACTTGTATTCGTCACTTTAGTATAAGTTTTTTCATATTCAATATTTAATAAATCACTCAAAGCTCTTGCGAGTTTAGCGGGTTCCTCTACATTTCTTGCGCGTACATAGACATCGTACGTAGTTATTGTCGTAGCCAGACTGACGCCCGAACTGTCTAAAATTTCGCCGCGCTTACTAGAAAGAGGCAGGTCCCTTAGCCATTCTTCAGCAGCTAAGACTTGTAAGTTCTTTCCATCAATTATTTGTAAATAAAAAACGCGAGCGAGCAAAGCTACGAACAAGATCGTCACAATGAGTAAGGTCGCAACAAAGCGTCTTTGTATTGAATAAATATAATAAAAAGATAAAAATTTATTAATAAAATATTTATTTTTTTTAAATTTCTAATTTAGAATAATTTTTATTTACCATATATTAAATATGCAAATTATCAATTTTTAAAAAAATAAAAAAATGATAAAAAAATTAAAAAAAAGAGTGGATTTTCACTCATTTTTTCATCAACTAAAAATATTTCTAAATAAAATGGTCAATTTATCAAAGAACGTCAACTCTTTTGTGTCGTCACTATAATCTCTTGGTTCATTCAATGAAATCTCGATTGTCCCAGCGGGGTCAGCGTTTGGAGTGTTGAATTCTTCATACATATCAACAATTTGCGATTGGGATTGAATCGTATTGGCGTTACTGTTTATATCTCTATCCATAATTGTCAAGGTCGCAATATTAATGCCAACAAAGGTCAGTAGCAATGCAGCAACTGCTATGTACACCCCTGTAAAAATTTTAATTCGTTTTTTTACAAAGGTCTTTTTTTCATCCTGCTTCATTGTGAAAGGCTTGTCTTCAGGCAATGTCTTTTCTTCTACCTGTTTTAATCCTTTCAATTCTTGATTTGACTTGATCTCTTTTTCGCTCTTTAACAGATCTTCAAGACGTGGTAAATCTTCGAACCTAATTTCTCTAGCTTTCTCTTCAACAGGTTCGGTCGCTATTTCTACATCGGTCTTGGGTTCAGTCCTAATTTCATTTTCCATACCACACCTACAACTTTTCTGCAATTCTCAACTTTGCACTCGCCGCACGTGAATTATTTTTCAATTCAACATCACTCGGAACTATTGGATGCCTTGTTACCAGACGGATATCTGCTTTGTGATTGCAGACACATTTTGGAATTCTAGGCGGACAAATACAATCAGTTGCATGCAATTTAAATGTAGATTTAACAATCCTATCTTCTAAAGGATGGAATGTTATTATACATAGTCTACCACATTTTTTCAGTTTCTGCAACATTTTTTCTATAGCTAATTCCAAGTCTTGCAACTCATTATTCACTTCTATTCTTATTGCTTGAAACGCTTTGTTACATAAACTTGGCTTATTTTGAAATTTTGGCGGATAGCTAGAAATAATTATATCTCGCAGTTGAAAAGTAGTTTTTATTGGTGATTTTTCACGTTGTTTTACAATTTTCCTTGCAATTTGTCTTGAATTTTTTTCTTCTCCATAGAGATATAAAATTTTTGAAAGCTCTGTTTCGCTATAATTATTTACGACATATTCCGCATCTAAAGTCTGATTTTGGTTCATGCGCATGTCTAGTCTAGCGTCCTGCTTGAAACTGAACCCTCGTTCGCCGTTATCCAATTGATAACTGCTGACCCCTAAATCAGCTAATATTCCATCGACTAAATCTATATTCAGATTATCTAAAATCTTATCTATGTTCAAAAAGTTGTCATTTACAAAAATTATTTTATCTTCGTAATCTTTTAGGCGCGTTTTAGCAAAACTCAAAGCATCAACATCTTTGTCAATACAAATCAATTTACCATTATTTAATCTCTTTGCAATCTCAAGAGAATGTCCCCCACCGCCAGTAGTACAATCGACGTAAATACCATCAGGATGTATATTAAGTCCTGATATACTCTCATCTTTTAATACTGACACATGTTTAAATTCCATATATTACCTACACAATTTTTACCAATTTGTTGTTCACCGCATCACAACTGGTCAAAAAATATTTCACACCATTGATTTCATTATACAGCATATTAGGATTGACATATCCATGCAGATGCCCAAAGACAACATACGACACACCATAATCTTCAATCATTTTTGTATATTCGCTTGGTTCACGCTTGTTATTAAAAGGCGGATAGTGAGTGATATAAATTATTTTTTCGTCATTTTTTTGCAATTTTTTCGCATTTTTTAGCGAAAGTTCTAATCTTATTAGCTCTCTTGAATAAATTTTTTTATTTTCTTCAGTATCGAACTTTCCTTCAGGAATCAGCCATCCCCTGTTCCCACAAAAAATAAAATCGCCAATCTTAATCGCATCATTTTGTAGGGCGTAAGTGTTTTTTGGTAGTTTTTCTCTCACTTTACTAACGCTGCTCCACCAGTAATCATGATTACCACGGATGATAATCTTCTTTCCTTTCAATTGATTTAAAAACTCAAAATCAGGCACCACTTCTTCCAATTTCATCGCCCAAGAATAATCTCCAGCTAAGATCACGACATCATCATCACTTACAAGTTCATTCCAACTAGCGACAATCTTATCCAAATAGTTGTGCCAAACAGGGCCAAATATATCCATTGGCTTCGTGTTGTTAATATCAAGATGTAAGTCACTAATTGAAAATATATTCACTTCTCTTTCTCCTTTTTATTTTCAATATTAGGGACGCCACATCGCAGATTCCTGTCGCTAGACAGCTATCAAGATGTAAGTCACTAATTGAAAATACTTTCACATTTTCTCCTTTTAATTTTCAATATTAGGGACGCCACATCGCTCCCCGGGGTCCCCGCAAGAATTCATTCGCAGTGGGGCTAACTTGGGGTCCCCGCAAGAATTCATTCGCAGTGGGGCTAACTTGGGGCCCCATAAGCACTCGTGCGTAATGGGGCTAGCAGAACAAACAAGCAACAAGCTTATGATTGCAAGCACGCGAAGCAATCTAGCATAGGCGCAGTTTGTGATGCAGTCACTAATTGAAAATATATTCACCATTTTCCCTTTTGATAAAGTTAATAGTAAACATTGGAGCACTTAATTTATCAAATTTAATTAAAATTCCAGCCATTTACTAATCATAATAAGCAACAAATTTTTTTAAATTATGAAAATATTATATCATTTTTTAGATATTTAATCAATTTTTTTGTCCTGCTGAGATTTTTTTTCATTTCTCTCGTACAATAATGCTAATTTGGGACGGTTGTAGCGCTGAACGATTACTGGCAATATTTGAATTACAAAATTGACTATAGCCATTGGCAAGCCTACGATATACCACAACTTTAGATTTATAAATATCACAAATATACTTAACACCGCACTTATCACATGCATGACTTCAGCATAGACTGTCTCTTCCATAAATTTATAAATATACCGATTGTCGTTCATATCAAGCACTTTATCCTTACCAAATCCTGCAAGTGCCTTACCCGTCTCTGGTATTTTATCTTTCCAATTGCGGACTTTTAATTTTAAATACAGTTTCGTCTCCCATGGCCTGACCTTGTATATCTTATTAAATGGATTCACCCATTTTTTTGGAAGAATGCGCACCAATATGGCGACAAGCGCGTCTATCACAAATAACGCGAAAAATGTATATATAATAGTAATCAATATTTCTCCATCCGTTACAGATAAGAAATTAAGTCCCACAGACAGACTTAAAATTGTGGTAAAAATCACACCTATTACAATAATACATACATATAATATCATAATTATTATATAAGATTAACAAAAGCATGTACTTTTGTCAATAATTTATTCATTTTCATAAAATTTTACTACATACTCACAAAAGTTAAAACTATTGAATAGTATATATTAGTAACATTAGGAGGTTAAAAAATGTCTTTTTATACAGATGCAAGACCAGGCATTTTCCCAGGTCAAACAAACAATGTTATGAATGGACTTTGTGAACGTATTTGCATCCAAACAACAAAAGTGTTTGATGCTTGTATGAACCAATCACAAATTGAAGATTATTCGTTAACATTGACTAATTTCAATCCAGCAGCTCCCACAACCCCACTCACATTTGTCAGCGGAAGTTCTGTAGGAAGCAATGCAACAGTAACTGATTTGATAATAACCAGATTTGATGATAGACCAAACTTTGCTCGTGTGCAAGCTAATATAAATATCCCTGTTACAGTTACATATACAGATGCAAACAATGTACCAGGCACAGCTGAAGGTACTATCACTCTCGCTCAAGATGTCGTATTGTATGTTCCTCAACCATCACTTACTCCAATTGATGTAGTCGCATTTGGAAGCGCAGTGATCGCTAGCGGTGTATACAATACAACTACAGGCGGATTCACAATTTCCGCATGCGTTACAACAATATTAAAAGTTGTAGCAACCGTGGATGTATTAGTACCAAGTTATGGATATTGTCCTATCCCGCCTTGCACTCCATTCGCAGGTTCGACTGTGTGCCCTGGAGTGTTTGACCTACCACTATATCCAACCGCCGTGTCTCCACAATCAACAAATTCTAGATAAAAAATTAAAACTCCCCAATATGAAGCAATCCTACAGGATTCCCTTCAATGTAAGGGAGTTTTTTATTTAAAAAATTAATAATTTTCCCCATTTTTTTGTTAAATTCTTGAAATAATATTGAATTTTTCATAAATTTTAGATGTATTGATTCAAAATTTCACATATTTTATCCGTGCCTAATTTTTTTTGAGCACTTGTGGGGATGATGACATCTTTGTTGTGTCTGATGGCCTGCGCTATTTTGTTGATATTATTATTCAATTCACTTTTACTCAGCTTGTCCGCTTTGGTTAAAATAACCACGTGTGGAATTTCATTTTCCGCTAGATAATCCAACATCTCTATATCCAAATCTGTTGGCATATGACGACTATCTAGCAACAACAGCACAAGACGCAAATTTCTATTGTCGACGAAAAAATCGTTCATGACTCTATCCCAACTGCTGACGAGATTTTTGCTCGCACTAGCAAAGCCATAGCCAGGTAAATCAACTAAATAAAATTGATTGTTCACATTAAAATAATTTACCAACCGTGTCCTTCCAGGTTGCGAACTTGTCTTTGCCATTTTTTTGTTGTTGGTGAGCATATTTATTAGACTACTTTTACCCACATTACTTCTCCCCACAACTGCAATCAGGGGCAGGTCATCATCAATAAATTCTTCCTTTTTGCTGGCACTTTTCACAAATTTAACATTTATAAACCTTATCTCTTTTTCACTCATATCGTTCTTCCTTTATTATTTTAACAAACTTATTATTATTTCGTCAATACATATATAAAATTTAACTCAACAAAAAATAAAACTATAGTTGACTTAATCGAACATATGTTCTATAATATTAAAAAGGAAATAAGATGAAAGATAGACGTGTGATATTACATGTGGATATGAATAATTTTTATGCATCGGTAGAATGCCTCATGAACCCAAGCATAAAGAATTATGCCGTTGCGGTAGCTGGGGACCCAAATAAGCGAACGGGAATAATACTAGCAAAAAACTATCTAGCAAAAGTCTATGGAGTCAAAACTGGCGAAGCAATCTGGGAAGCAAAACAAAAATGCCCCTCTTTGATAACCGTCGCCCCACACCATGACAAATATCAAGAATATAGCGAAAAAGCTCATGCGATTTACTATCAATACACCGACCTAATTGAGCCTTTTGGGATAGATGAATGTTGGCTAGACATCACTGACAGCTTGAAGCTTTTTAATGCTACCCCGCTCGAACTTGCAAAAAAAATCCAAACCCAAATACACAACGAATTAGGATTATCCGTATCTATAGGCATCTCGTGGAGCAAAACATTGGCAAAATTGGGTAGCGACATGAAAAAGCCCATGGGATTGACAGTCATTGACAAAAATAATCATATAGATATCATCAAAAAATTGAAAATTGAAGATATGATCATGATTGGAAAACATACAGCAAAAAAATTGCACGCCATGAATGTAAATACTTTGTATGAGCTTTATTTACTTGACCCACAATTCTTGCGCCAACACTTTGGAATAGTTGGACTATATCTTCACAATGCGGTCAGCGGGATTGATGATGACAAACTCATCGCCCCACGAGACGAAGATACAAAAAGTGTGGGAAATGGCGCAACCGCTGTAAAAGATATGCGAGATCTAGATGAAATAAAAGATTTTCTTCATGATTTGTCTAGCAAAGTATCTAGAAGATTACGTGCACACGGATTTTTAGCAAAGACGATACATCTCACTATCAAATATGCAGATTTCACTTATTCGTCAGCTCAAAACACAATGAACCATTACTTCAGCAACGAACAGGATATTTTCAACTATTCTTACGAAATTTTCTATCACCTAGCAGGAGAAAAATTTCCACCAGTGCGTGCACTTAGAATATGTACTACGAATTTAATAATCAAACAAGAAGACCATCAGGTCAACCTGTTTGATAATGTGAAAAATGAAAAACTGTGTTCCACCATAGATTCTCTAAAAGAAAAATACGGCGAAAATGTAATTTCTCTAGCAAAGGATTATAAAGAATTTTAACTGCGTATAATAGATATATGAAAAAATGGGGCTATTTGATAATTGTTAGTTTTGTATTCACGATTTTGCTCGCTGGATATAAAACTTTTTTGAGTCTCACCCACCCCATAAAATATCAATCAGAAATCATAAATATTTCATCAAAATATGATTTGGACCCGACAATTATAGCAAGCGTCATCAATGTAGAAAGTTCATATAATGCTGACGCCGTCTCAAACAAAAAGGCAATCGGACTGATGCAGATAAAATTGTCAACCGCTCAATATATGAACGATTATTATGGAATAGATCTAGTGTTGAGTGAACAAGATCTGTTGAATCCCATTACGAATATTGAATATGGTTGTATGTATATAAATTATTTATTTAAAAAATTTGATAATGTAGACACTGCTTTGTGCGCATACAACGCTGGTGAGACTAGAGTCAGAGTTTGGTTGAGAGACGGTCAATATTCTAGCGATGGAAAAACCCTAAATAATATTCCCTATCAAGAGACAAATAATTACATCAAAAAAATAAAAAATAATATTAAATTTTATCAAAAAATATATAAAAATTTTTAAAAAATATAATTTTTAATATTTATTTTATTCATTTTCTTTAATTTCGTCATCATTATTCTGCATTTTAATTTTTTTTGAATTAATTTTATATTTTGTCAATTTAATAGAAATCATTAACAGCAGAACTATCAAATAAATCCCACTGATTATTCCTGATACGACATATAAATATTTGACAATAAATGAATATCCCAAATTTGACACAATTAAATTGAGCAATACAATGACGACTGAAACAAATATTGATTTTTTACCTTTCAATATAATGCTTTGCGTATTGAAGCTGCAGATCATCAACGTGGAAAATAATCCGCAAACGAGAGCAGCAAAATATATACAATAAAACCAAACTGAAATATTACTGCTGACTTCAAACATTGGCATATCTGTACTATACTGATTGGAGGCAAATACCAAAATATTTAAAAAGATTATCAAACATATACTGAGGACGACAAAAAGTTTGCCTTTTGATTTTAGTCTTGTCTCAAACAGAACTGGAAGCGCAGCAACAAAATTATTTACACCAAACAATATTCCGTAAAACAAAGCCATAAAACCTGATTGAACGTTGATCTGCATATTTACATTTTGTGGGTTGATGTTCCCGATAGAATTGATCACAATCACAGCAATCATCAGTGGCACTAAAATGTTGGCAATCATTTTGACTTTTTTTATCCCGCCAAGCAAGATAAAAAGTGTGATTATTGTGAGAATTATTGACGGAATTCTATAACCTATTCCAAAAAAATTTTGAAATAAATAATCTGCGCCCGCCAGCATGCCGGCACTTGTGATAGTAAAATTGATGACCATTATGACATTTGTTAATTTGCATAGCGAGCCAAAGATTATAGCATTGAATTCGGTATAACTATTTAGTTCCAATTTCTTTTTCACATAATCCACAATAAGGAATAAGTAAATATACAACAATCCAAACGCTAGCATCCCAATTATTGACGCGCCATCAAACGCAAAAAAGAAAACATAGATCTCTTTCCCTGATGCAAATCCCACCCCAATTATTGCACTCAATATTAAAAAATAGTCCACAACAGTGGACCAAATTTTTCTTCCACCTTCCATACTTAATTGTATGAAGGGGTCTAAAATTAAATTACTATTTGTCTAACATAATAATTCGACCGCAGTGCTCACATGATAACATCTTTTTATTCTTCAATTTCTCAATAAAATTGAGAGACAATTCTGTCTTGCATCCACCACAAAATCTAGAATCTTCCAAGTTTACATACACCGGAAATATACCATTTGCTTTCATCTCTTTGTATTTGGCGTATTTTTCTTTATCTTCTACCTTTGGCTCTAGATTTTTTATTTTATTTTCCAGCTCGGCTATTTTAGGGGCGACCTCTTGTCGTTTTTCTTCAATCCTTGCCTTGATGTTCACCGAACGTTTCTTTGCTTCTGTGAGTTTATTCGAGAGTTCAGAACTTTTCCTAACAATCTCTTCTGCCTTACGCACCAGTTCTTCCACTCGTCTATTTTCTTCACTGAGTTCGCCGACAAGACCGTTCGCATCTGTTATTAATGAGGATATGTTGTCCAAATTTATATTTTCTACATTGCGTTTCTTTATGATTTCACTATTGCCTTTAAATTTTGAATACCTATTCATTGCGGCATTGTAATTTTTGATAATTTCATTTGCTTGCGATTCTAATTGTTCGAAACGCGATCTACCTTCTTGCAACACTTTTTTGTAATTTTTGAAATCAATACTTGCGGGGCATTTATCTACTTCTCGATTGAGTGCCCTGATTTGTCTATCTAAATTTTGTATTTCTAATATAACTTTCATTATTTTCTCCCTTTACCAATCTCTTCTTCATCATCTGACAAATCATCACGCAAACGTTTTAATTTCGATGGATGACGCAATTTTCTAAGTGCTTTTGCTTCAATTTGACGAATACGCTCACGGGTAACTGAAAATTCACGCCCGACTTCTTCTAGTGTCCTAGGGTGAGCGTCATCTAATCCGTAACGCAAACGTATAACTTTTTGCTCTCGTGGAGTGAGTGTCTCCAAAACGCTCATCAACTGTTCCTTTAACATATTTTGCATGGCAATATCTTGCGGAGACAAAGCATTTTCGTCTGGGATGATGTCTCCAATCTTACTATCTTCTTCATGTCCCATTTTGCTCTCTAATGAAATAGGATCTTGAGATATTCTTTGTACTTCTAGCACTTTTTCAACAGTCGTATTCAACCTCTCCGCAATCTCTTCAATACGTGGGTCCCTACCCAACTCTTGCATCAACTCACGAAACGCCTTGTTGTGCTTCGAAATCGTCTCCACCATGTGTACTGGCACACGCATCAATCTCGCTTGGTCAGAAATGGCACGTGTAATGCCCTGTCTAATCCACCAAGTGCCGTATGTTGAAAATTTGTATCCCTTTGTATAATCAAATTTTTCAACCGCTTTGATCAATCCCAAATTCCCTTCTTGTATCAGATCAAGGAATGGCATATTGTGTTTTTGATACCTTTTAGCAATACTTACGACCAATCTTAAGTTTGATTCAATGAGTTTATTCCTAGCATATTCGCTATGCTCTTCTGTCAACTGCCTGCTGTATTCCCTCTCTTCCTCAGGCGTCAATAAAGGAATTTTGCCAATGCTTTTCAAATAAATTTTCACTGGATCATTGACATTTATTTGGCTGATTAAATCTTCAAATTCTTTATCATCAACCGGAATATCGCTTATTGTGTCCGTGATTGTGATACCATTTTCAGTCAAATATTGCTTGATTTGTTCGACTTCATCTGCATCAATTTCTTCATATTTTCTAATCAAATTGCTACACAGATTATCATCCGAAATTGATTTTTGATGTTCATCTTTTAATTGTTGTAACAATTTTTTCTTTATCTCATCAACATTAACCATTCTTTTTCTCCTCAAATTCTTGTATTATTTTTTCTCTAACCCAGTAAACTATATAATCATTAAAATCAATCTTTGCGTCAACTTTATAATTTTCTAGCGCTTCCAACAACCCTAAATTTGCCACCTGTATCAAGTCTTGAATATCTACATCCTTATGAAAAGAGTGATAATTCACACACATCAGCATCAAATCCATCAACTTGGAAGTAAGAATTTTATCCTTAATTTGTTTGTCTAAAGTCTCTTTATATATCTTCAAAAGGTAGTCCAATTCTTTCTTTGATATTCGCTTCGGTTTATTCTTCTTTATATCAGCATAATAATCAACCAAACGCTCCAATTCACTTTCGTCAATATCCTGCGTAGCGCTAGGTCGCAATTTCGAAAGAAAATATAATTGAACGTCCTCTCGCTTGTATCTACCATTTTTTGCAAGTTCTAAATACAAAGTATCAATGTCTTGCACTCCTAAATTTTGTAGATATTTATACAAGGCATCCTGTTTATCAATCTCTATCACTGTTTCTCCTTATTAATTTTATCCGTCAGTTCTTTAATTTTAACCAAATAATTCAATCTTTCATCATCGGTTTCACTTTTGATCAACAAATTTCTATATTTTTCTTTCTCTTCTTGCAGCATATATAGCTTCACTCGCTTAATTGTGTCCGCAATCATAGTTTCAAATACAGCATCATCTGGAAAATTGTAATTGATCACCCTATCTATCATGGATTTATCATTTATCTCAAAATTATCAAACAATGTAGATATGTTAAAATCTGTTTTTTCTTCCACTTTTTGTCTTAAAAACCTATACAAATCACTTAATTCATCTAATTCATCATCAGGAGAGAAAATTCCTGATATTTCGTCAAAATTTGTTATTTTTTTATACAAAATGGCGGCAAGAAGCATGATTTTGCTATCAATTATATATTTATTGTTGACAGTTTCGCTGATTTTTTCGTCATGTCGGGTGTCTACTTTTTTTGTCTCTTTTTTGGTCATACTTTGTCGCAAAACATCGAGTGGAATTCTAACCAATTGCTGAACATAGTTTAGATAGATTTCCTGCTCGGCGGGAGACGAAAATTTGGAAATATAATTCAGTGCTTCTTGAATATATTTGTTCTTATCCGCATTAGAATTAAAATCATATTTTTTCGCACTATCTGACAAGACGAAATCTACACAGTCTTGCGCATGAGATAGCATGTCCATAAAATTGTCTTTTCCATATTTTTTCAAATATTCGTCAGGATCTTTTGCTTTATTCACATCTAGGCGCACCACTTTGACATTCAACCCTTCTTCTTTCAAAATATCTATCGCCTTATAGGTCGCCAGTCTTCCCGCATTGTCCGCATCAAGGCACAAGATGACATTATCTACAAGTTGTTTGATTTTTTTTGCATGTTGCACGGTCAAAGCTGTCCCCATACACCCTATTGTATTAGTGAGCCCCGCTTGATGACATGCAATAACATCAATATGCCCCTCTACAATAATGATGGTGTCCAGCATATGACTTTTTTTGAGGTCTCGCACAAAATTGTAAGCAAACAAAATCTCACTTTTATTAAACACTATCGTCTGTGGTGTGTTTTTGTATTTTGTATGATCGGGCGCTTCACTGACGCTCCTGCCTGAGTAGGCAACGACATCCCCAAATCCATTAAATATAGGGAATATCAACCTTGTTCCATAAAAATCATACAAACCCCCTCTTTCATTTTTGCCAACCACACCAGCGTTGATCATATCTTGGGGATTGAAACTTAAACTCAACAAATATTTTGGCAAATCATCATAATTTAATGATGCACCTATCTGAAATTTTTCTATCATCTCAGAATTAATTTTCCTAGACTGCAAATATTGTGCCTGTTGAGAACTAGGTGCTCCTATAAGATTCTTGTGATAAAACTCGGTAGTCGCTTTCAATATTTGATAAGCAATATCACGCTGCTTTTTCTTGCGTTGCATCTCATCATTTTCTGCCATGGTTGGCATCTCTATACCAGCATTTTTGCAAAGCATTTCTACAGCGGTCAAAAAATCCACATTTTCCAATTTCATAATAAGAGTGATGACATCGCCACTCTCCCCACAACCAAAACATTTGAAGAATTGTCCGTCCTGCCTTATTGAAAAAGATGGAGTCTTTTCATTATGAAATGGACAACATGCCCAAAAACTATTGCCTCGCCTTTTCAGCGTTATGTATTTGCTCGCTATATCAACTATATCATTTTTGGCACGTAACTCATCTAGAAATGCAGAAGATATACTCCCTCTCGTCATCTGTAAAATCTCCAATCAGTAACATAATACATCATATAAAAAAATTATCCTTAATATTTTTAAAATTTACAAATAAAAAAATTATGTTTCAAACACTTTTTTTAACTCTCTTCATAACTAAATACAACGAAATATATAAAACTCCTAACATTTTTAAAAAATTTATTGTTCTTTATAAAAAAGGTAAAAGACCAAAGGAATATATCCTTTGATCTATAATATTTAATCACTTTTATTTACTTTCTTGGATTTTTTATATTTGCTTGTGCGGCGGCTAAACGGGCGATTGGCACGCGGAATGGTGAACAGCTGACATAATCTAGTCCAATATTATGGCAGAATTCTATGCTAGATGGATCACCACCATGCTCCCCACATATACCGGCATGCAAATCAGGGCGAACTGATTTACCAAGTTTTACTGCCATCTCCATCAATTTACCAACGCCTGTAGTATCAAGACGTGCGAATGGGTCAGACTCGTAGATTTTATTCGCATAATATGCTGGCAAGAATTTACCTGCATCATCACGGCTAAAGCCGAATGTCATCTGAGTCAAATCGTTCGTACCGAAACAGAAGAATTCTGCTTCTTTCGCGATTTGGTCTGCTGTTAGAGCAGCTCTTGGGATCTCTATCATAGTGCCGACTTCATATTTCAAGGTTGCATTATTCTCTTTGATGACTTTATCAGCAGTATCAACAACTATTTTCTTGACAAACGCTAATTCCTTCACATCCCCTACTAGAGGTATCATGATCTCTGGTGCGACTTTCCAATCTTTGTGCTTGTTTTGTACATTGATGGCAGCTTTGATTATAGCGTTGGTCTGCATGACTGCAATTTCAGGATATGTGATCGTCAATCTGCATCCCCTATGACCCATCATTGGGTTGAATTCGTGCAAATCATTGATGATTTGTTTGATTTGAGCGACAGTTTTGCCCTGTGCTTTTGCCAAAGCAGCAATATCTTCTTCACTGGTTGGAACAAACTCGTGAAGTGGTGGGTCCAAGAAACGTATTGTGACAGGCATACCCTTCAATGCTTCCATCAAGCCTTCAAAGTCTTTTTGCTGCATTGGTTCTATCTTGGCGAGCGCTTTTTCTCTCTCTTCGACAGTATCTGAGCAGATCATTTCTCTAAATGCACCGATCCTAGCTGGGTCAAAGAACATGTGCTCTGTACGGCACAAACCAATACCTTGAGCACCCAATTCTGCTGCACGTTTAGCATCCGCCGGAGTATCAGCATTTGTTCTAACGCCCAAAGCTTTGTATTTGTCTGCCAATCTCATGATTCTACCAAAATATCCGCTGTTTGGATCTGCTGGCACAGTTTTGATTTGACAGTCATATATTTTACCTGTAGAGCCGTCCAAAGACATGTAGTCACCTTCATGATAGACTTTTCCTGCCAATGTAAAGCATTTATTTTCTTCATCCATTTTGATGTCGCCACAACCAGATACACAACAAGTACCCATACCACGAGCGACAACCGCTGCGTGAGATGTCTGTCCGCCACGAACGGTCAAAATACCTTGTGCATATTTCATACCTTCAATATCTTCTGGACTGGTCTCAAGTCTAACCAAAATAACTTTTTCTTTTTGTTTACCTAACTTAACTGCATCTTCTGCTGTGAACACAATTTTACCTGCAGCTGCCCCTGGTG
Organism: uncultured Clostridia bacterium; assembly: GCA_944384465.1. GTDB lineage: Bacteria > Bacillota > Clostridia > Christensenellales > UBA1242 > Onthoplasma. Next base: position 70,145 of record CALWTK010000003.1, read on the forward strand.
AAGCAGCAATACCTTTCCCTACAACATTGTTTTTGTCCGCATTCTTCAATGCTTCCGCATCGAATTGTGGATGCAATAACATATCTAGTGAACGTGCGTCTATCTGCATCAACGCTTCTTTTTCAGTGATCATACCTTCGTCAATCAAATCACACGCAATTTTGATCGCTGCAGCAGCTGTCCTTTTGCCATTCCTAGTTTGAAGCATATATAAATGCTTATCTTCAATGGTAAATTCCATATCCTGCATGTCTCTATAATGTTTTTCAAGGATATTGCAAATCTCTTTGAATTGGTTATACACTTCTGGCATAACTTCTGCCATCTTATCGATAGGCATAGGAGTCCTAACCCCTGCGACCACGTCTTCACCTTGCGCGTTGATCAAGAATTCGCCCATCAATCCTTTTTCACCTGTAGCTGGGTTACGAGTGAAAGCGACACCTGTACCAGATGTGTTACCCATATTGCCGAACGCCATCATCTGAACGTTGACCGCTGTTCCCCAAGAATATGGGATATCATGATCCATACGATATATGTTAGCTCTAGGGTTATCCCATGAACGGAATACCGCCTTGATCGCTTCAAACAATTGTTCTTTTGGATCATTAGGGAAATCTTTTCCAAGTTGCTTTTTGTACTCTGCCTTGAATTCGTTAGCCAATTCCTTCAAATCTTCCGCAGTCAAGTCAACATCATAGACTACACCCTTTTTCTCTTTCATTTGGTCAATCAGTTTTTCAAAATATTTTTTGCCGACTTCCATTACGACGTCGCTGAACATTTGAATAAATCTTCTGTAGCAGTCCCACGCCCAACGTGGATTTCCGCTCTTTCTAGAAAGGGTCTCTACCACTTCTTCATTCAAGCCTAAATTCAAAATTGTGTCCATCATGCCTGGCATACTTGCTCTAGCTCCTGAACGGACAGATACCAAAAGTGGATTTTCTTTATCCCCAAATTTTTTCCCTGTAATCTCTTCCATTTTAGAGATGTTTTCCATAATCTCTTTCTGGATGTCTTTGTTGATTTGTCTGCCATCTTCATAGTATTGGGTGCACGCTTCGGTAGAGATTGTAAAACCCTGTGGCACTGGCAATCCAATACGCGTCATCTCGGCAAGGTTAGCACCCTTTCCACCAAGAAGTTCACGCATGTTAGCATTTCCTTCGCTAAATAAGTAAACATATTTTTTCATAAATTCTCCTTAAAATTCACTTTAAATTTTACCTAAATAGCATAGCGAAAGAAATAAAAAAAATCAACTAAAATTTAGCATTTTTATGACTTAATTTTAGTTTATTTTAAAATTGAAAAAATTTTATTGAATTATTTGAAATTGCTTGAAATTTATTTTACTTTAAGCAAAATTTATGGTAGAGTATAAAAAATATTTTTTTAATTAAATAAATTCAAACGACTTTAAATCTACATTAAATTTGATGTATAAAATATTATGTAATAATCTCAATGCCTGACTAAAGGTGTTGTTTTTTTCTATCACTTCAACCTCATTATTTATATTTTTAATTAGTGAATATACTTTTTTATCTATCTGCACGCTGTTGTACTCTTTTTTGTCTGTGAAATTGCCTGTCGTCTTGTCCAAATAGATGATGTTGTCCAAATCGAAGCTCAACCCTAGCCCAGCAAAATTAATGAATTTTAAAATAAAATCAATTGTAGCAATTTTTTCATCTTTCTCTTCAATGTTTTTCAAGGCGGACAAGGTGAGCAAAAATACATCTTGCTCTTCCTTTTCGTTCGGCAATATTGAACGAATTATATCTAAAACAATATAACCGCATATAGTCTTTTCGTAAGACGCAATTATACCACTAAAATTGTCAATCAAAGACGCTGATGTAACTGTACGCAAATTTCCAGATTTGTTCAAAATAAAATCTGCGAACACAAAGGGTTGGGTGAAAGCTTTTAGTTTCGCTTTCTCTTTTTTTACCCCAGTGAATTTCGCCGAGATGAGCCCATGCTCTAGTGTAAAAATGGAAGCGAGCTTGTCCGCTTCTTTATAATCAATGGTCTTTAATACTATTCCCTTTAATCTCTCTTCCATAATTTATCATTAGTTTTATAAAGATAATTCTTCCGTATTAGTATGTTCGATTTCTATATTTTTTACATCATCATACAATTTATTTAAACATACATACATGTTATAAAACTCAATTTTCCCGGTACGGAAAAATAATTCTTTGTACCCATCAATTAGGCTAATATTTTTATTTTCTTTCATACAGCCCCCTTTCTCTATTCTATGTAAGAATAGGTATATTATTCACCAAAGTGCAAGCCAAATTCACGAATTGCGGCGTTATCGTTGCGCCAATTTGGTCTCACTTTTACAAAAAGTTGTAGATTGACATGCTCACCAGTTAGCGCCTCTATAGACTTGCGCGCCATTGTGGAGATTTTCTTTATCATCGCTCCATTTTTTCCTAAAATGATTGCCTTATGCGACTCTTTTTCACAATACAAATCCGCGAAGATTGAGAGCGGAGTCGATTCTTCATCATATTTTGAGATGACGACTTGAATTCCGTGCGGAATCTCATCGTCGAGCAGCAAAAGCACTTTTTCTCTGATAATCTCCGCCACCATGAAACGTAAGTTTTTATCAGTATATTCGTCTGTAGGAAAGTATCTCATCTCATGATCAAAAGTCGGCAAATACTTTTTTATCATATCTATAAGGACATCACAATTTTTCCCTTTCAATGCTGAAATTGGTAAAATTTCGTCCACTTTCGCTATCTTGCCTATAACCAACAACTGCGGATACAATTTTTCGAAAGTCGTCTCGTCTATTTTGTTGATGAGAAGTATTTTTTTACCTTCGTCACTCACCTTTTTGTCTATACTCTCATATTGTTCAACCAGCGGTTTATTCGCCGCAATTAGCATCAATATAATTTCAGTGTCTAAAGTGGCGTTTTCTATATTCTTTTCCATTTCGTCGTCGACTTTGTTCTTGCGCTTGTGATAGCCTGGTGTGTCGACAAAGACAATTTGAGAATTGTCATCATTGTACACACCTATGATGTTTTCTCGTGTGGTCTGTGATTTTGGACTGACTATTGCCACATGCTCGCCGACTAGCTTATTGATAAGAGTACTCTTGCCCGCATTGGTGTCTCCCACAATGGTAACAAAGCCAGATTTAAAGGCAATATCCCTGGTGATGCCCAAGTCTATCAATATCTTGTCCTGCATCTCTTCCATTTCTTTTGCTTCCGCCTTGGTCATATGGTCGTAGCCAAGTATATGCAACATGCCGTGACAAAATAGGAAACATATCTCTCTACGTAAAGAGTGACCATATTCTTTTGCTTGAGCTTTTGCTTTGTTTAGGCAAATATAGATGTCGCCTATCGTCAAACTATTGTCGTCAACATCAATGTCGTATTTGTAGTCGTCTATATTTAGCCTTGCTTTCGGCTTCAATTCAACATATGGATAGGTCAATACGTCTGTAACTTTGTCAATATTCCTAGTAGATTTATTTAATTCTTTTATAGTATCTTCGTCCACGAAACTTAGGTTGACTTTGACCTGTTTTGGAAGCGAAAACGACTTTGAGATATAGTCAAAAACTTTTTTTATATCTCTCTTCAAATCTTCGCTAACTTTTGTCACAAATTCAACCATTAATCACACCCAACACAGTTATAGTCGTACAAGCGAACATTTTGTCTCCCATAATAGTCGTCTCTGTATTCTCATCTAGCATTTCGATGTATTGTGGCAACATTGAATATGCGTTTTCGACACTTTTTTGTGCTAGATCATCTTTTTCTATCTCAAAATTGTGTTCAACAACAGTAGGTTGCAATTCATAATACGTCACCACATCACGACTGATAGGAAGCAGATCGCTTATATACTCATTATACATTTCCGTCTCAAAAAGTGCAAACGAATTTTTGGCTTTGCCGCTAAATAGGTTCAAGCTAAACAATCTGTAATTGTATACTGTGGTTGAATTGCCAGTTCGCTTCAACACATATTCATACCTATTCAATTCGCACTTGCTAACAACGAAAATCTGCCCACGTATCTCTGCAATTGGCTCAACGCTCACTTTTTCGCCATTGCTATTGATGTTGAATGGTAAAACTAGAGCGTCCCCTATGTTTACGTAATCCCCCACTTTCACGTTTGTCGTGCCAGTGATGATATTTATATCCGTGACAATACCATTAAATTTTGCCACAATCGGCTCAAAAGTCTGTTCCACATAGACTAGTTTTTCGCTGATATTGATGATGATACTTGTCCCTTGGCGTATGACGGACACTTGAGCTATCATGTCATAATTGTTCAACAAAATGTTCTCAATATCAACACTTGATTGAAGATTTATCTTTCCCACTCTTATCCCATTGTCATTCAATACATCTGTTATGTCGCTTTCAGTCAGATCTTTTGTCCCATATATTTCAATCTGCCAAGTGTAGTTGCTGGCAAATAAGGCAAAAATCATACCAAAAAACACACCTAAAATTATCCCTAAATTCGCGAGCGTCAATTTTGGCAAGCGTTTTATGAGACCCAAGGTGGATATAACTTTGTAATTTTTTATGTAGCGTTTTACTTTTTTTTCGTCTCGGTCGTCGACTTCAAATATCACATGATTGTGATGAGAGCGGACGACATTATATAGGGTGATCTTTTTTAGGTACAATTTTTTCAACAAATTTTCAATATCATAACCCGTCAAATCAAACTTCATCTTATCCCCACATTTTTTATACTGCCTTCTATTACGCAGGTGTTTTTATCCAGATATTTTATTTTCAGATCATGCCCTTCTACAATTAGCATTGCCTTTTTCATCTGAAATTGCATCTCATCTATACCAAAACTTATGACCGACTTTATCCCTTCAATATACAAAAATTTACCACCAAGATTGACCGTCCTATAGTTTATGGATATCTCGGTATCCTGCATAAACTTATTTATCTCATCCAACATGCTCATAAAAAATTATATGTTGCGACTACAAAAAAAAGACATCCCTAACCTCACAAAAGGACATCACTAATTTGTATAAAAAATAAAAAAACAAAGATAAAGACATCTAGCCTTTATCTTATATTAATTTTTCATTTAGTTTTTCATCTGGGTGTCGACATATGTCTCATAATCAATTTCACGGTCATATTCTAGGGTGTTATTAATTCTAATTATCCTATTGGCAACCGTAGACATTATCTCTTCGTCATGAGTGGAGAATATCATGCACCCTTCGAACCTTTCCATGCCCTTGTTGAGCGCCGTGATTGACTCTAGATCAAGGTGATTGGTTGGCTCATCTAGCAATAAGAAATTGCCACTCTCCAACATCATTTTAGCGAGCATACATCTGACCTTTTCTCCCCCGGACAGCACTTTTGCTTTCTTCTCCGCTTCTTCTCCGCTGAACAGCATACGCCCAAGCCAACTGCGCAAGAAGGTTGCATCATTTTCTTTCGTGAACTGACCTATCCACTCAATCAAAGACAAATCACAATTTTCAAAATAACTATTATTGTTCTGCGGAAGATATGTGTGGGTAATAGTTTTGCCCCAGACAACTTCGCCCTTATAATCTTTATCAACACCCGCCAGTATATCGAATAGCGCCGTCACGACGTTGCTGTTGTCCGACATGATGGCAATCTTATTCCCTGGGCGAACGGTGAAAGACACATTTTCAAACAGACCTTTTTTCGTCAAATTCTTGACAAACAAGATGTCGTTACCTATCCTTTGCTCAAACTTAAAGTCAATATATGGATATTTCCTACTGCTAGGCTTTATGTCCTCAATCGTCAGTCGCTCCAATTCCTTTTTCCTGCTGGTCGCCTGCCTTGATTTCGAAGCATTGGCAGAAAATCGTGCTATGAACTCTTGCAATTCTTTTGCGCGCTGTTCCGCTTTCTTGTTCTGCTCTTTTTGCTGTCTCAAAGCTAACTGACTTGATTCGTACCAGAAATCATAGTTACCTAGATATAAGTTTATTTTCCCATAATCAATATCGCAAATATGAGTACACACCTTATTCAAAAAATGTCTATTGTGGCTGACTATGATGATGGTGTTTTCAAAATTTAAGATGAAATCTTCTAGCCAACGGATAGTCTTCAGGTCCAAATTGTTTGTCGGTTCGTCCAAAATCAGGTTGTCAGGATTAGAAAATAGCGCCTGAGCGAGCAAGACTTTCACCTTGATTTTGCTGTCCACATTCGCCATAAGTTCGTGATGCAACTCTTTCGGAATATCAAGTGAGTTTAGTAGACTTTCCGCTTCGCTCTCTGCGTCCCAACCATTGAGCTCCATGAATTCAGCTTCCAATTCGCCTAATTTTACGCCGTCTTCTTCTGTAAAGTCTGTCTTTGCATAATACATCTCTTTTTCGTCCATGATTTCAACCAGACGCTTATGCCCCATCAAAACAGTACGCAACACGGTATACTCATTGTATTTTTCTTGGTTCTGTTCGAGTACGGACAATCTCTCTTTCGGCGGGATGATGACTTCGCCCTTGTTTGGCTCTAACTCACCTGAAAGCACCTTCATAAAGGTAGATTTTCCCGCGCCATTGGCACCTATCACCCCGTAACAATTGCCTTTGGTGAATTTCAGATTGACATCTTCAAAAAGTTTTCTACTCCCAAACTGAACCGCTACATTATTTACAGTTATCATAATTCTCCTTATAAAACATTATATTAGTCTATGTGATGGTCAAATTTAAACAAGTGTCATTTTATATTAATTTGTCACAAAATTCACAATAAATCATAACATCACGCTTTAATCAGCATCGGATTTGCTAAAAACAGACTCTAGGCTTGCGCGCTTACAAACAAACCTTACTGACAATATAGAGTAACATATAAAAAAAATATTTGCAATAAAAAATCTTGTTTTGCTTGAAATAAAATCTATTGATTGTTTGAATTAAAGCTGGATCTTCCGTGTATGATGTACAAATATTCTATTTGACAAATAAATTATGCCAACTGTCAGCACATAGCCCATGCACCAGCCAGCCAAGACATCACTAAAATAATGTACCCCTAGATATATTCTAGACAACCCTAGCATGAAAATAAGGCAACCTAACGAAAGAATTAGCCCAAATTTAACAGTCTTGTTTTGAATCTTTTTATAGACATAATATATGATTAGAGCGAATACTACAAAACTCATCATAGCATGAGCGGATGGAAAACTATATCCCGACTCTACAATCAAATTCACCATTTCAGGACGTGGTCGTTTGACAATAAATTTAATAATAAAATTAATGACTGCGCTGATAATTAACCCCACACCTAAAGTGATACCCACTTTTTTATCTTTACAAAAGATCAAGAACAACAGCACTATTATTACCAACGCTAAAATGGAACCCAAATAGGTAAAATATTCAAAAAATTTATCTAAAAACTCGCTTCTAGAATTCTTTACAAACATATCATAAAAACCGTTGTCAAAAGGTGCAGTTTTATTATATACGACCAAGCACAACAATACAAAAAACAGCACTAAAAATACAACTAATAGTGCCAAGTTCAATATAAAAAGTCCTTTATTTTTTGTGCTCTGCATACAATTATGATTTACTATAAATGCTTTTATATGAATTAAAAATTAAATTATGGCTATAAAGAACAAAAATTTCTTTTTATTCATTTCTTTTTTTTGCAAAAATTGTTGATTTTGTTATTATATCGAGTAAAGTATTAATAGAAATTCAAGACAGAAAATCGGCTGGGCATTGGGACCCTCTCCATTCTCTTGCTACTTATGTAGGTCTTGAATTTTTTAATTATCCGACTGTGACATATCAAAATTACAGCGTGATTTTTAGCTAATTTCAACCTCTTTTAGTAAAAGATGATACAATGCCGAAACTAATTAAATTATCTATTTATAAAGCGCCTAATGCCGTCAAAATTGTCACATTCAGTGTGCTGTGTAAAATAGACTAGGCATGACATTGCATTGATCTCCATCAAAACCTCTAGAGCAATCTTGACTATATCTCTTGTAGTAATCTCCTGTTTTTGCAATGCAAATAATTGGCTCTCTATATTAGAGACAATATCCTCTAGCTGTTCGCTGGCTATGCCTGTACAATATGTAGCATATTTGATACTCTCGAGAAGTTTTTCTCTTTTGAAAGGCTCACGCTCATTTAATACATTCGTCACAATCATAGGATTGCGTTCAACTGTTTCATAGGTTGTAAAACGCTTTCCGCACTTCAAACATTCCCTGCGTCTACGTATGCTCATATCCTTTAGATATCTGCTATCCACTACTTTACTCTCATTATTCCCACAAAAAATACATCTCATGCTACAACTCCTGCATTTATTATGGCACATTTCGTCGAAAATAACAAATGAAATTGTGGAATTTTGATATAAAATTTTTACAAATTATTGTTTTAAAGCGATAATATTGTTGCGATTATGTTTGTTTGGCGGACCTTTTTGCTGTGGTGGGGAATTGTCATCAACATACAACTCTACCAAAATCACATCAACTCCAATTTTGCATACACAATTATATGGTATGAATAAATCTTTGTTGTTCCTAAACAGTCCCCAAAATCCTTGATTCGGTTGTGGTACGACAAAACCCAGAGCGTTCGCTGTCACGACGTCAAAAATCACATCAGTTATATGCCCTAGACATTTTCCGTCAACTGTGTTTACTACCTGCTTGGATTTGAGTTCTAGGAAAGAGACTTCCATATTATAAAATATGTTAGTTTTTAGAATATGATGTCATATTTTACCAATAATTAGCATAAAATCTTTTATTTAATTCGCCTAAACTGATTGCATTGATTAGACAATGATAAACAATGATACAAAAAAATCCTAAATAGGATTTTTTCTTTGCTTTTATTGAGTTTTTATAAAGTTAATTCAAATATAGTCCCACATCTTTTAGTTGCAATTTCTGCTTTTTGAACAGTGGCTTGCATGGATTGGTACGTGATTGAATAGGGATATCATTAACATCTACTATGTATATCTCATCTTTTTTATCTGCCAAGACTACTTCACCTGTAACAATTGGTGAAATTATATCAAAAATCTTCTCTTTGCCTGTGATTATTTTCAGCCCCTTTCTATTCCTTGCGCCGATTGGAATTTCATTTAGACTAAACTTTTTGGCACTTCCGTCGTCTGTTATTACCAAAACTCTATCTAGAGTGTTTACCTGACTAGCAAAAATTACTTTTGCATCAGTATTTAGACTGATACCTATCACTCCCCCGCTATTGCGCTTTGTGGTAGGGGCAGTCTTGTACTCAAAATTGACAGCCATACCATCGCTCGCCACCATCAAAATTGACGGCATATTATCATTTATTTGTACAGAGACTACTCTATCAAAATCCTTTAATTTCAAGGCAATGCTGTTAGATTTCAATCCTTCAAATTCACTCGTCGCTGTACGCTTTATATAACCATCCTGCGTCATAAAAATAAGTTCGCTCACTTCCTGCATTTCGCGTTCATCAAATATGCCTACAATTTTTTCTTTTGTCTCCGCTTGAGTTATCTGACTAAACGCATGTCCCTTTTGAATGAATTTCACATTCGGTATGTCTCGCACAGGCACGCGGAAGAAATTGCCAAAATTGGTAAATATACATACTTTGCTATTCATACTAGTTTGAACAATGAATTTGTGCAAAGAATTTAGGTTGTCATATTTGCTATAAGTAGGGCTAGCATTTTGAATTTGTTTTATATCCAAAGTCTTCAGTTTTAGTCCGTCGTTGCTAACCGCCACCGCACACTCGGTATCCAACAACTTTTCAATAGGTGTTATATCATAAGTGTCAAAAGATTTCACGATTTTGGTCTTTCTAGGAGTGGCGTATTTATTTTTTATCTCTTTCAATTCGCGTTTAATCACGGCGTATTGTTTGTTTTTGCTGTTTAAAATTGCGGTATACTCTTCTATATCTCTCCTTAATTGCGCCAATTCTTCCTGCAATTTCACTGTCTCTAAATTGGTCAGTCTACTTAGACGCATATCCAAAATCGCCTGTGTTTGTACTTCAGTCAGTTTGAATCGTGCCATCAATTTTTCCTTTGCGTCCGCGGTGGAAGCAGAAGTCTTGATGATCTTAATGACTTCATCTATATTTTGAATCGCAATACACAGTCCTTCGACTATATGTGCACGTGCTTTGGCTTTATCTAGGTCAAATTGCGTCCTTTTGACGATCACATCCAGTTGAAACTTGATATAATATGACAGATAATCCAATAGTCCGAGTTGTTTTGGGCTGCCATCAGCGATCGCTACCACATTATAGTTGAAATTCAACTGCATATCAGTGTGCTTCAATAGGATGGCAATTATATTATCTACATCCGCGTCTTTCTTGAGTGTTATCACTGCTCTGATGCCCGTCTTGTCAGATTCATCCAAAATTTCATAGATGTCTGCAAGTTCATCTTTCATCTTTTCCCTTAAATCACTCACAGATTTCAAAAATTCGGCTTTATTTACCTGATATGGCAATTCGGTGATGACAATATTTGTCCTACCGTTTTTCTCGTCTTCTAGGTGGAAATCGGCTCTAATCGCCACCTTCCCACGCCCGGTCATATAAGCTTCTCGCATCTCGTTAGACTCGCATATCATGCCACCAGTTGGAAAATCTGGTCCCTTTATGTATTGCATCATTTCGTCTAGACTGATGTTTGGATTGTCTATATACGCTATACATCCATCTATCATTTCGCCTAAATTGTGCGTAGGTATATTGGTCGCCAAACCTACCGCAATCCCTGAAGCTCCGTTTACGAACAGATTCGGAAATCTCCCAGGCAGATAATCTGGCTCTTTCAAGGTGTCGTCAAAGTTGAAACTAAAGAACACTGTATCTTTGTCTAGATCTCGCATGAGTTCTAGCGCCAATGGACTCAATCTAACTTCGGTATAACGCATGGCTGCTGCCGGGTCGCCATCAATCGAACCGAAATTCCCCTGCCCCTCTATTAGACATTCTCCCATGACAAAATTTTGAGCCATTCTCACCATAGCTCCATATACGGACGAGTCTCCATGTGGGTGGAATTTACCCAAAGTATCCCCGACAATACGTGCAGACTTCTTAAACGGCTTGTCCGGAGTCACCCCCAACTCTATCATGTCATATAAAATACGCCTTTGAACAGGTTTTAGTCCGTCTTCTACACGCGGCAGCGCCCTATCCATTATGACATACTCGCTATACGGGAGCATTGATGTGGACATCACTTCTTCCACGGTTTTTTCAAACAGGTGCCCGGTAGGGACGATGTCTTTTACTTTCCCTTCTTTGTCATTTCTCTTGTCTAACATTAGTTCTCCTTATTCTTTTCAAAAGTATCCAATTTATTAAAATTAGCGTTTTTGTTGATAAAATCCTTTCTTGGCCCCACATCATCGCCCATCCACATACTGATTTCTTTGTCCGCTTGAACCGCGTCTTCCAAGGTTACTCTTATCATACTGCGTCTAGCTGGGTCCATAGTGGTCGTCCATAGCTGCTCAGCGCTCATCTCACCTAGGCCTTTGTATCTTTGAAGATTGTATGTCTTCAGATTTTTTGTGATGTCTTCTAGCTCTTCATCTGTGTAGCAATACCACTCCTTGTCCTTTGTAGAGACTTTGTACAATGGTGGCATGCCCACGTAAATATTGCCGTTTGTGATCAGCGGACGCATGTACCTAAAGAAGAAGGTCAAAAGGATACATCTGATATGCATACCATCTTGGTCGGCATCGCTCAAAATGATTATTTTGTTGTATTTGAGATTTTCGAGTTTAAAATCCTCTCCTATCCCAGTACCTATAGCACCTATGATTGTCCTTATCTCTTCGTTCGCTAGCACTTGGTCAATACGCTTTTTCTCGCTGTTTAACGGTTTTCCACGCAAAGGCAAAATCGCTTGATAGTATCTGTCCCTGCCTTGTTTTGCCGTTCCGCCTGCCGAATCACCTTCCACAATGAAGACTTCATTTATCTCTGGATTACGACTAGTACAATTCGCTAGTTTTCCGATCAACATACTGCCTTCAATAGAATTCTTGGCTCTAGTCAAGTCTTTCGCTCGCTTCGCCGCTGCTCTTGAGCGCGCAGCTCCTTTTGCTTTCTCTATGATGATATTGCCAATATTTTCATTCTTTTTGCTCGCAAAAAACTCTGTCAAACCTTGTGTACACACGCTCTCCACTCTGGCGCGCGCTTCGACGTTACCTAGTTTTGTCTTTGTCTGACCTTCAAATTGAACATTCTTCATCTTTATCGCTAGGACAGCGACCAAACCTTCTCTAAAATCGTCCCCTATGAAAGGTACTTCTTTTTCTTTGATCAAATTGTGTTTTTTGGCAAAATCGTTTAGCACTTTTGTAAGTGCCGTCTTAAAGCCCACTTCGTGTGTTCCACCTTCTGGAGTCGGTATATTATTTACATAACTAAATATACTCTCAGTATAATTATCTACATATTGTACGGCGAGACTTACGAATGTGTCTTCTATCTCATTCTCAATATAGATAGGTGGCACGAACAACGGCCTTTTGTCCATAGTCAAACTGGTCACATAGTCTCTAATCCCACCTTCATAGCACAATGATTCGTGTTTATTCGTTCTTTCATCAACGAGTTCTATGTGCACGCCTTTATTTAAGAAAGCGGTCTCTTTCAATCTCTCCAGCACGACATCATATTCAAATTTTATATCCTTAAACACCCTATCGTCAGGCAAAAAACGAATGTATGTTCCTTTCATAGTGGTATTGCCGACTTCTTTTAGGTGTTCGACAGGCACACCGCTATAAATTTTTCCGTTCTTTTCAATTGACTCAAAGCGTGCGAAATATTTTTTACCGTCCTTGTAGACTGTAACTTCTAGATAACGACTGAGCGCATTCGTGACAGACGCACCTACCCCATGTAGTCCGCCCGAATATTTATAATTGTTGTCGCCAAATTTACCACCAGCATGTAGTTGTGTGAAAACCACTTCAACTCCGCTTATCTTCAGTTTTGGATGTGGACTGACTGGAATACCACGCCCATTGTCGTATACAGACGCAGTTCCATCTTTATGTAGCGTCACTTCAACCTTATTGCCATATCCGTTGGCAATCTCATCTATAGCGTTATCAATTATCTCCCACAACAAGTGATGAAGACCCTTGCTACCAGTAGTACCAATATACATCCCCGGACGCATTCTGACAGCATCCAAGCCTTCCAACACTATCAAATCTTTTGAATCATAACTAGCCACAATTTTTCTCCCTTTATTACATTAAGTTTTTTTAATTACAGGCTAATTATACCAAAATTTTAGAATTAAAGCAATTTTTTTCTCAACACAGCTGTATCAAAATACGAATATTTTTTACTGCTCTTCACATTCTCAATCAAGCTCTCTATCAGGCTGATATAATCTATCCCCAAAGGCTCAAATAGATAGAACGCCATGCTACCTGGAATGGTGTTCACTTCATTAAAATAAAGGATGTCATTAGCTTTATCATAAATATAATCAATCCTAACTAAGCCGTTCAATTTGAGAGTTTTGTATATCAAAACTGTATAATCATTTATGCGTTGCTCTAGGTCAGACGAGATCTTTGCAGGTATTATTCGGTCGCCACCTTTTGTCTTTCCCGAAAGGTATTTTTCATCAAAAGACAAAAATTTTGATTTCGAGATGGGGTTTTCAATAGCACTCAGTTTCATGTCACCATTAGATATGAAACTCGCTTGGTTATACTCTTCCATATCAACTATTCGATTTTCAACCAAAGCGGTATCGTTTAGCAAAAATATGGCGTCGATTTGTTCGGTGAAATTCGTCTTGTCGCACGCTTTCACTCCTATGCTTGAACCTAACGAATTGGGTTTTACTATCAAATCATCATTTAAATTGTTAATTATGTATTTAATCTTTTCTTCAAAACTTTCTTTATCTACATGTACGCCCGGCACAGTAGGGACAACTCCGTCTAGTAATTTTTTTGTTAGACTCTTATCCATAGCAATATGGCTAGGCAATGAGTCTGCACTGGTGTACGGAATATTGTTCACATTGCAAAATCCTGCGAGATCGCCATTCTCTCCCACTCCACCATGACAGCAATTAATTAGACAGGCGATTTCACAATATTTTTTCAAAAACACATTTTTTACATACACGTTTCTATTAGATATTATAATAGGTTTGAGCTTTATTTTTTTCTTGTCTTCAAAATATGAAATATCACTTATATGCGTTGCTAAATAAAACGAATTGTCTAGTCCTAAATAGATCTTTTCTATCTTGTATTTTTTCTCAAGATTTTTACATAATTGCATAGCCGTGATGATTGATATATCATGCTCACAACTAGCTCCACCAAAAATAACACATAACTTTTCCATATATCTATTTATGTAAAAATTTGATATCTTGTCGCATATCTATAAATATGAATTTTTTATTTAAAGGCGAGATAATTGATTATGACTATATTGACAACAATAACGAACATTCAATTTTGTTTTTGCATGGCTGGGGTGGGAACAAAAAATCTTTTATGACTACTATCAATTTACTGAAAAAGAAATTTAATATAATAACCGTCACGCTTCCGACGGTTGATGAAATGATACAGGTGTGGTCACTATATGATTATGCCGATGTGGTAGAAAACATTTTAAAAATTCACCATATCAACAAAGTGACAGTCATATGCCATAGTTTTGGCTTCAGAGTGGCGTGTATTTTGAATAGAAAAATTTATATTGAAAAGCTCATTATCACTGGCGGAGCGGGACTAAAGAAGACAAACTATTTTAAAAAAATTGAATTAACTAACAACAAGATACTTCTATCAAAAAATCGATTTCACTACCTTTACAATTCTATTGCGAGCAAGGATTATATCTCGCTATCTAAGACAAACAAAAAGACGTTTAATAATGTTGTCAGTCTCAACACAAAGAACTTTATAAAATTTGATTGCCCTATCCTTTTGTTTTGGGGCGCAAAAGATAGAGATACGAAATTGTGGATAGCTAAGAAAATCAAAAAAGTAAACGACGCGATCCTCATCATAACAAAATCTGACCATTTTGCATATATAAAAGAAAATAGTTATTTCAATCATTGCATAATTAAATTTTTGAAAATATGATTCTTTTTGTCAACATTTTATTTTTCATATTAAATATTTGGTTTATAAAAAATTATTTACACATCTATCAACTGAAAGATTATAACAATGTAAGATTTTTAAAATTTTTTAATAAAAAATATAAAATTTACTATATTTTTAATGTAATTTTATTGATTTTTTCAATTTTTATAAAAAATTATTATATATTATTTGCAATTAATTGTGCCGCGCTATTATATAGTTGCTATATAAATATCAACTTAATTAAAAATAAGAAAACCCCACTTATTTTCACCCCAAAAATAAAAAGATTATATGCAATAAATATAATTTTATTAATAATTTTTATATTTTTATATCAATATACTGTAATTATCAATGCAATTTTGCCATTTTTAATAATATTTTCAAAATTTTTAAATTTTTATGACAGCATCAAGAACCACAAATTTATAATATCGGCAAAAAATAAGATCAAAAATTCAAAAGTAAAGATCATCGCAATCACGGGTAGCAACGGAAAAACTAGTGTGAAAAATATTTTATCAAAGATGTTAAACAAAAAGTACATCTCGCTACCTTCGCCTAAAAGTTACAATACCCCTTTGGGCATAAGTAAATTTATCAATGAAAGTGATTTAAGCGGTGCAGACTATTTGATTTTGGAGTATGGGGCTAGACATAAAAATGACATAAAAAAATTGTGTCGCATCTTCGGTTGCGACTATGGAATAATCACTACCATTGCCCCACAACATCTTCAGACATTTAAAACTGTAGAAAATATATATTTGGCAAAAAAAGAATTGAGTGATTTTCTAGATAAAAAATTTTGTGTGTACAATCTAGACAACATATATACTTTGCGAATGTACATCAACAAAAGTGGTGAAAAATCTGGAATTTCAATATACCGCAAAGCAGACATATGCGCGGATGAAATATCTATCAAAGCCTATCAAACAAATTTCAATCTATGTATTGAAAATGAGCTCTATAATATTTCAACAAAACTATTAGGTGATCACAATGTGACAAACATCCTTCTAGCAACTGCGCTCGCTAAACATTTGGGTGTTGACACAAAAGACATTCTTATCTCTATAACGCAACTAGAGTTCACTCCACACAGATTAGAGCTAATCAAAACAAACATCAACATTTTTGATGACAGTTACAATTGTTCGCTGTTGAGTGCAGAAAAATCTATCGCTGTACTTCAAAATTTACCAAACAAAAAAATGGTGGTAACTCCTGGAATCATCGAAGCTGGAAAGGATGAATACAATGTAAATTTTATTCTCGGCGAAATGTGCTCAGTTTTTGATTTTGTCGTAATAATTGGCGAGCACAATAAAGCCGCCTTATCATCCGGTCTAAAAAGCAAAAATTATACAAAAAAAATATATTTTGCAAGATCACTAGATGATGCAAAACAATATTTTTCACTCTTGAATACTGGCGACAATTTGTTGTTATTAAACGACTTGCCAGATGACTACAACTAATCTAGATGTTTTACCATTTCTAAACAATCATCCCCATTTTGATAATAACCTTTTCGCTCTCGCCTTAAACTAAATCCCAATTTTTCATACAACAAATAGGCGGTGATGTTGTGTCTCCTCACCTCTAAACTTATTGTCTTCACTCCAATGTCTATAGCAAATTGTTCCAACTTTTTTACTAGTTTTGTCGCAAGTCCAATATTCCTATACTGTTTGTCTACCGCGAGGGATACAATGTTTATTTCATCAGTGATTTGTAGAAGAATAAACCCCACTACCACACCATTGAAAACGCTCACAAAGATTTTATAATTTTTGTCACTGAAAGCTGAATATATATACTCTTTAGATAGAGTGTTGACTGATATATTATTTTTTTCTATTTCACATATTTTATCTAAATCTTTAGCGACTGCTTCGCGTATCACAATATTGCCCCTTTTCATCTTCTCACTCTCTGCTTGGGACAACTGATAATATACCGGCACCAAAGCTGTGTCAACAGATTTTTCAAAGCAGTCTAT
Organism: uncultured Clostridia bacterium; assembly: GCA_944384465.1. Lineage (GTDB taxonomy): Bacteria > Bacillota > Clostridia > Christensenellales > UBA1242 > Onthoplasma. The sequence continues at coordinate 87,387 of CALWTK010000003.1, forward strand.
CAAAACTTGCGGATCAAATCTGACAACAAAGCAATCCAAATTTCCATCCTGTTTGAACATTCCGACCGGAGTATCTTTAGCAAGATTTTTCAATTCATCTAAAGTTAAATTGCGTTCGTATTTATACAAAATTCCATTCACTTCTCTTGCCACGAAATAACTATCTTTGCTCCCCAATATTGCGACCACTTCTACGTCAGGATTTTGCCTTTTGGCAAGGTTGTATAAATAGTCTAAATTATTAATACCTTTAGCCACAGCATTTATGCTATCTCTAAACGCTTTAACCGTAGCTACTCCTACTCTAATACCAGTAAATGAGCCCGGACCTATCACCACCCCAAACTCATCAATATCCCTTGTATCAATTTCATTTTCTTTCAGCAATTCATCAATCAACGGCAACATGGTTTCATTGTGATGCATCCTAGAATTGTTGGTTTTGAAAAAAATCTTTTCTTCAATCTGAAGAACTATATCCAACTCATCATTAGCGGTATTAATTATCAATCTTTTCATCTATTATCTCGAATTCCCTTTTTGTATCACCAATTCTTTTTATATTTATGACTATGTTTTTGTCTGGCAAAAGTGCCTTCACGCTATCGCTCCACTCAACAAATATGACAGCATCTCTATTAGAAAATATCTCATCAAAGCCCGCTTCAATCGCCTCTTCTAAACTTATCCTGTAGGTATCAAAGTGGTGCAAGACGTATTTACCAGAATACGACTTTAGTATAGCGAAAGTCGGACTATTCACCACTTCATTTACGCCCAAGGCCTTAAAGACAAATTGAGTGAAAGTCGTCTTCCCCGCTCCTAAATCGCCGTTCAAAAGAACAACATCTCCTTTTTTCAAAGTAGATGCAAATTTTTCTGCCAATTTTTTTGTCTCTTCTAGCGAATTTACAATATATTTCATTATCTATACACTTTTCTAATTGGATTTACTTTTCTAATTTTCATTTTAGTCATTCTGACACAGCCAATTATAGCCTGTTTATATTTCTCTAAATCTTCATCGTTTTTATAATAAAAACTCAAAATTATATCGCCTTTCTTTACAAAATCACCAATCTTTACACGCGAAACGAACCCTATATTATTGTCATGCGACTCAGCACACAACCTTCGAACCAACTCACCCAAGACAAGTGAATTAATTGAACCGATATAGCCATCTATATCACTTACAAAATTTACAGACTTATACGGGGTGAAAAGTTTTGCTTCTTTCAACACTTTTTCGTCCCCACCTTGATAATGGACAATTTCCATAAATTTATTATACGCATTGCCGTTATCGATGTAAGACGTGATCAACTCAAGAGCGTCTTGCCTATTCATCCTAGGGTCTGCTTTTGTAAGCATCTCGACAGCGAAGCTTATAGACACATCCCTCAACAAGGTGTGTTTACCTTGCAAAACGTTCAAAGCGTCCACCACCTCTATAGCATTACCTATCCCTTCTCCAATAGTTTGAAGCGTATTTGTGATCACAATCACACTTTTCACATCATTTTTGTTGAAAATATATTTCAATAGATGTGCCAATTTTTTCGCTTGAGAATACTTTTTCACAACGGACGCTGTGCCGTATTTAACATCCACCAAAACTAATTTTGCTCCACTCGCCAACTTTTTACACGCAATTGACGCCGCCAAAAAGTTTATGTTGCTCTCCAAGCCATAATTTTCAATCACATCATACAAAAGCCTATCTGCTGGACACATGTCCCCTTTGTGTGATAAGACGCACGCGTTTGTTTTATCCAACACGTGTTGTATCTCTTGATCTGATAGTTTGACTCTAAAATGTGGAATGGAAGCAAACCTATCCGTACTGCCATTTGTATAGACTAAAGATTTACCTGTCGTTTTAATAATTTTATAACCAAGACTAGCAAGCAGCGGAATCAAAACCACACTAGTCCCATCACCAATACCGCCGGTAGAATGTTTTTCAAGAATCATTTGGTTAAATTTTAAAACTTTACCACTGTCACGAAGTGCCATCGTCAAGTAAAGAACTTCTTTGCTGCTCATACCAAAAGAATCTAATCCCAAAAAGAATTTGACTACATTTGCATCTACCCCATGTTTCAGCATATAGTCAATCGCTTCATAATATTCAGTCTGTGTCAGCTCCAAAGACTTTGCTTTTTTAATAATAAATTGTTTCAACATAATTATTCACCTAGTTTTATTCTATATTTAATAAAATATTTTGTCAAATGAATGCTAAAGATATAAATAAATTTTTAATTCACGTTTAAGAATACAAATTTTTGCAATAATTTTAGTATGTCAAAATATAAAATAGTGAATTTAATCGATAAAATTTTTATTAGCGTTGCAGTTTTTTTAATCATATATGCATGGATTAATTTTTACATTCAAAATTTATGGACAACGTTTTTCTTAAGCCTAATTTTTACATTTGCGATTTTATTTGTTCTCTTTTATTTTACAGAAAAAAAGCAAAACAAAATTACATTAAACAAAAAAAATATAGATGAAATGAATAAATCTTTTTTAGCATTCCGCCTATCCTCAAAAGCAAAAAAGTTAGAATTGCTAGAAAAAATCATAGCTTTTGACTCAAAAACACAAATAGAAAATGAAAAATTATATTTTTTCTCTAATGAAGAAAAAAATTTGGTCATCCTTTCTACTCATATTGACAAATTGACTCAAGCCAATTTGATTGAAATTTTGGATCAAAATTATGAAGAAGATGTGGACAATTTTTACATTTTCTGTAATGAAATTAATCCCAATGTAAATACAAAAATTTTTAAAAATAAAAACATTTACCTAATTGATAAACAGGCATTATATAAAGATTATTTTTTAAAATACAATGCCTTCCCAGATGACAGCGACCTATCAAGCGGGATCACAAAGCTAAAATTTATGGATATTTTGAAAGGCATGTTCACACCAAACAAAGCGCGCTCATACTTCTTCTGTGGATTGATTTTAATCTTTAGCAGCATAATCTTACCTTATCATGTATACTATTTAATTTTTGGAAGCACACTTTTATTGTTCAGTATAATATGCAAAATTTTACCTAAATTTAAGTCCGATAAATAATTTCAAGGGTATTTATTAGATAATCTACGTCTTGCTTCGTATTGTTGAAATCAAGGGATATACGAACCGTTCCAGTCTCAAGCGTGTTGAGATGTCTATGAACTAATGGCGCACAATGAATGCCAGATCGAACACAAATATTGTATTCATCCAACATATTAGCTACTTCTGAAGAATCTTTATTCTCAACGTTGAAGGAAAAAACATTTTTTGATGTCGGCTTTGAGTAAATGGTTAAAAATTTTAAATTTTTTAGTGAATTGTATAAATAATTTGATAAAATTTGCTCTTTTTTATAAATTTCTTCAAAATTTTTCATCACATACTCAACACCTGCTTTCAGCGACACGATAGGAATGGTTGGGATAGTGCCTGCCTCGTATCCTTCCGGTAGGTCTGTTGGTTGATTTAAATTTTCGCTCTCAGTGCCCGTTCCGCCGAAAAGAATTGGTTTTATTTTTAGTGACTTTTTCATTACAAGTCCACCCACACCAGTCAGTGACAGTAGTCCCTTATGCCCAGAAAAAGCATACATGTCTATGTTGGATTTTTCTAGACTGATTTTTTCATGCCCACTTGCTTGCGCCCCATCCACTAAATATATGATGTGATTTTCTTTACAAAATTTGCCCACACTATCAATATTACAAATCTCTCCAGTCACATTTGACACTGCATTAGTGATAATCATCTTTGTGTTTGGCTTAACATACTTTATGAATTCTTTATGAAAATCTACCAAATCACATTCAACAACTGTATACTCAACACCCAAATTTTTGAGATGTTCCAGTGGACGCAAAACGGAATTGTGTTCATAACAACTACATACCACATGGTCCCCTTTATTGAGACTACCTAATATTGCTAAATTCAACGCTTCTGTAGAATTTTTTGTAAATATCACCTCATGCTCACGAGCATCAAAAAAATTTTTGACAACCTCCCTTGTCTCGAACACGACATCCGCTATCTGCTGTGATGGTTTGTGTGCACTTCTGCCCGGGTTCGCAGTTAAATAATCTAGAGATTTTTTGACTGCTTCTTTCACTACATTGGGTTTATAAAAACTCGTCGCTGCATTATCAAAGTATATCATATAACACATTATGAAAAATTCAAATATAGTGTTATAAGAGGAAATTATGAAATACATCATCGTAAGTTACAAATCTAGAAACAATCTAATTTCGTTTGCTAAACTAGTGAATCGCAACGGTATCCCCACTCAAATCATAAACACCCCTAGAAGCGTTGCAATAAGTTGCGGATTGAGTATAAAGACAGAATATAAATATTTTAATCAAATCATAAAATATATCCACTCATCAAATTTAAGCGGATTTTTAGGAGTTTATCTAGTCAACAAGACAAACGCCTTCGAACAAATTGACAAACTTTATTGAGTTCACGTCCATATAATCAGATAAGGCAATTGACTTTGAAAAAAAATTTTGCTATCATAATTTTATGACAAATTTTGATAAAATTCTATCATATTTTGATGAACTGTTTCCAGATGCTGAATGTGCATTGAATTTTTCTACACCTTATGAATTGTTAGTGGCAGTTATATTGTCCGCCCAGTGCACTGACAAGCGCGTAAATGTTGTGACAAATGAATTGTTTAAAGTAGCAAATACGCCCGCAAAGATGCTCGAATTAGGCGAAGAAAAACTGAAACAAATCATTTTCCCCTGCGGGTTCTATAACAACAAATCTAAAGCTATTTTAAAGACAAGCAAAGCTTTGATAGAACGATTTGACGGCAATCTGCCTAGCGATCTAGAAACGCTCACCTCTTTGGACGGAGTGGGTAGGAAAACTGCCAACGTTGTCATAGCAAATGCGTTCGGTGGACAAACTATTGCCGTAGACACCCATGTACACAGGGTATCAAAACGTTTGGGACTAACTAGCGAGAGCTCTACTCCATATCAGTGCGAAATGGATTTGTTGCAGATCGTTCCATACGACAGACGAAGTAAATTTCATCATCAAATGATTTTGTTTGGCAGAAATGTATGCAAGGCGATAAAACCAAACTGTGAAGTTTGTAAATTAAAAGATATTTGTAAATATTACAAAAATGTAAATAATAAGAAAAAAGGATAGATATGAATTTAGATAAAGTTATCATAACCATAAAATCAGGCAACGGCGGAAGTGGAAAAGTAAGTTTTCATAGAGAAAAGTTTGTAGAAAAAGGTGGCCCGGATGGTGGAGACGGCGGAAAAGGTGGCGATATATATTTCGTCGCTGACAAGTCAAAAAATACCTTGATAGATTTTCAATACACAAAAAGATTTGAAGCTGAAAATGGCTCGGGCGGAGCGGGAAATTTACAGAACGGGAAAAATGGCAAGGACGTCTACATCAAAGTTCCGTGTGGCACTGTCATAATAGACGCATCAACCAATCAGGTACTTGCTGATATGTACGAAGATGGACAGACATATTTGGCGCTTGCAGGCGGACGCGGCGGAAAAGGTAACAATTTCTTCAAATCCCCCACTCGTCAATCTCCACGATTCAGTCAATTAGGCGAAGTGACGAAACCTTATAAGGTCATTTTGCAATTGAAGACTATTGCTGATGTGGCGCTGGTGGGGAAACCTAATGTCGGGAAATCCACCCTTCTTAGCGTAATATCGAACGCCAAGCCAAAAATTGCAGACTACGAATTCACAACTCTTTCTCCAAATTTGGGAGTTGTAAAAATTTATGATGACAGTTTTGTAGTCGCTGATATACCTGGGCTAATTGATGGCGCTAGCGAGGGCGCAGGACTGGGACACGAATTTTTAGCTCATATTGAACGAACAAGATTGGTCGTCCATGTCATAGACGCTTCTGGATATTACGGGAATGATATTGTTGAAGATTATAAAACAATAAATAAAGAATTGAAAAAATATAACGAAACATTATCAAAGCGTCCTCAGATCGTAGTCTTCACCAAACTGGATCTAGTGGATGACATAGATGAAAAAATAAAATATTTCAAATCAAAAATAAAAGACAAAGTGACAATTGTACCAATCAGTTCAATCACTCGAAAAAATGTAAATGATTTAATCAAAATAATTTATGAAAAATTGAAGACTTTACCAAAGTCTAAACCAATACCTGTAGAACAAACGCAACTGGCAAAAATTGACACCACATCTGTTGTAATCACAAAATTAGAGCCAAATGTGTTTGAGTTGTCTGGCGGATATTTGGACAACCTACAAAGGGGAATCGTGTTTAACGACTCTAGATCTCTAGCCTATTTCCAGATGCGACTAGAAAAGGATGGCATCATGGACAAGTTGAAAGAAGCTGGTGTCGTCGACGGAGACACAATTGTATTTGGAAATTTGCAGTATGAAATTTATTTTTAGGAGCGAATATGATAGATAAAAAACAAAGAATTAAATTGAGAAGCCTGTCTTCCACGCTAAAGCCATGCGTCATGGTGGGCAAAGACGGATTTAGCGAAAATGTTTTAAAGCAAATTGAAGAGCAACTTTACAATCATGAATTGATAAAAATTAGTATGCTCGAAAATACTACTCCACCTACCGAATTTGAGTTGACTGAAATGGCAGTAAAACTTGGCGCCGAAGTGGTGACAACAATCGGCAGAAAAATTGTCCTTTATAAACATAGTGAGAAAAAAGGTGTTAAACATGTGTTAAATTAACACCTTTTTTTTGAAATTTATAGATATACTTGTAGAAAATAAAACAATTTAATATTTTGCTTATTTTTATATACTTTTTTATCAATATTTAGACAAAAATATTTGACGAAAATTGTATGAATTAAAATTTTTTGTTAAATGAAATTAAAAAACATTCAAAAAATATATTAAATCAATTGATTTTTTGATATAAAATTTGATTTTTTTAAAAAATTTAGTCAACTCTTTTATAATTCTTTATATCAAAATCTGTAGATTGCATTTTTTTCTTTTGGGGGTTTTTATTTCCTTTAAATAAATTCATTATACTATTTAGATTGAATCCGCTATTGTTAAATAATGACATTATATTTGATAAATTAAATCCGCTGTTTTTGTCATCTACATTTTTTGAATTGGAGTTAAGCATTGATATTAGATTATTTAGTCCACCACCCTTTCCTAATCCTGTCAACAGTGGAAGCAAATTTTTGAAATCAAAAGGAAATGGATTTGATGGTTTTTTATCTTCTTTCGGTTTGTTTACGCAATCACAATCACCCTTTTTGAATCCATTGTCTATATAAAAATTTGGGACATTTTCATATGGCTCTTGAAAGACTATTTTTTTAGTCTCTTTCTTTTCGGTGTTGTCAAATTTTTGTATGTACGCATTTGGTTCTGTGAAAAGTGCGTATCTACTATCTTCATATTCCATACTATCTATTTATGCATATTTTTTATTTTTGCAACTGTCACCATAAAATGCAAACGGACATAAATTAAGTTAGGAGTATTTATGCCAAGAGATTTCAAAAGTTTCACCAAGGAGAATAAAAAAATTATTGATGAAAATCAGGAAAAAGCGAATGAATACAAACACATTCTAGACAAATACAAAAATATGGATAACAACGAACTTATGTCAAATCTATTCAGTGAAGCCAGCAAATTGAAAAAAGAAGGTAAATTAGATGATGACCAACTAAATAGTTTAAAATCAACCATCTCTCCATTCTTAAATAATGATCAACAGCAAATGTTGAATTCTCTAATTAAAGCTATCCATGAACAAAAATAAAGTAAGTCCAGAAATTTTAAATAGTGTGAACATTTTAGCACAAGGCTACAAAGACAAGATTATGCTCAGTGCTAAAAATTTTAACAGCGCAAAAAAGTTTTTAGACACATATAAATACAGTTACACTCCTTATAGATTTGCAAATTGTTTTTATCTTGATGCTGATTATGATGATATCAATATTTTATCATCCTTGGATGACGTGTCTTACATATTCCCAGATAGTATTGTAAAAATTGAACAAACTCAAAAAAATTTCATGAATTTAGAAAATTTGACACAAAATAAATACTTTGGTCAGGGGCAAACGATATGCTTTATCGACACGGGCATTTATCCGCATTTTGATTTTTTGTTCCCAAAATCTAGGATAATAAAATTTATTGACCTAATAAACAAGCAACCAACCCCGTATGACGACAACGGGCATGGCTCTTTCGTGGCTGGCATTGCATGTGGGAATGGAATAATAAGTCATGACAACACCGGATTCGCTCCAATGGCGAACATCATCTCAATAAAAGCTCTAGGCGAAAAAGGTAACAGCAACAGCAACACAATTTTGGATGCCATGCAATGGGTATATGAAAATCATAAAGTATACAATATAAGTGTGGTCTGCATGAGTTTCGGCGCGGATATAATAAATGACAAGGATCCATTATGCAACGGTGCTGAAGCGTTGTGGCGAAGGGGGATAACAATTGTAGCAGCAGCGGGGAATAGCGGTCCTGAAAAGAACACTATAAAATCCCCCGGGAACAACCCGCACATCATCACCGTGGGAGCTCTAGATGAGTCCACAATGAGTGTGGCGGATTTCAGCAGTCGGGGTCCGACTATTTACGGACACAAGCCAGATCTACTTGCCCCTGCAGTCAACATCATCTCATGTGCCAACAATATGCCACCATATACAAAAATGAGTGGCACAAGTGTTGCCACCCCAATTGTAGCTGGAATATGCGCAATCATAAAATCTCGATGGCCAGACATCACGAACAATCAAATAAAAGAATTCTTGCTAGCTCACTGCAGAAAAATTACTGGAGATAGAGATATTGAAGGTGCAGGATACTTAAATTTCAAAAAATAATTTTCGTTTATCAAAATTTATGTTATAATATCTGCATGATAAGATTGGAACACGTATACCTTAAATACATAAAAGAATTCTACACCCTATACGACATAAATTTAGAGTTGAAAGAAAACACGCTAATTTTTGGCGACATCTTTGACGGGACGCATTCACTCTTCCGATTAATTAGCAAAATTGATAGAGATTATGAAGGAGATATATTTATAGATGATAAAAATCTAAAGGATATAAAGGACAAGGATTTATCTTTGTCTTATGTCACAGACTTTCCCTATCTTTTTGAAAGAAAAAACATATATAAAAATTTGTATTATCCTTTAAAAATTAGAAAAATTGATAAAATTACTGCAAAAAACATGATAAATGATGCAATAAATCAATATAATTTGAATAATTTTCCACAAAAGATAAAAGACATGACTCTAGCGCAAAAGAAAATCATTGCTTTAATTAGAGCAGTTATTCGCGGAACAAAATATATCCTTTTGGAAGATTTTTTCTCAACACTAGATAAAGAATATTTTGATATTGCGATAGATATTCTCTCTTCAAGCAATTCAACAATCATTGCTTGCGAAAAAATGGATATAGATATAAACTTTTTTAATTCGTTCAAAAAATTAGCATTGAGCTACGGTAAAATTGAGAATATAAAAACTAATAATAAATGAAAAGATTCCACATCAAGCGGCAAGAAAAAAGAGGATTAAATTAATCCTCTTTTCCTTTATCTTCATGTTGTTTTGTAAGGAACTCTAGATTGTCTCCTTTGCAATCCACCAAGACATTGTCTCCCGCTTTGATCTCGCCTTTCAACATTCTGTCTGCGAGTTCGTCTTCTATCTTGCTCGTGATTAATCTTCTCAATGGTCTTGCTCCAAAGTCGTCATTCGTTCCATTCTTTACAAGATAATTCAATGTCGCTGTCGTGAACTTCAATTCAACTCCACTCTGCTTCAAATTCTTGTTCAAATCAGCAAGCATCTTCTTAGCAATATCTTTTAGGACTTGAGATGACAATTTATTGAATATGACAATATTGTCTATCCTGTTGATCAATTCTGGCTTGAAGTATTTTTTGAGTTCGCTCAACATAATTGCAGATTTGTCATCATTTTTCTTGTCATTAAAGCCAAGGTCCACATTTGTCTTGCTCAATTTGTCACTACCAATATTTGATGTCAAGATTATGATTGTATTTTTAAAGCTTACGACTTTGCCATGGCTATCAGTCAGTCTTCCATCATCTAGAATTTGCAGTAACATGTTGAAAACTTCTGGATGTGCCTTTTCAATTTCATCAAACAGGACTACGCTATAAGGTTTTCTTCTAACCTGTTCGGTCAACTGACCACCATCGTCAAAGCCCACATATCCTGGCGGACTACCAATCAATTTTGACACGCTGTGTGCTTCCATGAACTCACTCATATCAAGTCTGATCATCTTATTTTCATCTCCGAACAAGGCTTCTGCCAATGCTTTGCACAATTCGGTCTTACCAACACCTGTAGGTCCTAGGAATAGGAAACTTCCTATAGGTCTTCTTGGGTCTCGGATGCCTATGCGACTTCTTCTAATCGCTTTTGCAACTTTCTCTATCGCTTCGTCCTGACCTTTGACGCGTTGCCCCAAAGTCTTTTCTAGATTGATCAATTTCTCTGCTTCGCCTTCTGTCAGTTTTGTCAATGGGATGTTCGTCCATTTACTTACCACTTCCGCTACATCATGCTCTGTGATAACCGCATCCGCTTGGTTGGCAGTCTGTGGCAGTGATTTTTGCCTATTAATTTCATCTTTTAGTTTGGTGACCTTATCTCTCAATTTGCTTGCCTTCTCAAAGTCTTCTTGATTGACAGCATCTTCTTTCTCGGCTTCAACCTTTGTCAATTTTTCTTTCAAAGCTTTGATCTCGGCTGTGTCGTAGTTGGTTTTGACTTTCGCTCTACTTGATGCTTCGTCTATAAGGTCTATAGCTTTGTCTGGCAAGCTTCTATCTTGAATATATCTATCTGACAAAGTGGCTGCCGCATTGATCGCCTCATCCGTAATTTTTACTTTATGGAAAGCTTCATAACTATCTTTCAGTCCACGCAGAATCTCAATGGTCTGCTCCACTGTAGGTGGATCTACATTTATAGGTTGGAAACGTCTCTCTAGTGCTTTGTCTTTTTCTATATATTTTCTATATTCGTCAGTAGTAGTGGCACCTATTGTCTGCATCTCTCCACGTGCCAAATATGGTTTCAACATGTCGGCTGGGTTGGTCTCTCCCTTGTCACTACCAACTTGGGCTAGAGTGTGGATTTCATCAATAAAAACTATGATATTTTTATTAGAAATGATCAATTCAATGGCGTTTTTCAATTTTTCTTCCATCGAGCCACGGTATTTCGTACCTGCCATCAACCCACCAATATCTAGACTATATATAATTTTATTTTTCAAAAATTGCGGCACATCACCAGCTACAATTCGCCTCGCCAAGCCTTCCACGATCGCTGTCTTTCCTACACCCGCTTCACCAATCAACACTGGATTGTTTTTCGTCTTACGACATAGGATTTCTATCATCCTTTCAATCTCTGCGTCACGTCCAATGATTGGGTCAATATTTCCATTTTTTGCACGCAATGTCAAATCACTACCCATGTCTAGTAATTCTTGTGGCAATTCACTAGAATATGCTTCTTGTTTTTGCTGATTGTTTGATATGCTGCCTACTTGGACAAAGCCATTTGTATCAAAGCCGTTAGCTTGGTTAGAAGAAGAGACAGAATTATTATTCGCAATCATGCCAATCGCTCTATTCCTCATCTCATACACATTTAACTTCAATGCCCCTGCCAGAATGTTGATGGCAAAACTTTCATCCTGACTAAGCAATGCTACAAGCAGATGTTCGGTAGAGATATACGCGCTATGAGTACGTTTTGCAATGCTGCTCGCTATCATCAACATCTCTTTTACCCTAGGAGTCAATTCCACCACATTAGACGGAATGCCTGACGCCACGCCATCCAATATATCTTTGATCACATCGCTATCGACTCTATACGAATTCAACAATTTTTTGGATTTGCTATCCACTTTTGTCAGTGCATATAGAATATGTTCCGTTCCAACCTCATTGCCGTATTGGGACGCGAACTGTGACGCAACTTGAATACATTTGTTCGCTAAATCGGTTAAATTATACATCTTTTTCTCCTTTTAAAATAGATTTCACAGCTTTTGCTAGATTCAACAATTCTGTCTTTGAAATAAAATCAGTCTTTTTGTTCGTAAGCAAATTCTGTAATTTTGTAATACTGTCTGAATTGATGTCGCATAGTCCTAAATTGTTGCCCGTCCTTAAATTTTTGATATGTTCGTTCAATTCATCATAATTCATCAAATTAGCTGATTTTAATATGGCTATACTTCGCTGAACTTTATCTAGAATTTCATCATGATTTTCCACGTCCATCATTTTGGCGCTTTCAATTTCCAAATCTTGCAACTTTGCGACCATTTTATCAAATTCTTTGAATATTTCGCTCTCTGTGAACCCTAGATTGCAAACAGTTGTCAAAATAAATTCATCTTTGTCTTCTGTATTTATCAACGAATAACCAAGATTTTTTATGTTGCGTTTGAGTTGCTCAATTCTACCCATTGTTCTCAGTGCTTGTAGAACAATGCGACTTTCTAGCTTCACTCCTGTACCAATTTTAGACAAATCACTCATAAGGTAACCATATTCATCGCTGTAGGACAAATTTAGTCTGCTAGAGAGCACATCTGCAACTGCTTTGACCTTTTTGAAAATCGACTTATCGTAGCCAACGCTTGTAGCACAGATACACACGTGTTCGCCATTGAACAGACTCACACTGACATTATCCTTTTGACTGACAAGAATTGACTTGTAATTCGAGTTCAACAAGGCATTGTTTTTCAAATATTCTACGACTTTTTTATCCGCTGTAGACAGATTGATCAAACTCATCTTGTCTTTTAGGCAGGACACCAATTTGTCTTCAATCTCTTGTTTCTTTTCTTCTTCAAGTTTAGGCACAAATTTGTAATCTTTCAAGTTTCTATAGATATATGCTTTTGTAAAAATAACATTATTCATTTTCACTCTCCAATTTTTTGATTTGTTTTTTGATCTTTGCAGCATCTTCGTATCTCTCTTCCTTGACCGCAAGTGCCATGTCTTCTCTCAAAGCTGCGATTTTGTCCTGCTTTGATTTTCCTAAATTTGTGTCCACTTGAATAGGTTTGTCAACATTTATGCTGTCCTGCTTGTGGCTGGCAAATGGCGCTATCCTTTTTATAATGTTGCTTATTTCGTCTCTGAACGCATCATAGCAATTAGGACAACCTAATTTTTGCGTATTCCTAAATTCTCTCAAACTAGTTTTGCAAACTGGGCAAACGATATCTGCGACCTGCTCGAATGGCAAAAAGTCTTCAAACACTGAAAACATATCATCAAATATACTCGTAGGAGCTGTATTAAATACACCTTCCTTTATAGCACAATCTCTACACAAATTTGTCGTCTGACTAACTCCATTGACAATCAAAGTTGAATGGTACACACTAGGTTTTCCACATCTATCACATTTCATAATATCCCTCCTAAACAAAAATCCTAAACAAAAATTTATTTTTTCATCAACTCTATTATAACCTGACTCAATATGTTTGAACGCAAAGTATTATCAATATTTATAGGATTATTTAAGGCTTTTACACTAATTGTGCTTTTAATCAAATCCTCTTCACGCTGTGATATGATTTTCTTATCTCTCATATTGTCAAGTAATTGAGACGCCTGTATAAAATTTAGCGGTTCGTGGCAAGTATTTAAAGCATTCTTCAAAAAATTGTCGTTGTTGTCTTGCATTTTCATGACTTTTATATACCCGGCACCACCACGTTGGCTCTCCACAACAAAACCACGGTTGATTGTAAATCTTGTGTTAAGCACATAGTTTATCTGACTGGGAACGCAAGAAAAGAACTTGGCTAAATCATTTCGTGATAGTTCTATAAAATCATCGTCATCAAGACTAGATTTTATGAAATCTTCTATTATATCACTAATACTTTTGTTCATCTTTCCCCTCCTTTTTTCAATCAACAAAAAGTCATTTTTTTACGACTAAGGATGATACAAACAAGCTATATATTTAGCAATTTATAAAATTTGACTTTCTTTGACTTTCGCTGTTATGATACCACTATATATGCAAAAAGTCAACTAAATTTGCAAATTTTTTGAAAAATTTTAGCAATCTTTTTTATAGACTGCTAAGTTTGTCTTGTTGTTCCCGTTATATTTATATTAATTCCTAATAATATAGAATAAAGAAAATGTAGTATTAATTATTAACTTTACATTTTACTATTAAATGCCTTTACTTCACTATTTATATATATTATTCCTATACTATACATGTTTCTTGTTCACTTCTTCGTCTTCATCATCTTCCTGCGAGGCCTCAGATGAAATAGTAGACATATCCTTATCAGATTTTCGCTTACATAGATTGATAAAGCACATCAAACCATATACAATAAACCCAATACTTAAATGCGCTATTATGATTATGATCGTGTACAATGCTTTTGATACATTGTAAATGTCGAACAAGAAAGGAAGCGGAATTCCGCTAGGCGTTGAAATAAACATCAAATTGCTATTGCAACACAGATTGATAATCAACGCCATTGTCATAAACACAGCACAAAACAAACAATATTTAATGACGAGTCTAATATCTACTTTAACCGATTTTGTCACATGTATCATAATTCCACAATACACCATCAGCGAATGATAAACCATTGAATACAGACATTGGAAATGGAATATTGGATATGTGTTGAACGAAGTTGACGGCGATATTATGAACACCGCTCCCGCCACCGCTCCAGCGAGCGCAATAAAGGCGTAGCCCATCTCTTTTATGAAATCATTTTTCGACCAAGTGAACCAAAGTGAGTATATAAATATAGAACAAAAATATAGTGGCACCCAGTTATTTACCCGTGTTTGCCCGTTAGCTAGACTCCAGATGATTTTGAATAATTCTAGGCAACTGACTACTATAGCTAATATCTTCAAGAATTTTAAAAATGTAGACTTTTTCATCTTTCTAGTAAATACTACCGCCACACCTATCAAAATGAAGCATATAATCATAGCAATTATATGCGTTCTACTGAATAGTCCTACTGCTGGATATGTACCTGGTGCACTAAACATAATATAAATATTTTAACTTAATTATAAAAAAATTACAAATATTTTGTAGATATTTGTATATTATTGATATTCGTACATACAAAGTCAACCCAGTATGAGTTGACTTTAAATTGTATATTAGTGTATCTTGAAATTCATGATTGGCAAAATTAAATTTTCTTTGTCTTGTAATGTTGAATTTTCTTTTCCAATTCATCCGCATGCTCTTTCACTAACGCCAAAAATGTTGATGCAAAAATTTGTTTATGTATCCTATTCATTGTCTCATAATCTAGAGAAACTTCATTTAATTTTGATAGCCTAAGCGCAATTTTATCCCAATCTATTGTTCCGCTCAACGGTGGGATTGTATGTTCATCCGCTTTGCCATTGTTGTCGTGCAGATGAAGAGCTGCCAATTTATCTCCATACTTTTGTAGATAATCTGTAGCTTTATCAAATACATTATTGTGCCCCGAGTCATAACAAAATTTTAATTTTTCATGCTGTATCTTGCTAAAAATATCAGCAAAAAGGCGTGTGCAATCAATATTCTCCACTGCTAAATTTATGTCATATTTGCTACAGAGATCCAATATCTTAAGAAGACGCTTTTCACCAACTGAAGAATATATACCAAAAAGATGAATGACCACATTCTTGATGTTATACTTATGCGCCAGTTTTATTTCACGCATAGTATTTTTCGCTATATGCTCTCCTTTCCTACCTTCTTGCCAAAAATAGTGTAAGTCAGGTGTATTATAGGACAGATGAAGGCTAGTCAATATAAGTCCATGTTTTTTGAACAATCTTGTCTGACTCTTTAATGTCCCATTTTCAGAGGTGAATTTTTTGTCGCAGGAGGTTATGACACAGTTAAATCCCGCTTCCTTTATCATCTTAACTCTTTCTTCAGGCGGTATATTATATCCAAAATAAAAACTGATACCTTTATCCATAATAAACTCATTTTTTAGACAACTTTACTTACCACTACGAAAACGGTCAAATATTGCTTTCGCTGTCTTTTTTGATACTCCTTTTGTGTTTTCTAACTCTTCTAAGCTGGCATTTTTTATATTTTCTATCGTTTTAAATCTACTCAACAGCGCCCTTCTCGTGACAGGACCCACTCCAGTGATGGACTCTAACCCACCCCTATACATTCCTTTAGCACGCAGTTGCCTATTGAAGGTGATAGCAAATCTATGCGCTTCATCACGCGCCAGCTGAATTAATCGAAGCGAATAACTACCCTTTTTTAGAATGTATGGTCTGCTCTCATTCGGTTTAAAGACTTCTTCTTCTCGCTTAGCTAGGCTTATCAAATTATTGGTAAAATGATACTTTTCCATAACTTCTTGTGCTATGCTAAGCTGTCCTTTACCGCCATCTATCACAATTAAATCCGGCATGCTAGAAAAACTGATATCTTCACTATTTAGTTTCTCCATTCTTCTTGTCAACACTTCACGCATTGAGGCAAAATCATCAATGAAATCTACAGTTTCAATCTTAAATTTCCTATACATTTTAGGTGCTTTTTCCCCGTTCATCAGCACAACCATACTAGCGACAGTAAAAGTACCGTGAGTATGTGATATATCATAACATTCAATTCGTTTCGGCTCATGCTTCAAAACTAAATCCTTTTGAAGTTGTTTTATCGCACCAATGCTCGCATTGACATGCTTGATATTCTTTTCCAAATTTTTTTCAATATGCATGCGCGCATTTTTTTCCGCCATCTCTAACAACTTATATTTCACGCTGTCTATTATAGGTTTTGTGACCGTGATTTTCTTTTTTGACTTGTCGGATAGGAATAATTCTATCTCTTTTGTGTCCATTTTAGGCATGATAATTTCATCTACAATCAGCGGATGCGCGTTGTAGTATTGCATGATGAACTGCGTATATGCTTCATTCTCGTCTAGGTAATTTAATATATCGAACGTCTGCACTCCCTGAAGTTTTCCACCACGAATAACCAATACGCACACTGCAGAAAATTCACCGCTCGTGACAAGGTTGAACACATCATAGTCTACCAAACTGCCTAGGCTTGTGATCACCCTTGATTTCAATTTTTCTAGCATCTTCAATCTGTCCCTTAAAATCAATGCTGTTTCAAAATTTTCATTTTTTGAGGCTATCTCCATCTTTTGACACAGGATGCTCTCTACTTGCTTTGTATCCCCCTTCAAAAATTTTATCGCTTCGTCCACTATTTTGTTGTAATCTGCTTTTGAAATCAATTTGGCACACGGTGCAGAACACATGTGCATTTCTTTGAACAAACACGGCTTGATAGGTGCTTTATTTTCTGCCAAAGGTAACTTACATTTCCGCAACAAAAAGGCGTAATCAATGATTGACAACACATCTTTTGCGGTCACACCCGCCATGTACGGCCCAAAATATTTGTCATTTTTATTCAATCGTCTAGATATCTCAAATCGCGGATAGTCTTCCTTTAGATTAATTTTTATATAGGCGTATGTCTTGCTGTCTTTCAAAAGGATGTTGTAATATGGCTTATATTTTTTTATCAAATTGTTCTCTAGCGCAAGGGCTTCCACTTCGTCGTTCACTATGAAAAAATCAAAATCTACCACATTTTTGACCATGTTCCTGACCTTGATATGTTCCTGTTTGCGCAAAAAATATTGGCTGACACGCTTTTTCAAATTCTTTGCTTTGCCAACATATATCACATTTTCATCTTTATCTTTCATGATATATACGCCAGGGTCATTGGGAAGACGCTTGACCTTGTCCAAGATTATATCCATAAAATTATTATAACACAAAAACATCATTATTTAAAATATTTTCCATCAATTTTTCATACAATGATTTATGAAATGGATCAGAATACATTGGTTTAAAATATTGAGCGTCATACTAATTCTCATTTTGGGGATCTATATTTTATCAGTTGGCATCAAGAGAGCGCGCAATCATGAAATATACAAAGAGCCAAGTCCGGACACAAAAATATATACCGTTTGGCATGTTGAGACTTTTGAAGGTGGTGGAAAATCTAGGTTGGATTACCTTAAAAGTGTAGCTAGAAGCATTGAAAAGGACAACCCCGGAGTGTTGTTTTTCATCAAACAAATTGATGCGAACAACCTCAATAATGAACTAGCATCATCAGTCCCAGACATCATATCTTTTGGCTATGGGGTCGGGAAAATTGTCCTACCTTATCTATGCTCTTTTGACTCGACTTTCAATATTCGAGACGAACTGATAGAGAGTGCTTCTTTCAACAACAAGCTTTACGCTCTCCCCTTCATCGTCAGCGGATATGCTATGATTACCCATGGAGAACTTACAGAAAATTTGCATTGTGGCACGACTGGCTTTACAAGTCCTGAAACGATTTATAACGGCTATCAACTTTCCTTAGCTGAAGTCGAGTCACAGTATGAAGCATACAAAGATTTTGTCTACAACACCGATGTCACTCTATTGGGTACGGGAAGAGATGTGTTCAGAGTGAACAATTTAAACAAAATAGGTAGAGCAAACGCAATAATCACCCCAATAGATAGTTACACCGATTTAATACAATACATAGGAGTCACCAAGGTGGATGAAAATATAATGGCGTTTTATTCATCCTTGCTCAGTGATGAAAGACAACATGCTTTGAGTGAATATTCACTATTCAGCAGTAAATATGACAAAATATATTTTTCTGGAATATATAGTGATATGGAAGACGCAATTTTTAGTTGCACTATCCCTAATGTATTTCAATGATCAATCTCGACTACATCTACAAAAAAAACGTTGACATAAAAGATTTTTGCACATTCAAAATCGGTGGTAAGGTGAGACATCTCTTTATTGTTCACTCCACGCAAACACTATTGAATGTGTGTTTTTATTGTAAAATACACAATATAAAGTATAAAATAGTGGGATTAGCATCAAATCTATTGTTTCCCAAAAGATATAATGGTGCTATAATCGTCAACAGATCACACTCGTTTATGTTCAGGAAAAATCATCTATATTTAGACAGTGGTATAACGCTATCTAATGTGATCAACATGTGTCTAAACAAAGGTCTATCCGGACTAGAAAATCTGTCCGCTATTCCTTCTACTATCGGCGGTGCGGTCGTTAACAATACTGGCGCTTTTTCGTGTGAAATTAAAGATATTATTGATTATGTAGAAGTGTATGACAGACGAACTTTCAAGAAGAAAAGATTGTATAATTCAGACTGCAACTTTTCGTACCGCGACAGTATATTCAAGTCAAACGACTATATAATCACACGAATAAAACTGAATTTAACCCCAATGCCAAAAAATATGATAAAAGAAAAAATCCTATCCATCATAGACAAAAAGGTATCCACTCAACCTATGGATTACCCCAGTGCGGGGAGTATATTCAAGCGGGGAAAATTGTTGCCAGCAAAGATCATTGATGAACTGGGGCTCAAGGGTATCCGCTATAACGACGCGCAAATTTCAAACAAGCATGCCGGCTTTATCATCAATCTAAAAAACGCCTGTTCTGACGATGTCATGCATCTAGTCAAATTGATTAACAATATAGTATACAAAATATATAAAATGAAATTTAAATTGGAAATTGAATTGGTGAAATAAAAAAGTGCTTCTTTTAAAACTCAAATTTCTTGATTTATTTTTCGCATAGTGATATAATTCAAGCAGGAGAAAATATGGGATTACTTGCGGATTATCATACTCATACAAAATATTCTAGAAACAACCATGGAAAAGGTACCATTGAAGAAAATGTGCGTGTAGCATATGAAAAGGGCCTAAGGCAGATTGCCATCACGGACCACGGCTTCAATCAAAAACTATATGGCGTAAGGCGCAAAGATATACCACAGGTAAAAAAGGATATTGAAGACGCAAAAGAACGCTACCCTATTGATGTACTGCTAGGAGTGGAAGCTAATCTTATCTCTAGTCATGGAGACATTGACATAGTAGATGATGATTATAAAGACTTGGATATTTTATTGTGTGGGTTCCATAGATTAGTAAAATCTACCAGCGTAAAAGAACAATTTGGTTTTGTCCTTAAAAATATTTTTTGCGAAATTTTTCACCATACGAGCAAAAAACAGCGTGAAAAAAACACCAATGCTTATATTAACGCAATGAGAAAATATGACATCGACATCATCACTCACTTGAACCATGCCTGCAAGGTAGACGTTGAGAAAGTGGCACGTGTGGCAAAAGAGACGAACACCTTGATCGAACTCAACGGAAAAAGATTAGGCATGAGTGACAAAGAAATATTGACTTGTTATAATTTGGGCTGTAAATTCGTTGTAGATAGCGACGCTCACTCCCCTAACCGTGTGGGAGACTGCCATCTAGGGTTGGAAGCAGCCCTTAGATTGAGACTGCCTGACAGCGTGATTTTGAATTACAATGACCTACCTACTTTCAAAAAGGAAAAACACAAAAAAAGGAGTTAACAATGCGAGACTGCAAACAGACCATTCTTTCCACCATTCCAGACAACAATTGTTGCAGTCATGCATTTATGCATGTTATTCTCGCTCTCACTTCCAGTGTCAACGAAAAAAATTCGTCTATACAGATCAATTCTAAACCGGAAATTTTAAATAAGGTCATAAAAATTGTCAAAAATTTTTATCCTGATCTAACGATAGAGTCAGGCAATAGTTTTTTGATTCTAAAAGGGAATATCTTCGCCCTACTTCTAGATAGCAATTTCTCTAGCCCCGCACTCTCGTCTTTTAGCAATGATTGTGATAGATTGACCATATTGAAAACAGTTTTTATTTTGTGCGGAAATTTTTATTACAATCAAGATAGTTCTGTCAATTCAAAAGGTTACAATTTAGAATTTGTTATTAAAAATGAAGATTTTGCAAATGAAACAACTGAGTTATTAAAAGAATTCGGATTCGAATTAAAACTTACGACTAGGCAAAACAATCAAATAATCTATACAAAAAACAGCAATGTTATATGTGATTTGTTTGTCAAACTCGGCGATGTATCCTCTGCCCTTGAAATTCAAAACAATTTAGCAATACGCGAAATCAGAAATTCTGCCAACAGACAAAACAACTGCTTTGAATTCAATTTGGACAAGACCATAAACGCCAGCAACGAACAACTGACCGCCATCAACTATATCATCAACAATTTTTCGCTAGACTATTTGGACGAAAACCTAAAAGAAGTGGCCCTAGCACGAATCGCGAACCCAGATGTATCTTTGAACGACTTGAGGACAATTCTAAACAACAAGATAAGTCGTGCAGGAATAAAATATCGTCTAGATAAGATAATTGCTATGTACAAAAAATTAAAAGGAGATAAAAAATGAAACCTTTTGTCCATCTACACGTCCACACTGAATACTCGCTTTTGGATGGAGCGGCAAGGATTAAAAAGCTGGTCAAACTTGCGAAAGATTACGGCATGCCTGCAGTGGCAATAACTGACCACGGCAATATGTATGGTGCAATACAGTTTTTTGATGCCTGCAAGGCAGCTGGAATTAAGCCTATCTTTGGCACAGAATTTTATGTCGCTGAAGATTTGCACAACAAAAATGGTAAACAAAAGTTATCTCATCTAATTATTTTGGTCAAAAACGAGCAAGGATACAAAAATATCTGCAAATTGAATGCAATCGCCTTTCGTGACGGCTTTTACTACAAACCACGCATAGATTACGCCACTTTGAAGGAATATAGCGAAGGGTTAGTTTGCCTTTCTGCCTGTCTAGCGGGAGACATTCCAAAATTGATTTTGCAAGAGCAGTATCAAAAGGCGGAAGAATTGATCCTGTGGTTCAAATCTGTCTTCAAAGATGATTTTTATCTAGAATTACAGCACAACGGCATACCAGAACAAGAAATTGTCAATGCAAAACTGCGCGAATATTCAAAACAATTTGGTGTAAAGTTAGTCGCAACTAACGATGTGCACTACCTTTTCCGTGAAGATGCTGAGATGCAGGATGTCTTGATGTGCGTAGCTATGCAAAAGTTTGTCGACGACCCAGATAGACTAAAATTTCCTACTGACGAATTATATTTCAAAACTTATGATCAAATGTTGGAGGGGTTACCTAATGATGAAGAAGCTTTGGACAATAGTTTAGAGATAGCAGAAAAATGCAATTATTCTTTCGAATATGGTCACTATCTATTCCCTAGATACGTACCCGAAGGTGGATATAATGACCAAGTGGGCAATACACCTAAAGAATTCATCATGAAACTCATTGATAAGGGTGTACAGGCAAAATACGGCGGTTATACAGACGTCATCCGAGACCGTATCAATCTAGAAATCGGAATTATCGAAAAACAAAATTTCATAGAATATTTCCTCATAGTTTGGGATTATATCAATGCCGCTCGCAACATGGGAATTTCTGTCGGACCCGGACGTGGATCGGGCGCAGGCTCTGTAGTGGCATATGTCATAGGGATTACGAATATTGACCCATTAAAATATGAACTATTCTTTGAAAGATTTTTGAACAGCGAACGTGTGTCAGCTCCTGACTTTGACGTCGACTTTGAAGATATCAGACGCGGAGAAGTCATTGACTATGTCAGGAAAAAATACGGGGATGATAGAGTTATAAAAATCATCACCTTCGGCACTATGGCGGCAAAAAATGCGATTAAAGATGTGGGGCGTGTTTTGCGTGTACCCTACTCTGTGACAGATAAAATCACAAAATTGATACCTAAATACAAAAGCCCAATACTGCCAAAATGCTTTGGTTTTCACATCCCTAAAGAAGGAGACAAAGATTTTGGCACAGTATACGCCGTTCCTGAGCTGGTAGAGATGTACAACAATGACCCACAAGTAAAAAAGGTGGTCGACATAGCTTTGAAGGTGGAAGATTTCCCAAGGCAGTGCTCCACTCACGCCTGTGGCGTCATCATAGGTAAAGATAAACTCGACAACTTTGTTCCTCTGTCACGAAATGGAGACGACATCACGACACAATTTCAGGGGACAGAAATGGAACATCTGGGGCATCTCAAGATGGATTTCTTAGGGCTAAGAAACTTGACTGACATCAAAGAGACTATCCGTCTGATAAAAGAAAATCACGGGGTCGAAATCAGTTTTGACAAATCGAACTATGATGACCCAAATGTTTTCAAACTTATCTCTACTGGTAACACAGAAGGTATATTCCAGATAGAATCTGGCGGATTCAAAAAGTTCATGAAAGAACTACAACCCACCTCAATAGAAGATATTGTAGCGGCAGTGTCCTTGTATCGACCAGGTCCTATGGACAGCATACCAAAATATGTCCACAACAAACATCACCCTGAAGATACTGTATATGATCACCCTATCTTGGAACCTATTTTGAAAGTCACTTATGGTTGCATAGTCTATCAAGAACAAGTCATGAGAATATGCCAAGACATGGCGGGCTTCTCGCTCGGTCAAGCGGACAACATCCGTCGCGCTATGGGAAAAAAGAAGATGGCAGAGATGCTGAAATGGAAAGAGGCATTTTTGCATGGACGTGAAGCATTCACCGATGAAAATGGCAAATTCAATCCTGCAATCAAGGGGGCGATCAATAACGGAGTCAGCGAAGAGATTGCAAATAAGATTTGGAACGAAATGGAAGCGTTCGCTTCATACGCGTTCAACAAATCCCACGCAGCGGCATACTCTGTCATCACATATCAAACCGCTTATTTGAAATGTTATTATCTGCCCGAATTTGTTACAGCAATTTTAAATGACAGGATAACAAATATTGATAAGATCAAACACTATGTCGCATATGCTAAACAAGAAAAGATACCTGTCCTACCCCCAGACATCAACCTAAGTCAAACCTATTTCAGCACAAATGGCAAAGAGATTCGCTTCGGCTTGGCAGCATTGAAAAATGTGGGCGTAGGTGTGATAGAAGATATCATAAAAGAGAGAAATGAAAATGGTGCTTTCACGGATCTAGGTGATTTCATCTGGCGTGTGAACAGCCAAGCAGTCAACAAAAGATGTATTGAGTCCTTGATCAAATCTGGTGCGTTCGATTGTTTTGGTCGCCCACGCAGTCATTTGATGGCGGTGTATAGCATAATGGTAGACAGAGCTTACGAACGAAAGAAAAAATCTATGAACGGACAGATGGACCTGTTTGGAGATATCATTGAGGACACAAAATTGATTGAAGATAATGAATACCCCAACATCAATGAATATGTCAATTCAATTAAACTTCAATACGAAAAAGAAATTGCTGGGACGTATTTATCAGGTCATCCGCTGGACGCTTATCTAGATGAGATCAAAAACTTTACCTTCAATTCGAGCATGATACCTAGCGAAAGTGTGGATGATAATCCAGATGAGGAAGCTCTCGATGCTGAGTTTGCTATGGAAACTGACTTGTACAACGGACTCAAGAATGGTGACGTCGTGACATGTGGTGGAGTGATATCTCAATACACGGTCAAATCGACTAAAACTGGTAGCCGATTCGCAATTCTCACAATTGAAGATTTGACGGGAACATTCGATGCCCTGCTCTTCAATAAAGCGTATGATAAATTTAAAGACCTTTTAGCAAAAGATATCTTAGTCTCAATCAAAGGTAAATTCACAATACGTGACGGCAGGCGTCCAACTATCACAGTCGACAACCTAGAATTGTTGAACGATAAAGAGAGCGAAACGGACGAAAAACATGAAGAAGTCGAAGTAGTAAAGCCAAAAAAATTATGGTTGAAATACAATCTCAATGATGGAATCATACACGATGCTGTTTTGAAAATTTTGTCTGAATACAATGGTAGTGATGAAGTGTGTATAAAAGATACAGCCTCGAACAAAGCATACAAAATAAATAAATTCGTGACCATACGCGAAAGTCTTATTTATGAGTTAGAAACAATATTGAATAAAGACGATATATTTATTCAGGAATAATTAAAATAAAAAAATAAAACAAAACTCTATCAAATTAGATAGAGTTTTTTCATTCAAAATATATTATTTATTTTTTATTTAAAAATAATATAAAAATTTTAAATTTATTTAAAAATCAACCAAAAAAATAAAAAAAATCGAAATTTTATAATATTTTTTAATTTTTTATTAAAAATCTTCCACTTCTTCTCGTTTTGTCTTCTTTTTCTTGTATCCAAACAACTTCAATCTACCTTTTGAAAATACAGTCACAATCAAAATATACATACTAGCAACGCCTATAATTACATATATTATTCTACTGAACACATTCGCCTGTGTACCAAATATACCTGCTATAAAATCATATTGCAAAGCGCCTATCATCAGCCAATTCAACCCACCCAAACATGTCAATATGAAAGCAATTAATCTCATCATAATTACTCCTTTTTTATATTTTGTAAATATATTTTATTTTTATACTTTTTTGAATAATAATAAAAATTTAATAATTTTAAAAAATTTATAAAAAAGATGCTAAATTTTAGCATCTTTATTGTATTTATTTAAATTTTTATCTAAAATTTTATATCCCATAGGTGTTTTAATATCAACAACCTTATATGGGCACCCTACAAAGCATTTGTTACAGAAGATACATTTTTTATAATCAACATAAGCATAGAGTTCGCCATCTTTATCATATTTCATCATGATGGCGCCAGTTGGACATATCTTACTACAGATTCCGCACCCCTTGCATTTATGCGGATTGATGACCACTCTTTGCTGATGATTCCTAAAATAAGAATTGCGCTTTCTCTTGCTAGTGGAAAGTAACTTATCATTAGTCATATCATACAGCGCAAAATCTTCCACTTTGAAGCTATCTAATTCATCCCCCAAAATATTGTATGGACTATCTAGATCAATTTTGTCTCGCGCTTCTGCCTGTTCCATGATGGTGTGTTTATATTTCAAACCTAGCACATCAATCATGCTAGCGTCTAGACTATAGACATTTTCACTTACAGCTAGACAAGATAGCATCCTAGGAGAATTGCCCGCTTCTAGCGCTACCACCCCGTCAATGATATTTAAGACAAGTTTATCATTCAATGCGTCAATTATATCGATGATATAATCATTAAAGTCAGCCACTGTATTTAACCTGTTTTTGACTAAAGTTTTCACATCCCCTGGCAACAGCCCAAACAAATTTGTACACGCGCCAATGTAGCCCAAAGTTTCGTCAATTTTTAATTTCCCAATATTGATAATCGCATCAACATCATTTATAATATCGAGCATTTTGATTGACTTTGCTTTGACCCCATTTGGAGTCTCGACTACACAACTATTTAGATCATTATTCAGTTCACATTTTGTGGTATTAGCGACTTCTAACATTCCGGTATTCATATAAATCGCATCCAGAGTGTTGTTGGACAGCTTACCATACGGGCTATCCGCCACCACACAGTTGACGCCAAATTCGTTCAACACGTCTATCACTCCACGAACGATCGCTGGATGGGTACATACCCCTGTGTCCGGCGTAGTTTTATACGGCATGCAGATTTTTATCAAAATTTTCATCTTTGGCTTGATTATCTTTTCTATGTTGACTTGAGCAAAAGACTCTCTAACCGCCCTTCTGACACTATCTATATCATAACTGTCTAGATATTTTAAATACACATTGTTATTCATATTATTATCGTACTAAAATTTATAATAAATGTCAAATGAATAATAATTTGTTTGATTTTTTTCGAGATTAATAATATAATAAAAACATGGTAAAAATTTGGGGTAAATTGTTGAGCAATGAACGCATAATAAAGAGCACAACCATTGAAGTGGATGAAAAATCGACTTCTTTTTTTGAAATGCTAAAAAATTTGGCTCAAAAATTAAATATCCCCACCCCTATTCTTTTAGACAAGCATGTATATGATTTCAATCTTTTTAATGTCTGCACGTTCAAACCAGATGATTTCGTTGAGAGTGTAGTTTTTGATAAATTCGTTTTAGAACATATGGATAATAATTAAAGGGGTTTTTATGAAAATAAAAAATATCGCAGTATTGACAAGTGGTGGAGACGCTCCGGGAATGAACTCGGCTATTTTCGGGATTTTTTCCGCCTGCCAAGATAACGCTATAAATTTATATGGCGTATACAGTGGTTTTGACGGACTTATTGACAACAAATTTAAGTTGATCACTTTTGATATGTTAGACGGCAGAATCAACCGTGGCGGAAGCATTTTAAAAAGCGCTAGAAGCAAAAGATTTAAAAAACCATCGTATATAAAACAAGCAATCAACAATTTGAAAGCCAACAAGATTGATGCCCTTATCATAATAGGAGGTGATGGCAGTACAAGAGCAGCTATCGAACTTAGAGACAGCGGCGTCAAAGTGATATCCCTACCTGGCACAATAGATAATGATCTAAATTTCACTTACACAATCGGATTTGACACTGCTACGAATAATATTGTCAATGCGGTAGATAATATCATGGATTCACTATCGACCTTTGGATATGGTACTGTAATCAAAATAATGGGAAGAAAGTGCCCCGATTTGGTGAAAAGTTGCGCAAAGGCTCTACACACCAAGTACACCATCACAAAAAGAGAGTTTGACATCGCACCACTGATCAAATCATTGAAGAAAAATCACGATGAGTATCATCTCCCACCTGTCATTTTGGTCCTAGAAGATTGTGTCGACTGCAACGAACTGGCAAAAATTTTAGAAGAAAAGTGTAAATTTCCGTTCAGAGCACATATACTAGGTTATGTGCAACGTGGCGGTAGCCCTTCTGCTTTTGATAGAAAATACGCCTTTTCCGCTGGTGAATATGCTGTAGACGTGCTTTTGCAAGGAAAACATGGTTTTGCAGTTGGGATGGTCGATGACTTGCTTACGAGCAAATCATTTGAAGACATCATTAAATTTTGACAAAATCTCTTGACAGTGAATAAATTTAAATGATATAATCGCTTCGTTGCGATAGAAATCTATTGCAATTATTTATTTGGAGAATGCTTATGGATGAGAAAAATTTTATGACGCCGGAAGGTTTACAACGCACTAAAGAAAGACTTGAATTTTTGAAAACTGTTAGACGCCAAGAAGTTGCTAACAAATTAGCAGAAGCTAGAAGCTATGGCGACTTGAGTGAAAATAATGAATACGACATGGCTAGAGAAGATCAGGCAAATGTCGAAGCTGAAATCTTTGAACTAGAAAACAAATTGAAATCTGCTGAAATCATCGACCCTAAAAAAGTAAACACAAATAAAGTTAGTATCGGGTGTACCGTTAGTATTGTAAACACAAAGACTAATCAATCTTTTGAATATAAAATTGTAGGAGACACTGATAGCGACCCATTGCATGGTTTGATCAGCAATGCTTCCCCTATCGGTTCTGGAATTATGAACAAAAAAGTCGGTGATATTGCTATAGTTAAGACGCCAGCTGGTATCGTTCAATACAAAATCATGAAGATTAAAGCTTAATCTTATGATTTTTGCTGTTTTTGAGAAGAAATGTATTATTACATTTCTTTTTTCATAAAAAATCTCATGTTTTCATGAGATTTTTTGCATTTTTATATATTATTTAATCATTATTTGAATTGTTAGCATCATTTGTAGACGAATTTTCTATCTCTTGCACGATTTCGTCAATATTCACTTTTGATCTTATACATAGCGCAACTATCAGTAAGACTGCTGTGATTAGATTAAATGTCAATATACTAAACACTAGCAAAGTGATGATAAAACCATTTTTATAATTTGATTTATTCACAGTCACATTGACAACAATGCTAAACGCCAATGTTAATAGATTCATGAAGACTAGATATGCTCCTGTCGTATTAAATAGACTTTTCGTAGCATTGACAATCAAATTGATTTCTTCAGCCGTAAATTCTGACAACACTCCCTCTTGCATCAAAATCTCAACGACCAAATCATAACTGACATAAGTCGCACACATGAACATAAATATACCGACAAGTAGCATGAATACTGAAAAAATTATCCCCACTATCGCGCCAGAAATCACTAAAGCCTTTTTAGTTTTGTTTTCCATATTTCTATCCTTTTTGTTTTTTTATGATATTACAATAGATAATATATATCAAGTTTTTTTTGATTTGAATTGTAAATTAGAAATTAATGTGTTATAATTTGATTATGATTGAAAACATTGGTGAAACTGATACATACAAATCACTTGAACTAGACAAAAATTTAATGCACGCATACTTATTATATTCAAGTGATAGAGAATTAAATAACAATGTGGCACTTTTTTTTGCAAAATCGTTGGTATGTGAAAATCACACGGCTTGCGATGAATGTTCTGCCTGCCAACAATTTTCATCTCGCTCACATCCTGACGTCAACATAATAGATCAAGACAGCATAAAAGTGGAAGATGTAAATAATTTGATCAGCAAATTGA
Organism: uncultured Clostridia bacterium; assembly: GCA_944384465.1. Classification (GTDB taxonomy): domain Bacteria; phylum Bacillota; class Clostridia; order Christensenellales; family UBA1242; genus Onthoplasma. The sequence continues at coordinate 117,039 of CALWTK010000003.1, forward strand.
ACACATTGCCCATTTCAAGCGATAAAAAAGTTTTTGTGATTCTAAATGCTGAGAATATAAATGAGATCTCGCAAAACAAGCTGTTGAAATCTCTCGAAGAACCCAACGAAAACAACATCTTCATTCTAACCACAACCAAGACGGACAAAATTTTGACGACTGTCATGAGCAGAGTAAAGAAAGTATACGTGCCAAGTTTAAATCATGAAGATAAAGTTACGATAGCGAATTATCTATTAAAGAAAAAGATTGATATCCAAAACTATGTCAATGCTGATTTTAGTTTGACAGAGATACTGAATTTAGCGACTGATTCGAACTACAAAAAAACTATAGAAGACATATATCAATTGTTCTTAAATTTAAATTCTTCACAAGACATCCCAAGAGTTGTGAATAATTTAACTAATACAGACAAGCAACTCTTCTACCCTTGTTTGCAGGATATTATACTGAATTGTCTGGATCCTAAAGAGAGAAAATTTGATAGAAAGCTCTTGGAGTTGATAAATTCAAAATATCCGCAAAAAGCACTTTTAAAATGTCTACCGCTGATCGAAAACGCTTACAAAAAATATTCGGCGAATGTCAATTTCTTTTATTGCCTAGATAATTTGTTGTTTAATATGTTGAAGGAGAAATACTTATGCAGTTAATAGAAATTGTTTTATATAATAATCCTTATCTCGCTTTTGCAAAATACAATAATGAACAATTTTTGCCAAATCAAAAAGTTATCGTAGAGACCAACAGCGGATTTGAAATAGGCATGGTGAAAAATATAGTTGAAAGTGACGAGGAAAAGGAAAAAAATCTAGTAAAATTCAAACGAATAGCGACTGAAGAAGATAAGACTAAACATTGTAAAAATTGTCAATATTGCAAGAAAATTTTACCAGAAATAAAAAAAGAAGCAGAAAATCTCGGCTTAAATATGAAAATTGGCTTCATTAGCACGAATTTAGATCAAAATAAACTTATAATCAACTACACTGCAGATGAGCGAGTGGACTTTAGAGAATTGATTAAGCTCCTTGCTAGCAAATATAAATCCAAAATAGAGATGCGTCAAATTGGCTCCCGAGACGAGACAAAAGTGATAGGTGCAATTGGTGTGTGCGGACGCGAGACGTGTTGCAAGTTGTTCTTGAATGATTTTGACAAGGTGTCTATCAAGATGGCAAAGACTCAAAATATTGCACTCAACCCTACACGAATAAACGGAATGTGTGGTAGATTGCTCTGCTGTCTTAAATATGAAGATGAATTTTATGAGCATATGCAAAAGAAGATGCCTAAACTAAATTCAAAAATCAAGACTCCAGACGGCGAGGGTGTGGTTACATCTACCGACTATTTGAGAGAAACTGTAACTGTTACTTTTACCAATAATGACAGTACTGAAATAAAAATTTACAATTTAAATGATCTAAATATTTCAAAAGATAAATAATTATGACAAAAATAGATAATTTTAAACTTGAACACTTTGATAATGGTATATCCATATATCAGAGTGACAATTATTATAAATTCACGCAAGACGCTATTCTGCTTGCGAAATTTTGCAATATCAAGCATAGCGACAATGTGCTAGAATTATGTGCTGGAAGCGGTGTAATCAGTTTTTATGCTTATTCGCTCTGCCCTTTCAATCACCTGTTTTTTAACGAAATTCAACCTGAAATGTGTGAGATAATTGAAGAGAATATAAAATTCAATGGATTTAAACGCAGAAGCAAAATATTTAATTGTAACCTAAAGGACTTATCTCTCAGTGATTTTAGCAAACCTTTAGACGTCATCATCTGCAATCCGCCATATCAAAAGGTCAATCCGAACAGCCTCATAAACGAAAAGCCGGAAATAGCGGTCGCCAGACATGAAATATTGGCAACCCTAGAAGATATAATAAAAAAATCTAGCGAACTACTAAAAGATAAAGGCAGGCTATACATGGTGCATCTAGCATCCCGTGCTACCGAAGCCATCTCTCTTTGCAGTAAATACAATGTCGAAGTGAAACGCATGAAACTCATATTCAACGGCGAAAAAGAGGCGTATTTGGTGTTAATCGAAGCCGTGAAGAATGCTCAACCCGGAGTTAGAATTTCCAAAAACAAAGAAACAAAATAGAATTTGCATCCCTCTATCCATGCAAATAATTTTTCAATAATTTTATTGATATAAAGAAACAAAAAATTGGTAAATCTACTACCAATTTTTTGTTTTTTGAGATTTTAAAACTTTATACATTTGCCGAATTTGACTTTTCTCTAAAATAGTTATACGCAATTTGACTCAGCTCATAAGCACTTGAAGTGCGTGCTATCTCATGCCCATTTATCCCTTCTACTATTATATCGACCTTTTCTTGGCTTGGAGCAATGTGAAGATTTGCTTTTGTGTGATTATAGTTGGGATTAACATCTGTTAAATAGTCACATATCTCATATATTTCCTCATTATCTAGCTCTGCTAGTCCAAACATTTTGAATATCTCACCTAAACTACACCCAGTTAAGCGAAGTTGCCTAGTAGAATAAGTATCCGCTGTACGGAGTGTTGTTTTAAAACCATAGTCCTCTTCACTATTTTCTTTCTTGATCTTTTCTATCTCCACGACATAACTCATTATAAAATCATTAGTATCTATTATTATTTTCATATTACCTCCTTATATTTTCTCCAATTATAGCACAGGGGGGG
>CALWTK010000004.1 GCA_944384465.1 uncultured Clostridia bacterium
TATCTTCCTATTGATAGTAAATTCCCGCTGGAAGATTACAATAAATTAATCGAAGCGAGCGACACTTTGGACAAGGACCTAATTGACAGATGTCAAAAACAGTTAGTCAAGCGCATAAAAGAAGAAGCTAAATCCATCAAAGAAAAATATATCAACGTACCAGAGACCACGGACTTTGCCGTCATGTTCCTACCTATAGAAGGATTGTATGCCGAAGTCGTGCGCGATGTGGAACTGATGGACACTTTGCAATCTCAATACAAGGTCGTGGTGTGCGGACCTACTACCCTAACCGCACTTCTCAACAGTCTACAGCTTGGGTTCAAGACATTGTATATTGAAAAACGCAGCAGCGAGTTGTGGCAAGTGCTGTCCACATTCAAACAAGAGTTTGAAAAATTCGTTCAACTATTACTCAAGACTCAAAACAAACTAGGAGAAGCAAATTCCACTATCGAACTAGCCACAAAGTCTTCTAGAAAGATAGCAAAAAAATTGGGAGACGTCTCCCAAGTGGTAGGTATTGAATATGATGAAGGCGACGACAACGAAGGTCTACCAAATATAGAATAATTCGTACATTAATTTAGTTAAATTACACATAATATCAGCATGAAAAGAAGTTTTTTCTTATGTGCATTATGTGTAATTTTTGTTTTCATTCTGGTCGGTATAGATAAAGTTTACGCTATTGATTATGATTATATTGAATTTATATATAACGGCCGAATTTTCACATATTCTCTAGAACAAAACATCAAGACAAGCACCCAATTCGACATCAACTATGAATTGAACAAATACAACCGCTTTGGCTCAAAGCAGGAAAGACAGCAATTGTTGCAAAAAATGTTGGCTGCCGGGATTGGAAAAGATGTGGCAATTGAATATTTGTTCCCAAACATACAAAAAACGCTAGACAATATTGCTGACAATATCTACATCAAGCCACATGACGCGGCACTAAAGACAAACACCAACACAGAAAAAGTGTTCTTCGTGACCAAAGAAATCATAGGTGTGAAATTAGACGAGAACGAACTATATAATATACTATGCTCTACATATCTAGCAGATAAAGAATTGAAAATTGACCTGCCAACGAGTAAACTTTATCCAAAGGTCACGTCAAAGGATTTTGATTATATATCTAAACGCGCTGATTTTTCTACCAACATCGCTAATTCTAGCAGCGACAGAAAGCACAATATTAAAAATGCACTAAACAGTCTAAACATGGTAGAGGTCGCCCCGAACGCAATATTCTCATTCAACAAAACTGTAGGCAAAAGGACTGCTCAAAACGGATACAGACAAGCAAAAATCATCGTGAACAACGAATACGTAGATGGCTTGGGCGGTGGGGTATGTCAGGTATCAACTACCTTATATAATTCTGCCCTGCTCGCTGGTATGGATATAGTCGAAGCCAACAAGCACAGTAAACAAATTGGATATGTAAAATATGGTTTTGATGCTATGGTGAATTTCGGTAGCAGTGATTTGAAATTCAAAAATCCGACCGAAAATAAGATCATAATAGTGACGAATTATTCGCCAAGTACCGCTAGGATAAGGATCTTCGGTAAAGACATGGGCAATGTCTCATACAAATTGGTAAATGAAATAGTTAGCGTCACCGAACCGGTTGATGAGATTAAAATTGACACAAATCAGACTTACAAAGACAAAGTCCTATATGAAGACGAATATTTCTATCTCAAAAAGCCTGCAAAGGGCATGGAAGTAAAATCATATAGACTGAAGTTTGTGAACGGTACACAAGTATCCAAGGACTTGCTGCGATTTGACAAATTCAAAGTCCAAAATGGTGTAAAAATATACGGGTCAAAAAAGCATGAGGAAATTTTCCCAAACTATGATGACTTTTCGCTCACAGGTTTGATGAGCGACACGTATTTTCCCATATTCTCAGCTGCCTTGTAAGCTTCCACCGAATTGTCTGGTACATAAATAGGAATATTCAGTGTGACAGCATATCTATTGAATGGATCCAGGCCAAAAGTTGGTGGAGTCTCGCCCTTGAATTCTATATATTCTGCGGCGTACTTTGACGAAGTCTCGGATGACATAACATTGAAAGCATACATCCCAAGCTCAGTCAAGCCTGATGGGAGAATGATGTGATTGAAATGTCCCCTATAATTAAAATAACTCAAAATCCGTGTGACCGTCTCTGGGACGACTAAATCACAATCAAACAGTCCACCTTGAAAGACCGAACCAAGCAGTATCGTTGGAGAATATCCGTTGAAATTCAGATAATCATAATCTTGCTCATTGTTCAAAAAAAACGCTCCTTCACCTAAATACTCCAGACTAGTTGGCAACACAATACCTTCGCATTCTTTTCCTGCATTCCTAAAACCACTTGTTTGAATTGTCTTAATGCTAGATGGTAAAATAGAAAGATCTAAAATGTGAGTGTATTGAAAAGCCCAATCTCCAATAGTTTTCAATTGCGTCTGTTCATAAAAATTATAAAGGGTCAAATTTGTACAATAATAAAAAGAACGAATGCCTATCTCTGTCAAATTGTCACACAATGTGACCGTCAAAGATCTATCAAAATTGGCGAACAAATAATCTTTCACCTGTGTCTGACCCGCAGGTATCTCAAAATAAAAACTGTGTTCATCCCCCATCGCATTTGTTTGAAATATAAGGTCCATCAATTCATCAGTATTGCTATTATTAAAAAGTGAACCATATTTCAATTTTGAATCGCCCGCATAAAAAGTTTTTCCGTTTATTACATCGCTAGTCGTAGCTGTAGCTATAGCTAAATTCGGTGCTGGAATAGAGTTTATCCCTGTGGTGATTTCACTCGGGCTAGGATTAGTGTGTACAGTAGCTACCGTCCCGCCCTTGCTTTCAATCGCTGCTTTCTGTTGTTTTAATTCTTGTTTCAATTCTTCTAAACTTTCCATAATTTCCTCCTTATATTTAATTTCACGCTTGCTCGTCAGTCGTGCTAGAATCAGTTGTATCAGTACCTTCACTGCCAGTATCAGCATCTTCATCGGTCGTCCCTTCAGTCGTGTCCTCATCTGCTATTTCTTCATCGTACGTCCCAGCGATGATTGCATCCACATCTTCTTTGAACACGTACCCGCCCTTTAAGATAAAATCAATTTCATTATTTACTTCCAAAAGCTTAAAATATCTCTCGACTTTCTTTTCTAACTCGTCCAACCTTTTTAGAGCTAGTTCTAACATTTCGTCCATATTTTCTCCTAATTTCTCATACTATAAGTTTATAATTTAATATCCAAATTCATCTAAAACATGACAAAAATAAAACAAAAATATATTGCACTATACAATTTAATGTGATATAATATATTAAGGAGAAATTATGAATAAAAATCTGAAAATATCGTTTATCCTTATGCTTGTATTCACATCCATAGTCATCGCATGGTGGACACTTATAGCATTCTTTGGTGGAGTGGGACTAAATTTTGTCGCACTAATCGCTATAATCTCTGCATTGCTGATCTTGATGTTGAACGACAATTTTGTCAAAAGTCGAACCAAAGATATGTTTATAATTGCCTGTGTATTTGCTGTATTAGAACTTATATTCTTTGTGACAATTGAATTTGGCTATGATGTCTCAAATGTTATTCGTGGCTTTAAAATTTATCAAACTATCATATCTGTATTAGGGATTTTGTTCTTTATCTATATCATATTTAGACTTATCACGGAAATAAAGGGAATTAAAGTTGGCTTTGTAGAAATCATGTTGGGCAACAATAAGCGTACCAAAAAAATAAAGACAGCAAAGGAATTATCCAACGGCTCCTTGGAAGAAAAACCTAACAAGAAACATTCTGCCGAAAACGAAGTGCAAACTGAAGAGAACATTATCATCACAGATGATACAGAGCAGGAAGAATAAGGTATAAAAATGAAAAAAGACTTGGGTTAACAAGTCTTTTTTTCTTACACTTTACTTTTCTGTTTTATTTCAAAATCTTTTTAAAACATTAAATTAAAATTATATTAAATTTACATCAAATCTCTTTCATAATTGATTTTATATAGATGTCTAGTCTCATCGGTCACTTTTAATTCATCCGCAATCTCAATATCTGCCACAATCAATATTTTGTTTCCGTCCGCCAAGACTGGGATAGAATCTCGCATCCTTTGTGGGATCTTTTTATCTATAAAATAATCATTCAGTTTTTTACTTCCGCCTAATCCCAATGGAGAAAAGGTGTCTCCATCTCGTCTAAATCTCCATACCGCACCAGTCGGCAACCTATCTGCGTCAATGATGTGTTGATGAATTTTAGGCTCGGTATACACTTTGCTGGACGTGCTACGAATTGTACCATATCCTTCAATTTTCAGTTTTCCACTTCTGAAAGCATATTCTCCTGACACATCCTTTTTCTTAAAGTTGCCTATCGTCAAATAGTCATATTCTTTGCAAACTTTGATGTTGAAAGGAAGATTGATCACATTACCATTATTCGCCTCGATCGCAAATTCTCTAACCATTCTGATATGCTTGCTCTCAATATCTTGTTTGGCGAACTTGCCCAAAACACGCATCAATATTCTATTCACAATCGCTTCATCTTGATAAAAATAGGTCAAAGGTACTTTTACCATATCCTTACTCTCGATGATCGTTCCCATATCGATTTGACTATTAATATAATTGTCATCGGTCGCACAAATTTTTGCGAAATTCACTATACTTTTGTCCACAGATTTAAAATGCTTTCTCAAAGTTGGCATAACGACATTTCTTATATAGTTGCGAGTATAAGTATTGTCCTGATTTGTCTCGTCTTCTACATAATCTAGTCCGTTTTCATCCAAGTAAGCCATTATATCTTCTCGCGGAGTCTCTAAAAATGGCCTGATATAGATCTCATCTCGGATAGGTTCCATCCCTCTTGCTCCACTCAGACCTGCTCCACGTAAAATGTTTAATAGAACTGTCTCCGCCTGGTCATTCAAATGGTGTGCAAGTGCGATTTTGTCGACTAGTCCTTTCTTTATAAGAGTCTCGAACACACCATATCTCACCTTCCTAGCTGCCTGCTCTATGGTCAATTTTTCTTCTTTCGCGACTTTTAGTGCTTCACCTTTAAATTTGTACGCACGGATTTTATTTTCTTTACAAAATTGCATGACGAATTCGGTATCTAACGAACTGGTAGGCCTGATCCCATGATCCACATTGACTGCCACGACTTCGCAATCCAACTCATCTTTGATTGAATTCAAATAATGCAACAGACATATACTATCACGACCGCCTGAACAAGCAACACCTATAATCTCGCCAGACTTAATCATATTGTTTTTCTTGATATAATCTAAAACTTGCTCCATAATATGCTCCTATTACCGCAATTATACAATAATAAGCAAAGAATTGCAATACCAATTTTAAAATTTATATCCCTTATTATTCAACTTACTTATCGTTCTTTAAATATGTTCTGGCAACCAACACTGTCATATCATCTCTTGCTTCCATATCGTTTAACCTTAACGCCTCATTCAAAATGTTTTCTGCAAGAGTTTGCGGATTGTTGCTCGCCAGTTTGCTGACATATTCTATCATATTTTCTTGACTTGTGAACGCGTCGGTTACACCATCAGTCGCCATTATTATGATGTCCTTGGTCGAAATTGTTGTCTTATATGTCGCAGGTGAAATATTATCTAGTGCCCCTATAGGCAAAGCGCCTCCTTCCACTATCTCGATATTGCCATCCCGTTTGATGAGCCCGAACGGAGAGCCCACTTTTATGAAATCCGCTATCTCTTTGTTCAAATCTAGCAGGCAGACGTCTAGAGTGGAATAGTTTTCTTGATTGTTGATCGCAAGAAGCTTGTTCACACTCTCTAGCACGATTTCGTTATCAAACCCGACTTTATAAAAATTTTCTATCAGTCCTAGCGTCATAGCACTCATTTTATGCGCAGATTTTCCGCTGCCCATGCCGTCACAGAGAGCTAACAAAAATTTTTCACTGCCCAGTCTGATTATACTATGGCAATCCCCGCACTCAATGTTGCCCGCTTTGTTGCAACTGGACAAGCCGAAAGCGCAATCATATTTTGTTTTTCTTCGTAGAGTCACAGAATTATAATCCGAATCATCCACTGGAGAGACATTAGTTATTTGCATAGGTGCTTTCAGTGTCTCAGTCAGGACTTTTTCTATGATAGGATTATAAGCATTGTCTGATTTGACTATCAACACAGCCGAAATTTCATCATTTTTCTCTGTGTAGAGCAAGACCTCCCTGCATTCGATATTGAGCCCCAACAATCTGGAGATGATTTTATTCTCCCTAGCAATGTCAAACGTCACATTTGTGTCTATCTCATCCCCTATGTCTAGCAACAATTGTGAGACGGCACCCATTTGATCTGCCAGTAAGATTTTCACATTGTTGACATCTGCCAGCATACTTTTGTATTGTCTATACTCACTGCTCAACCTGTTGATTAGTGATATCAAACTGTTCACCTTTGCGCATCTATTGGTTAGGTTGGGTGGAATATCTAGTAAAGTGACTTTCCCCTTGGTCACTGCGATTTCAATTAGCAATTCTAGATTTGATTTGTTATCCGTGCCAAGAGATCTCGTGCACCTGTTTTTGTCCAAACAATCCTTGCAACAAGTGTTCATGACCTCTCTAGTCAACATGGCAATCAGCTCTTCTAAAGTCAAATCTCTTTTTACCATATTAAGATGTATCTGCTTCATGTCCAAGAATACATTGCTAAGCTCGCTCATTCGTTTTCGGATGTTTTTTCTCGTGGTATTGATCAAATTTCGTGAAGACATCTCGCTTTTTTTGACATAGACTATATCCGCCAAACTGTTTAACACTTTGTTTGGGATACATATAAATATTATCCCCGCCAAGACGAAAGGTAAAATCTCATATAACAATGATATGTCTCTGTTGAAGAAAAAATATTGCAAAAACACACTAGACAAAAGCATGGTGAACACAATTTTGAATTTGTGTGGCATGCTGAATATCCCCGCAAGGAGCGCAAGGAGCGCAAATTCGGCTACAGGGATCAACGTCATCTCTCCTAGTCCAACGCCAAAAGCAAAAGCAAGAGTAACTGAATATGTCAGTGCCGGACTGCCAATTGAAACGAATACTAAGATTGCAAGCATCAGCACAAATCTGTATATATAAAATTCAAAAATATGTACAGGCGCTATCCCTGCCCCCAACAGCACGATCACGAAAAGAAAACATATGCTCTCATCTAGAGTCAATTTGAAGCAATTTTTCCTAAGCAAAAGAACATGCATCACGATTATGAATACATATAGGCAAATTGCCCCAAGTAGTAGATAAAAAATCAGGGCTTTAATGTCATTGTGATTATAATATATGAACGTGACTAATGAAAAAAGAAAAGAGACAAAAATTGTAGCTAAATGAATTTTCTTCTTCATCAATCTGTGGACGTAAAAAACCACCAACCCCACAGCCACGACCGTCAACGCCACAAAGAAATTTTCTAAACTTGGACTCACCGCTACAGCGCTCGCTAAAGTGAATATGGCGAGCAATTTCTCATCAAAGCCCACATATAGACACGCGAAGAAGAACGCATATACGAACGGACTTAAATTGTTGACTTTAGCATTAGCTAAAACTAAACAGACAAAAAACACAGCTAGATATTTGATTATGTATTTTGAATTCACTTTCACCTTCATAGACAATCCTTTGTGAAAATGTAGCACAAAAAAATTGAATAATATTATAAAAATAAATGAAAATTACATATTTTTATTGAAAAATTGTAGTTTTTTTGTGTTTTTTTATCAAAATTTTAAATTTTAATTGATTTTTTTATAACAATATTTTTTATATATCATCCGATATTCATTTTCAATATTCAAATAGAAATATTAAATAAACTAAAAGAATTATTATTAAAAATTTATTGTTTTTGTTATATATGATAAATAAAAATAATTATTTTTTATTTATTCCAAAATATTTATAATAATTAATTAAATCTAGTATATTATTTTCGAGTCGTTATCTTATTTTTTTAGTTTAATAATATGCCCATCTTAAAATTCATCTTAGATCTCACGCACAAAACTATTGGACAAAATTGCTTGACAATTTCAAATTTTTCATATAATATGATTGGTATCAATAAAAACGATGAAGATGTGTGCAGTAGGGTTCAACTTTCATAAAGGGAGAGCATCCGCCGATTGAGAGATGCTTATGTTCAGGTTGGATCTGAATTTCAGCATTGGAGTTGCGTACTAGGAAAGTACGACAGACAAAACTGTGAAAATGTAATGAAGGTAGATTGTGTCAATCTACGAATTTAGGTGGTACCACGAGATGTTCACTCGTCCTAATGATGGGGCGAGTTTTTTATTTGGAGGTAAAAATGAAAGAAAAAATTGAAGAAATCATCTCTTATGTGAAAGAAAAAATTGAAACAATTGAAAAAAGTAGCGATTGTCAAAATTTGCGTATAGAGACTCTCGGCAAAAATGGTAAGATTACCGAACTATTTCGCTTCATGAAAGAAGTGCCTGCTAATGAAAAACAGGCGTTAGGTCAACTCCTCAACACCGCCAAACAACAGGTTGAGTCTATCATCAGCGCGAAGGAGACTTTCCTTCAAAGCAAAGAGCTTGAAGAAAAACTCATGAGTGAAAAGATTGACGTCACCCTCGATCTTAACCCTGATGAGGTGGGAGCGCTTCATCCTGTGACGATTGATTTCATGCGCATGGCAGAAATTTTGACTGGCATGGGCTTTAGTCAAATTGATGGACCGGAAATTGAGTACGACAAATACAATTTTGAATTGGTGAACATTCCTGCCGACTCGCCTTCCCGTGATATGCAGGACAGTCTATATATTACAAATAGTATTCTACTTAGGACACAGACATCCAACACTCAACCTAGAGCGATGGAGAAAATAAAACCACCTTTCAAAGTCTTCAGTTTTGGCAGAGTATTTAGAAAGGATGACATTGACGCCACTCATACCCCAGCCTTTCATCAATTGGAAGGAATATATATTGACAAAAAAGTGAGCTTAGCTGATCTAAAACATGACCTAAGTCTGATACTGAAAAAATATCTAGGCGAGAGCACGAAAACGAAATTCAGAGCATCCTATTTCCCATTTACAGAACCTAGTGTGGAAGTTGACGCTGAATGCAACGTCTGCAAGGGAAAGGGTTGCGCCGCCTGCAACGGCGCTGGGCAATACGAAATTTTAGGTGCGGGAATGATCCATCCACATGTCCTTGAATTGAACGGAATCGACCCGAACGAATATAGCGGATACGCATTCGGCTTTGGGTTCGACCGCTTCCCTAAGATGAGATACAAGATACCTAACGCAAAGGTGATGTTCGAAAATGACGTTCGTTTTATTCGTCAATTTAAATAGAAGATTGATAGCTATTGCGTTTTATTTTATAAGGAGAAAATATGAAAGTTTTATTATCATGGATAAACGATTATGTAGATATCAGCGGCTTGGACGTGAAGACAATAGCACGTGGACTGACCGATGCGGGCTTCGAAGTGGAAGAGATTATAGATAAATCAAAAGGTTTAGACAAGGTCGTTGTAGCGAACATCACTGAAATCACCCGCCACCCCAACGCTGATAAATTGGTAGTCTGTCAGGCTGATTACGGCTTCGGCAAGACACAAATTGTCACCCATGCAGACAACATGAAGGTCGGAGACAATGTGCCACTGGCGTTGGACGGAGCGGTCCTACCTAATGGCGCGGAGATAAAGAATGGAAGTCTTCGCGGTGTAGCGTCAAACGGCATGTTTTGTGCTGGTGAAGAATTGGGAATAGACAATTCCATCCACCCTAACGCCGAAGTCGATGGCTTGTTGATACTGGAAAAGAATTTGAAGCTGGGCACACCTATTGCAGATGTTTTGGGGTTAAATGAGACAATTTTGGATGTCAATGTCTTGCCAAATCGTGCAGATTGCAATTCAATATATGGCATAGCAAAAGAAATCAGCGTCATATTTAACCTTCCGCTAAAATCGCTTGATTTGTCCTACACGACGAATTCAACGAAAAAGATAGACGTTAAGGTGGAAGATTTTGACCTATGCCCTAGATATCAAGCGGTAGTGGTAGAGCATGTGAAAAACTCTTCTTCTCCCGCGTGGATGCAAAAGAGATTGTCCCTACTCGACCATTCACCACACTCTTTGTATGTGGATATCACCAATTATGTTTTGCTAGAAGTGGGTCAACCCATGCATGCTTTTGACCTGTCAAAAATAAAAGGTGAAAAGATTATCGTAAGGCACGCACACGAAAATGAGACAATCCTTGCCTTAGACGAAAAGACTTATACCTTGCACGACAACAACCTAGTGATAGCTAATGAACAAGAACCCATGGTCATCGCTGGTATAATGGGCGGAATTGAGAGCGGGACCTATCCTGACACGAAAAATGTAGTGTTGGAAAGTGCGAATTTCTATTACGCCAACATCAGACGTAGTTCACACGCTCTAGGTCTCGGTAGTGACAGCAGTATACGATATTCAAAAGGTGTAAATATTGAGAATACAGAAATTGGCATGAAGCGCGCACTAAACATCATCACCAAATTAAAAGCGGGCGACATCTCAAACGTCATAATTGACGAAAACAGGGGGCTTCCTACTCTGCGCACAATAAAGAGCAGCATAGTGAAGATCAACGAACGCCTTGGCCTAAATATAGCGACTGACGTCATGGTGGATATACTAAATCGTCTGGATATAAAGACGCATGTGGAGGGCGACAGTTTGGTATCAACCCCACCTGCTAACAGGACCGACCTAGAGAGAGATTGTGACATATGTGAAGAGATTGGTCGAATTTATGGACTAGACAAAATTTCGCACGAGGCATCCACCCCTACCGACTTCTCCACTGTTGGCGAATTGACCATTGAGCAGAAAAACATCAACAAACTAAAGACAATGTCCGCGTTCACTGGCTATAATGAAATCATGACATGGCAATTCGGTTCGCCAAAGACTATATTGAATGCTGGATTGGATCTAGACAAGCACATAAAGATTCTGAACCCAATCGGTCAGGATTATAGTGTGGTTCGTACAAGTCTCATCCCAGCTATGCTCAACACTATATCTTTCAACCTAAAGCAAGGGAATAAAGATCTAAAATTGTTCGAACTAGCACGAGTGTTCATACCTAAACAATTGCCGCTCAGCGAACTGCCTGATGAGCACAGCAATCTATGCTTGAGCTTAACAGGAGATTATGACTTTTACAGGCTGAAAAATGATTTGAACAAAATTATGTCCAGTATAGGTGTCCGCCTAGACTATAGACAGGCAAGAATTCCACAAATACACCCTGGTATCTGTGCAGAAATCTTGCTATACAATAGACCGGTTGGATATATTGGAGAAGTTCACCCTAACATCTTGAACAACTTTGAAATATCTCAAAAAGTGTTCATCGCTGAAATCAATCTATCCAACGCCATTATTAGACTGAACGATAGGCATACAGGTAACGCTCCAGAAAAATTACCTTTCATATCACGCGACCTCGCGTTTGTTTTGGACAAAGATGTGCCTGCAAATAAAATTATCGAGGTAGCTCTAAAAGCGAACAGATCTAGCATTATGGACTGTAAAATATTTGATGTCTACACATCAAGTAGCATTGGAGCAGACAAAAAGAGTGTGGCGATCACACTCTCAATAAAACAGGGCGAAAAACCTTTGTCTGAAGCAGAAATCGCACCTATAGTGGAGTCAGTTTTGCAAGCTGAAATCAAAAATTTTGATGCAAAATTAAGATAATTAAGAATATCTTAATTCTCACTTTTTACCTTGATGTCAATGTTAAAGTTGATACCATCAAGGTAATTTTTTTCGTCCAGTGTGCTCAAATATTCTTCAAATTGTTTGTTTTTCAAATTATAAAAATATTTATAGACACTCAACAAATCCACATCCTTTGACACACAAAAAGAGGTTGCATCCAACATGTCCTGCTGAACTTTTTCTTTTATTTTTCCCACAACGGCACTGGTCAAAAAGTCCTGTTCTCTAGTCAATAATTTTTTGTTGATATTGTCCTCTATAATCTCATCTATGAATACAGTCAAGCTCACTTCCGCATTGTATACGGGAACGCCGTTTTCAAATTTTGGTTTTATTTTAGTGTCTTTTTTCAATATATTCAGAACTATTTTTGCGTCATCATATATGTGGTCGGACACGTTATCTATGACAATACTCCCCTTCTGCGCGTCGTTTATGAAAAGGTTGATCTTTTTCACCATGTCTGGAGTGATGTCGATGTATCTTTTCCCGTCTTTGAACACTGATATAGTGCCATCGTTTACTATGAATTTTTTATCTTCCCCACCTCCGCCAGTGGTAGTCATATCCGAATTCGAACCGCTATCAGTGTTCGCCACTTCTATCGAATTGTAATCTTCTTCACTCTCCATCTTGATTTTGGGCATGATGCCTAGTGAGACATTGTTGTAATATCCAATATAAAAGGTCTCAATGTTGGTGTCTTGCGATAGAATGTATCTTTTATCAAAATTTATGATCTCATCCAGATTCAAAGACTTTTCTAAGCTCAAATTTGACACCGCTTGCGCGAACTCTATTATTTCACCAGTAAAATTGATGAGAATGGCATTTCGTCCCACCTTTTTCGTCCTTGTCATATAGTCGAGCACTTGCATCACTCCCTCATCGCACAAACTATCTCCCAGCGCCATAATTCCACATTGGGCAAAGCCCATCTCTTTTCCTATCGCGAGAGACACGCTGTCCACAGCTGACCCCAACGTCTCGCCCTCGCCTGAAAAGACTTGATAGTTAGCTTTTTTATCTTGAGAAGGGGTAAGAACTGTGGTCGCCACTTTGATTTTGTCGTCCACCTTATCCACGCATAACATGGTGACTATTGCGTCCGTCTGACTCATAGCTGGCTCATTCACAGTAGGTAAAGTGAAAATCAAAACTATAATGGACAGCCATACAACCAATTTCCTAGGACTGAACAGTGTTTTTAATTTTTTCATCCAGCTTCTCTCCTTGCTTATATTTCTTTCTTCTATTCTTCACAGAGTACCCAATCAACAACAAGAAAGGCACAATATACTGAGTTACTAAAGTTATTATTGAAGCAAAATGCGTGAAGAAAACTTTTTCAAGTCCTATAGTGTTTTCCCCAATCAAACTCCATAAGAACAAATAAGTCAACACAATCAAAATCGACAGGGTGTTGCCCTTCAAATTGAATAGCATATTGAGCCCTTGAACAATGCAATAGCAATACAGTGCCAGCTGAACGGCCTGTGCCACAATCCATAATGACACAACTAGCCAAGACAGCTCGTTTATGCTAGATTGCCCACTAGTAAATTGGCTAATGTCGCTGATACAATAATTGTGTGTGGCGCTGGTCACTTCGAAAAGTCCATAAAATACAAAATATAAGAATTGCACCAACAGTATAGCAAAAATTAAATATTTAACCATTTGATTTTTCTTTTCCTTGGAAAAATCCACTTTCCCGAACAGCATCAGCAAAAAGGTGGCTGAACCGAACCAACTTAAGTGCACATACGCACTTTCAAACAGCGGTAAAACTCCATCATGAAACATTGGTAAATAAGACAAGACGTCCACACCAGCAATCGCTTTTAGCCCAATATAAATCGCGCCAATCACTATAGCCCAGCATATCATTTCGCTCACACGGGCGATGTTTCTTATCCCTTTATATACCATAAATCCTACCAAGATTATCAAAGGCAGGACAAACACCACCCAGTTAAATTCGGTGTACAAATTTTCGACCACGAAAAATTCAAGCCCCTTTGAAATGTTCGCTGCAACGAGAGCATATTTAATGATCAATACAATTAAGATGATTTTGCTAAGAAAAGCGCCTAAACATTCGCGCATAAATTCGTACAAATTTTTTTGCCCACACTTTTTCATAAGGTCCAATATTAAAAAGACATATAGTCCATCAATTATCATCATAAATAAAGCCACTAGATAACTCATGTTGCCACTATATACGTACAACAGACTGGGCAGTGCCAAAAATTTTAAAGATATAAAACTCATAAAAACTATAATGGAGAGTTGTCTACAATTAATCTTCATTTTCACCTCTCCTGACCGAATGTTTCCTATTGTTGGCGATCGACTTTGGTCTAAGTTTCATCTCTTTTATCGTCTTTCGCATGAAGGTGTCTTTTTGATCTTCCGGAATATAAGGTGCAGTAGGTGCTAGATACGCACTTTTGTAGCTGTCAAAACTGGACAGATAAGACACTACAAACACGCAGAACAACAATACTCCATACAGTCCCAAACACGCGCCAATAATCACCGCACACAACCTTAGTATGCTGAATTGTGCCGCTTGACCGGGAATGATATAAAACGCTATACCAGAAAGTGCCACTATCATCACTGCAGGTGGACTGACAAGCCCCGCATTGACTGCCGTCTCGCCTAAAATCAACGCTCCCACAATAGACATCGCCATACCAAAATATTGTGGCATACGTAAATTTGCTTCGTATAATATCTCAAAGAGCAAGATCACGAACAATATCTCAACAAAAGGTGAAAAAGGTATGCCCTGTGTGGTATTCATGATAGTGATCAAGAATTCTGTAGGTAAAATTTTGTAATGATATTTTTCTAACGCTATGTATAGGCCGGGTAGCAACACCGCCAAAATGACCCCCACAAAGCGTAAGACTCTAACAAACGTCACTCTAATAGGTTGGCTATAATAATCGTCGCTGTTTTGCAATTCCTCCAGCAAAGTGAACGGCAAGGTCAGCACAATAGGACTCCCGTCCACTATTATGCCGATTCTTCCCTCTAGCATTTTCCCCACTAAAATGTCGGGTTTTTCCACATCTCCAATCTGCTTGAACAGGGAATGAGTATTTCTTTGTAGATACGAAACTAAATAATGGCTATCTATGATGCCATCAATTTTGATTTTTTCCAATCTCTTTGTGATATCCTTTACAATACTTTTGTCCGCTAGAGAATCAAAGTAGACTATGGCGATCTGCGTCTTTGTGAGTTTTCCTATCTCCATCATTTTGACCACAAAATCGTCCGACTTCACCCGTCTTCGTATCAATGCGAGATTGTATTTTATACTTTCGTTAAAGCCCTCTCTTGGTCCCTTTATGACCACGCTTGTAGGAGGCTCTTCCACTGAACGCACGGTTATCTTTTCTAGATCGCAACCTAAAATTTCATCCGCGCCATCCACCAACACCAACGTGTTGCCCGCCAGCAGCTTGTCCACCGCACTTTGAAGATCTGTAAACTCGGTGACCTCCTGATTCGCCAACACTTTTTCTTTCAAGGTCGTCAGCACATCTGACTCTGAATCAAACGGATAAGCAAGCATAGGTGAAAGCAATGAGTTGTTGAGCAAGAGATTGTCTGTGATGGGCGCGAAATAACAGATTGACACTTGCGTGCCAAAAAACTGCATGGTTCGTGTCTTTAGATCACTACTTTCATGCAGTTTTGTTTTTATCTCATTTAGTGTTTTTACTGCATCGACTTTCATTAATTGTAGTTTAACTAATCGTCGAAAATTTATACTAACTAAATTCCAAAGTGAATACATAAGTGGTCATCTCGGTCACTGTGTCGTAAATGTTGATCACTTTTACATTCACGTTTTCATAAATCGTGTTGCTGTAATACGAATTGATGTCCGCGACTATCGTTTGAATTGTAGAGTTCGAAGGCAAGGATGTGTTCCCTAACATGGCACTTCTGCTGACCCTAAATTCAAAACTACTTCTATTCGACTCGTTTACTAGCAATTGATTGTATTTAGCGTATAGCACAGTGTTCATAACATAAGCTTGCAATTGACTGTACCCTTGTGTTCGATCGTAAACTTGGTAAGACACTTGACCATTTTCAATATATTCTTTCATATAGGTAAAGTCTTCAATGTCGCTGCCTGCCCCAGTAATTGTAGCATTGATCTCATCTACTGTCATGCCAAAGGTCGCATTGGCATAATAGTCATAAATAGTCGTACTCGTTGGAAGAGATACCAAGCTACTCTCTAATACATTTAACTGTCCGCTCAAGAAGCTGTCTGTCACCAAGAAATACAAGTGTGATGACATACCATAACAATCTCTTATGTTGTAAGGTACATAATAGTTGTCCGAATAGGTCAAATCTAATGAATACCATGCACTTGAATTTTCGTTATCAGTAACATTTAGATAGACTTTGTTCCAACTGTGATCAATAGTGACATTTTCTCCATTCAAAACATAGGTGTATGTGCCGTTTACTTTTCTTGTCTGTATACCTTCAATAGCACATAATAGGGTGAACGCTTTTGAATATGCTTCAGCAGTCGCGTTCCTATTCCCGAGATAAAATTCGCCATCATATCCACCAATCGCACTGTTATTTAAATCATAGAAAATGCCTTCCATATAATATTCTTTTCTTAGTCCATAATCTTCAACCGTACCTTCCACTATCGAACCGCCCGATGTCGTCCTGTTTGCATAGTAATTTAGATTATAGGCATATTCCAACCAATCAAATATTGCCGTGACTTTTTCTAGATTGGACATATTATTATTGATTATCGCTACCAAAACTGCCTTAGCATTCGCATACACCTGTTCAGCGACCGCACTATCTCCTACGAATCTAGGTTTTCTGCCATACTGCACCGCCATCAACAACTGCTCAGTCGTGGTGGCATCCATCTCAGGCAGTGAATCGATTTCAAAATTCGTGGTGATATTTCTTCGTGAATATATGTCGAGATATTTATAGTCGTTACCATAATCGGTTGCTAATTGAATATATGCACTTGGAGTATCAATTTTTGCTTCATCCAATAAATTTTCATAATAGATTTTGAAGTTTTGACTATTAGCCGTATGCGAAACATTTATTGAACTCAATACATTTAATTCTGGATACAACCCTAAAAGTTTTTCACAAAGGTAGCTAAAAATTGTACTTTCTGACGCCGTATTAACATAGCCTTCCCACACATCGTCGTCTGCAAAATTGTATAATACAGCATCTGTCGCCTCTTGTGCCAAACGCACTAAAGCTTCTGTCACACTTTCATCTTCATTGAGGCGCAAATACATACTCAATTGATATTCACTATCCACGCCGAACAGATAGTGATACCACAAAAGATACATCAAATCATTCACATCATCTATAGCAAAATCATAATATGACCCATACATATATACCGAATATCTTTCATAATCATGTTCTACGGTATAAGTATAGTAGACTGGCCACTCTTCGCTAAATGGACTGGAGGTATACTCGCTCGCATTGTTCCCTGTCGAATTCACCATAGATTTAATCGAAATCAAATAGTTGCCTTCTACAGTAATGCTGTCGTTTATATTGTATTGATTTGTGTTATATGCATGATATTCATCCACATCACCTTTAGGGTCGGTCACTCTGATGATATAATAATCCGCATGTTCATCCCCCGTCCATGACACCAAAAATTCGTTCGCAGAATTGTTGGCACATTTCATGTCTGAAGGAGTATTCAAGGTCGTCAATTTGTTTAACACCGCATAGGTGCTGGATTCGTCCGAATCACCATAATAACTGTTCTTTGGAGCTAAAGCTGTGACGTAAATATAATATTCTCCCGCCTGACGCACATATTCTGTAATGTCTGTAGATTGTATCACTTCGAAAGGATTTTGTAGTCCTAAATCATATAGATAATCTATATATGTTCCGTCATTTATTTTAACGATTCTCACTCTATATGCTGCCGCGTTGTCTTGCATGTCAAAAGACAAAGTATACACGCCATCATTTTCTGCAACACGGATGTTGGTCACCTGATTTAATTGCATTGTGAGGACAAATTCGTATGTCGCATAACTGCTAGGTTTTACACTTTCGCTATCGACTGGCAATGCTCTAACCATAATTGTATAACTATTAGCACTGGATACATAGTTTGTGATATCGACTTCATAAAGACTTACGTTATTAGAGTCCACTACATTTATCGTATTGAAGTTCACCATCACTTCATAACTCGTGGCGAATTCCACTCCATAGAAACATAGGTAGTAATATGTCCTTTCATTGATTACACGCCTAACTACAGGAGTCAATTCATTGTTCTCATTCCTCAAAAATTCTGGTGTAGCCAACACTCGTTGATGCGAGACAACTAGACTTCCTAGTGTGGTCAATTCACTATTCGAATATCCACTATATGGGGCGGCAACTGCTTGCAACTGTACATAATAATCTCTATACTCACCTTCTTTGATGATATATTGAGATAGGTCAATGACTGTACTTGTAAATAATCTATTTATCCTTACAGCTTCAGTGTTGTCCTTCCCCATCAAGTACACATAATATCCTATCGCATTATCCACTCCGGTAAAGGTCAAAACATATGGTTCAGCATCTTGGAAGCCTTGTCCACTGCCTATACTTGGAGTAGCCAACTGGATATTGTAGCTTAGACTTGCGCTCACGCTTTTTATAGCATATTCAGCTGATATTGCGTGAACAGTGATATGCTTTAATATACTCTCATATTCCAATAGATTTATATTATTTTGCGTCTGTATAACAACATAATCATCCAATTCTACAACATACATAGCCCCCGGTATATTTGTCCACTGAACAAAGTTGTCAGTAATGGCAATCTCTATATCTTCTTCTATCTCAAGCGAGTCCTTGTTGGCAAAATTGCTGAACGGAGAAGAGGTGTATGCTCCCTGTCCCATCGCTTGAATAAATACGACTCTATACTCTGCAGGGAGAGTAAAATTGTCGATGTTCTTTGCTAGCGTATACGTCTCTATAGAAACATTGTTTTCATTTAATATATAGAGGGTAAAGCCACTTACGTTGCTTAGATCGTCCACTTTCCAACTCGCGATATAATTTTCGCTCAAGTCATCATAGGTGACAGTCAGAACTGGGGCATCCAATCTGACAGTTTTTGAATAATATGTAGCGAGTGTGAAAGCAGAATCCGAATAATATCTCTCTTGCTCGTTAGTCGTAACATAGTTGGCCTGAACTCTAAACTCATATTGTGTCAGTTGATCTAGATCAAGAGTGTTGCCGTCAATCACCACATCGCTAAAGAAAATATTCAAGTTGATGTCCACCATGTTGTCTGTCATGCTTATAGATGGCTCCACATCATTTAACTCAATAGTTTTTATATAATCCCCCGAACGGATTGTGATGGCGTTGGCGTTAGGATCCAATGCTGTGATCAGATGTAGAGCATCTTCGCCGCTGGCATTCGTCACGTTGTATATAGAAGGTGCGGTAGGGACCTCTAGCGGCACCTCATTAAAATACACCGTCTTGCTAGTATATCCGCTATCAGTATAACGACTGTCATAGCTCACTGCATTGACATAAAATTTGTAATACCCTGCCCCCGTCAAAAGGGATGCAAAATCAAATCTATTTGTACTAAATTGATAACTAGAAATTTCGCTAGAATTTGCCACACTCTCCGCGTCATCCAAAGTTATATTGTCATAAGGCGTGACGACTTTGACCAAATAAAAACTGGCATTTTCTACCGCTTCCCAAGTGAGCACCGTTCCATTTATTTGGACATTGTTTGGTTTTGACATAGGTATGGTATGGGTATATGAAATGGTATTCGTATAGTCGCTAGATCTTTTGTCCTCTCCCCGGGCCTGCACTTTTATGCTATAGCTCTCGCCTAAGACGAATATCTTTGACGCGTCATACTGCAAATAATTTATTCCATTATATGTATACAACTCAACAAATGCACTTTCAAGTGGAAAGACATTCAATTCCACATCGTTTATGGATATAGTATAATAATCTTCATTTTCGTCTTCGTTCGAACTGCGTTCAAAAGTGATGAGTCCGCCCGACTCCACAGTCAAATTATTTGGCGTCTCCAACTTTGTTCTATTGAAATTCGAACAGCCCGTGACCAAGAAAGGCAACATCAAACATATAGACAAAACTAAAATTTTTATTTTTTTCATATTACCCCTAATAATCTATTTAGATTATTATACCCAAATAATCGTCATAAATCAAATAATTTTGACAAAATATACATTTTATATTAATTCAACAATATCATAATCAGCAAATTTGCACATAAATTATTTTTAGAGGTAAATATGTATTATTGTAATGATTTTCTATCACTTTCGGTGCTATCTTTATATGAAGGCGAATTGTTAGGAGTTGTGGACAAACTATATTTTGATAAAAAAATGAAAAAATTAATAGAATTAGAATTAATTGGTGAAAATGACACTAGATTAATTTTGCCCACAAAAAATATTTATCATGTGGGTAAAAATGCAATCACGGTAAAAAATAATCAAGCTGTCAGTTTGAAAGTAGAAGAAAGTGAATTTGCACTATGCCCAATTGACTCAAAAGCATACACTATAAAGGGTGAATATCTAGGAATGATAAAGGAAATCAGTTTGAATGAAAAATATCTAACCGACAAATTTTCTTTGGACAACAACACGACACTGGATGTAAAAAATCTGGCATCTTGTGGAAAAAATACAATCATATTTTATGACACGTCAGAAAAGATAAATATAAATAAATTCACACCACAAAAAACGCCAAAGACTTTCAAAAGCGAACCCGCGCAGACCGCCAACATACTGCCAATAGATGAAAGTGAGACATCACAGGCTGTTCAAATAGAGACAAAACCAAAAACCAACACACAAAATGCAGAATTTTTGATAGGTAGAATTTGCACCAAGGACATATTCAATTTCAACAACGAACTCTTGATCAAAGCACATGGCGTGGTGAACAAAAAGAACTTAAAAGAAATAAATAAGTTTGGCAAGCTTCGCGAGTTGATGCTCTATTGTAAGTGACTATACAGACAAAAATCTCACATTATCCCTGATTTGCTGGAAAGCCTTGATATGTTGTTCTTCATCTTCTATTATTCTTGAAAACAGATTTTTAAGGCTTTCATTTTTTACTCTTTTGATCGCTTCTCTATAATTGTTGATCGCCATATTTTCCGCTCGTATGTTGTGATCTAACATCTCTTTTAGTTTTGTAGTATAATTAATGCAATTTGTACTAAAATAATTTCCCTGACTGTCTTCATATTTTGGCACTCCGCCAAAATCCGTCACTGCATGCATCAATAGATCCATGTGGATCATCTCGACTATTCCTATCTCTTCAATTATGCTACCTATCTCTTCCATAGTTTTGTCTGCCACCACAGACTGATATATGTATTGCAATATTGCGCCTAGCTCTCCCGGCTTTGAAATAAGATTTTTTAAAATGCCAACAGTCATAGGGTCATCCGTCGCCCGCTCGATTTCTGGATAAGGTTTGTCAACTTTTACTTTGATATCTTTTAGATTCATACATCCTCCTCAATACTATATATTAATTATTCAAAAAAATAATTTTTTGTTAAAAATTTAATAATTGAATAAAAATATCAAAAAATAATAAAAAAATTTAATTTTTTCGCGAAAAATAATTAAAAAATTGAATTTTTATATTAAAATTTAAAAATTATTAGTTTTACAATTTTTATTGTCACGTTTTTTAAACTCTGAATTTAATAAAAAATAAATATATTAAAATTGTATCTAAATAATTGTTAAATTGATAAAGATATGGTACAATCATGTCAGGTGGTATATGCGAAACAAAAAGAAAAACAAACTTACAACGACACAAAACATTACTAGATTCAATCCAAAGCCAGATTCTGGTTTGACTCAGAATCAAATACAGCAACGCAACGAAGAAAATCTAGTCAATGTATCCAACATAAAGACGACCAAAAGTTTGTGGAGTATATTTGCAAAAAATATATTCACATTTTTCAATATGACTTGTCTTGTTGTAGCCATCGCACTCATCAGTGTAAACGCATACTCAGACATGATGTTCATGATCATTGTGATACTAAACACTACAATAGGTATTATCCAAGAAATTCGTGCCAAAAAAACTATGGACAAGTTATCTCTGACCAACTCCAATTTTACCAAAGTCATTCGTGATGGTGAAGAAGAAGAGATATACAAGACTGAAGTGGTATTAGATGACGTTTTGTGCTTGAATCCTGGCATGCAGATTGCATGCGACAGCATTGTCCTAGATGGGCAGGTGGAAGTGAATGAAAGTTTGCTCACTGGGGAAAGTCAACCGGTCAAAAAGTCTAAAGGTGATAGTCTGCTAGGCGGGAGCTTTATATCCAGTGGTACATGCAAGGCAAAGGTAAATAAAATAGGTAACGACAACTACATCGTACAGTTGAGCGAAAAGGCAAAAGCGTTCAAACAAGCAAAAAGTGAATTGCTCACATCCCTGAGGGCGTTGATCAAAATAATCACCATATTTATGGTCCCAATAGCCATCATGATGCTGTACAACAATTACACCTATTATTCAGCCAATCCCGCAGCAGAATATTCGCTCATCTATATGGTCATCACCAAGACAAGCGGTTGTATAATTGCAATGATACCTGCGGGCATGTTTTTGTTGACCTCAGTAGCGTTAGCTGTCAGCGTCATGCGCCTAGCCAAGAAACGAACTTTGGTGCAGGACTTATACTGCATTGAGATGCTCGCTCGGACCAATGTACTCTGCTTAGACAAAACTGGGACACTTACCAACGGTTCCATGAGCGTGAAAAATGTTGTCATGGTCAGTAAGAAGACAGAAAAGGATGTAGACAAAATTGTGTCTTCTATGGTCGCGTCCTTCCATGACGCCAATCATACAGCGTTGGCATTAAAAGCATATTTTGGTAAGCCTGTCTACACCGCTGAAAAATCCGTACCTTTCTCTAGCGAGAGAAAATTCATGGGTTGCAAATTCAAAACAGTCGGTACGTACAAGTTGGGAGCATACGAATATGTCTTAGACAACCCTTCTGAAGAGATAAAAAAACAGGCAGAAGAATTCGCTTCAAATGGTTATAGGGTATTGTTATTGACCGAATGTGACAACAATTTCACGAACAACAACGCCAAGCCTATAGCCATGATTTTACTTCAAGACAATATTAGAAAAGACGCACCAAAAACTATAGAATGGTTTAAACAAAACGATGTAGACATCAAGATTATATCGGGAGACAATCCTATCACTGTCAGCGAGGTCGCACGCCGTGTGGGAGTTGATAATTATGACAAATACATCAGCCTGCAGGGACTAAGCAATACAGAAGTCATGGAAGCAGCCACAAAATATTCTATATTTGGTCGCGTCAGCCCGGAACAGAAAGCCATATTGGTAAAAGCGCTAAAATCACAAGGGAAAACTGTCGCCATGACAGGCGATGGCGTGAATGATATACTGGCATTGAAAGAAGCGGATTGTTCGGTAGCTATCGCTGCAGGGAGTGACGCTGCGCGCAGTGTGAGTCAACTGGTGCTCCTAGATAGCAATTTCAGTTCCATGCCTAGCGTAGTAGCTGAAGGTAGACGCGTGGTCAACAATATACAAAAATCCTCATCCCTATTCTTGATGAAGACTATCTTCGCAATATGTATTGCAATATTCGTACTATGCATGAACAAAACATATCCATTTTCGCCAATACAATTCATTTTGTTGGAGATATTTGTCATAGGGTTACCATCCTTCTTCCTAGCTTTGCAACCGAACACAAATCCTATCAAAGGAAAATTTATGTCCAACTTGGCGAAAAATGCCCTACCTGCTGGAATGTGTCTCGTAGGTGTGACTATCACGATGTATATATATCAGATGTTCACTGGCATTTCTACAGAATTGTTGGTCACAATGTCATCTATTGCAATCGTCGCTGTAGGATTTATGGCGCTGTTCAGGATGTGCAAGCCATTCAATTGGTTTAAATCAATCATGTATGTAGCCTGCCTAGCCATATGTATAACTTGCGTCGTCTTCTTACACGACTTGTTTAGGTATGTTACAATTCCTTATGTTGATTTGTTGTTCTTGATAATAGTCATAGAGTCCGCTTTCCCAGTATATTTGATATTCAACTATTTGGCAGATCTATCAAAGCATATATCTAAAGATTGATTATATTGCTGATCTTATGTGTAGATATCTCAAAATTACAAATACCCGCAAGGGTATTTTTTTTAAACAGCAAAATTTTATTTTCATCAATAGGATAATAGTCGTCAAATTCGTCAAAAATGTCCAATATATTATTTTCATTTTCTTGTCTTATATTTTCATCTAAAAGTTCGTTGCAGTATTTTAAATTTCTGTTCAACAAACAATCTAAAAATGTACAAGCCAAAAACTCGTCTTTCAAATTCAATTCTTCGTCATCCAAATACACAAGATATGTATCAAATTTTTTGTCTTTTATATGATAGACTCGCCCATGGTTCAACACATCATGTTTTCTGCACATGAAAAATATCTCGCTCTCCGACACATTGATTTCGTCATAGTAGTCCGCAGCACAGACCTCTGCCCCATTCAAAATGACGACATAGTCCCTCGCCCCTGAAAAATAAATCACGCAAAGATCCCCTATCACTTCATAGTGTGAAAATATTATCCCTTCAACAGCTCTCGACAGCACCATCTCATTCCCCACATAGATCACCAATTCTTCGTTTAAATTCAGCTGTATATCTTTATTTGAATATTTAAAATTTGTATAAAAATTGTTCGTGTTATAATGTGGCATGAGAAAAAAATAATCATCCATCCCTTCCCTCACATGCACGACTGAATTGCTGACGCACTCAGGATGAACAAAATTCAAAATCACGGGCGCTTCATTTTTGTAACCTAAAAAAATGCAATTTTGATCCGATGTATCTGACACTTTATATTTTACATTCGGCAATATCTCTATTTGCTTTTCTCCAAGCATTAGACAATGAAACTTAGATACTAGATAAATCATATTAATATTTATGAAACAAATACAAAAAACTTTCTAAAATTACAAAATCCACAATATACCGCAAAATAATTATCCGATTAAAGGTAAAAATAAAATTATGATAAAGAATTTAGTAAAAATAAACTCCATCTCTACTAGAGTAAAATGGAAGGAGTCGAAAAGATGCAACATACATGTTATGCCGCCCACAATTACAGACGACGACATAACCGCTCTATTTAACGGCATATTGAACGTGATGCGAAAAAAGATTGAACTGGAAACTCGTGCCGAAATCATCAATATGAACGTCAATATTGAAAAGATAATGAAGCAACTCAATGAAAAAAAAGCAGAATGTATAAGACTAAAAAATGAAATTTTGTACCTAAAATCAAAGTATAACACTATCAAATAACGCATCTAAATCAACTGCATAATTTTTCACATCAGAAATTTTGGCAAAATTGATCATAAAATTTACAATATGCTGCTGGCTTCTTGTAGTCAAAAATATGGCATCCAAAGATTTTACAATCAAACATTTCGTCAGCCCTATCTCTCTTTTGTTCATTGTTGTATTTGAATTCAATCTTAATTGAGATGTCTCTAAAGAAAAAATCGGCAATATGTTCTTTCTGGATTTAACTTTTAGTCTCTCAAATAAGGCTTTTTCCAACTCCCCATAGCAATCTACATATATTTCATGGTAGTCATATGTGAGATTTTCTATAATCTCTAATAACTCATTTATGATAATGTCGTTAAAGTATTTTTTGTCTACTATACCGTAGCCTATTAAAAACATTTCTTCATATGTCCCCTATAATCGTTCTTATAATATTTAAAACATTATATACGTATAGATATCTATACGTATAATAAAATTGATATAGATTATCATAATAATATGAAAATTAACAAAGCTTTCGCATTGAAATTGTCGAAATTTGATGAATGAAAAGGGAATTTCAAAATACAAACTTGAAAAAAAAGACAGGTTTATCACACGCAACTTTTCAAAACATTTTTAACGAAGTAAATAGTGATATAATGTTTTCGACCATTGTCAATATTTTATCTGCATTGAATATTGAACTAAAAGACTTTTTTGATGATGAATTATTCAGTTACAACAATCTGGACTTTTAAAGTAAAATAAAAATTTTATAATTTGTCAAATGATTTTGGCTTTTTTTTGATTTTTTTTGAAAAATATTTGCATAAAAAAAATAAAGTTGCTATATTGTTTTTAAGAGTGGATTGAATTATGGAAGAGATGATATTTTTTGACAATGCGAAAGAACATGTAACAAATTTTTTTGAAAAAGAATTTGAAAACTTTCCACCGCTCTTAATGTCAAACTTTTTGAACAAATTCAATGATATTCTTAACTATAGCGAAGAAGGGAAAAGCATCAAACCTAAATTAATTTTCACGGATAATATTGAAGCAATAATTAGGACCTTCCCTAAATCTACTGCTCTAACTATCTTTGAAGATGAAGAACCTACTATGTTCAACTCTAGGTTGAAATCCATCCTTGCTATAACACGAAATGACTGGTGCCTATTCGTAGATATAAAAGAAAGCAAAATCACTTATGGACTTGTCATGTCGTTTAGAAGTATAAAAGATAAAAAATTCCTTCAACAGCTAGAAGAAAATACCACGCTAAAAGATAGGTCAACTAAAATTCATTGTATTGTAATCCGACCACTAAATTTTTTCACCATGTATCTACACTCCATATCTGGCAACGATCTCATAGTCAACTTTGCCCTTGATAAATCAAAGAATAACATTTTCGCTACAGAGATTAAAGAATTTGTGGACGCAACTTTCTCAAAATTGCGCACGACTCAACGCAAACTACAAGATATGAAAAACATGTATCTCAACATATTCACAAATGTCATGAGTGATGTGAATGGTGCGATCTGTGTCATCGTCGATAAAGATTATAAAGACAACGGACTTTTTGATGATGGTATATGGCTGAAAGAACCTATAAGTTTTAGCAAATTATTTACCCAATCGAAAAGTTACAGTGAAGAAAAATTGCAGGCATATGCCGAACTGTTCATCAACATGCTAAACTTTGATGGGATAACCATAATAGACAATCAGGGGAGAATCCTTGCTTATAATGTTTTCGTTGAGCCAAACTCAAAAAAGGTCGGATACATTATCGGCGGTGCAAGGAAACGAGCTGCATATTTTATATTGAGTAGCAAGAAAAAGGGTATTGTGGGCGTATATTTTCAGTCGCATGAAGGTGAAGTATTCTTTCAGGAGATTAAAAAATCTGTGAAAAGGACACAAATCAAAAAATCTGAGCCTAAAATGGAAACGAAATCCGAACACATCACCTTAATGGACGAACAAAAATAATCTATTTCAATATAGACAATCGAGATAATGCAGCATATAAAAAAGAAGCATTTTAATGCTTCTTTTTCTATTTCTTCTTGAACTTGATGACCACTCTAAAAATGGTTTTATCTGCACATTTGCCTTCTATATAGAAATACGATTTTTCTTGCTTCCTATATATATCAATCTTGTCACCTTCATGACTTTCGTTGACAAAATAGATCTCGTATTCTTTGATAGAGAATGATTTCAACTCATCTACAGTGAAACTATCTAGCGCCATGAAATTGTATTTTAAGTTGTTCGTGTGATTGTTGACATCTATATCTGTAGCGCGGATAGTTTTTGTATACACATAGTCCGCTTGGTCTACTTCCAATCTCATATTTGTATAATTAGTCTGTATCTTTTTTGTTTCTACCATCTCTAACTTTGGAAAGTTGATTGTGCTACCTTTTCTGATCTTTCTAGTCTCATAGTCTAGACAGCACCATTCCGCGATGGACTTAGCTTTTATAAAAGAGCCCACCTTCAATTCACACGCTCTGTCAAATCTTATCATGCCTGGCTCATATGTCCACGTCTTGACTGTGACTTTATCCCCCGTCTTCAATTCCCCATTTAACAAGACTTTGATCTTGCTAACTATCCAAAAAGCGTTGCTTGTCTTTATCATATTGTCATGATCTAGTCCAATCATGTCCGCATGATTGAATGTCGCTATTTCAAGCATTCGCATGATTTCAGTAATAGGAACAGACATATTAAAATTAATACTAGTGTCATCAACTACCAATTTTTCTTTGTACATGTTTTTCATTATCTTATCCTCATTCTAGTCCTCAACACTATAACAACGGTCACTACTGTGATAACCACTGCAACGACGACAACGATTATTATAATTGCCCATACATTCAACGGCTCTTTGATCACAGATTTGAAGCTCACTATCACATTGCCTGAACTACTTTCTAGTCTGATATAGTAATCTCCTGCTCCGTTGTTGCTTTCTGTGATGGTATATTGCATTTGCTCAACTGCAGAATTTTCGTTAATCTCTGCTACTAATATATCGTTGATGTACAAATAACTGTCTCCCACTTGGTCAAATATGATACCTGGGTTATAAGTTATTGTAAAGCCATCTGTAGTAGTCTCACCTGTAGGCAATGAACACTCTATGTTTGGCGTTTCATTATTCATAGTAAATGAGAAACTTACCTCTCTTCTAGGATACACCCCGTCATTCACAACGTATGTTATTGTAAATGTCTGTTTGCCCGAAGCAACACCTAATTCAGTACTGTTTTCCATCAACTTATCATAAGTCAACAACATTCCATTGATGTTACTATTCATATTTAGCATATTTAAGAAAGTCTCTGTAACATCTCTTCCATACCCGTTGACAACTGAAGTGATTTCATAATTACCAAGACTCGTGAAGTCTATTGATACTCGCGCTTCGTTTTCATTGATTATGGTGAAAATCAAAACTTTTCTTAAACTTAATCCATTATATAGTGCCGTGACAGTGACTCTATACGTGCCATAATCAGTGAAAGTATAATTGTATTGCGATTTGTCAGGTGAATAAGTTTGTCCATTTCGTGTAGCCACCAGATCTATACTGCCCAAATCATAAATTGACGGACTGTACACACTTATCTCCACTTCGCCGTTATAATAAGCATTTTCAATCGGAGCAGTGCCGTTTACAGTGACCACCACCTCTCTTAGAACTATTATATCCAAATTAGTTTGACTCGTTCCAAAGGTCGTGGTGAAGACATGGGTATTGCCTGACAGATCTTTGAATACGAATGAATATTTTCCGTCGCCGTCTATAGAATATTCTACATTAGCGCCATCGTTTTGTTCGTCAATTGTTGACACCAATTCATCATTATAATACACATCAAACACAACACCATTTTTCCTGATAATATAATTATCTAGAGCCAAAACTTGATCAAACGACAACACATAATCACTGGTGTTAGCGTCACTATATATATAAGATAAATTGTCGTTAGTAGACAAGTTGTCTGTGTTTAATTTTATATTTTGTACCAAATTTTCTAAGTTTGGAACCTGCAAAATACCTAGATATAAGCTGTATGTAGTGGTTGCAATTCTATATATTGTAAATACATATCCCGTTGCCCCAATCTGCGCTTCAAATTGTGTCATAGTGGCGCCTTGATCTGCCGCAACTATCACGAACAATTCTTCATTGCTGATATACAAAGGTATGTTCGTATTTACAGTATTCAAATTTGGAGCCGTGGTCTCTTCTGGCAATTTCAGACTGCCCGAAACAGCATTTGATGTTATGTTGAATACCGCCAAACTCGTGTCTGCGAACAATTCTTGGAATCTAAAGGTCGAGTTAGAAGCGACTGCCACATTGTTCCCCGTCTGCACATAATACAACTGATTTATTACCGATTGAACTGAGAAAGTATATACTTTGTTACCTAAATACAACCCTTCGACTGTATATATCTCTATCTCGAATTTATATGTACCTGTACTATCTTGACTGGTGTTGATCACATAATTGGTTTGATTATCAAGCTGAGTCGTCACATATTCCCCATCTTGCATCAATTCATGTATAGAATAATAATAGTTAAAATAACTATTAGTTGGCACTGTCCAAGATAGATTCATTGTGCCCGAAGTAGTGCTGGTGTAGATTGTATCTTCATAATTTGTGTTTACGTCAATATTCATGTTTTGACTGACATTGTTTGTGTCTCGTAATGTCACTGTGCCAGTGGTCGAGTCTAGAACAATGTTGTAGCCAAATTCAAATTCGTTGTTGTACATGAACTGAACTCTCACTTGCAGAATTGCTCCATTATAGTTCGCACCCATAAACGGATATATCACAACCGAACCATTTTCTCTATCTATCTGCATGATGGTATAGCCATTGTAAGTTATAATATTTTGATCTGCAGCAACAGTTAAGTTCTCTCCATTAATGTTGTAAGTTATATTCAAATTATATAAAGCTGTGTCGTACGAAATATTTGCCTGATTGAAGCTATAATAAGTGTTATTTGTCTCATAATAATTTGAATTCCCGTCTTCACCAAACGACAAACTATAGAACTCTTCACCTGTAGTATTGAACCTATAGGTTGAGACTGTTCCGAAAGCATCCGTCATGATGATCTGATAAGTCCCACTCAAATTTGTCAAGATGTGTGATGCCACAGGCTCTAAATAAGAACCATTCACAACATAATAATTGTACTGATTATCACTAGGAATACACCTATACACTGTAGTCTCATTATTGTGTATTATTTGTATCTGTTCAGCATAATACATGATGTTGTTGTAAACTTCATTCGCCCCTTGCAAGTTTATTACATATTGACCATCTCTAAATTCTACTAGATTTGCTACGTTTAATTCTATCCTGTCGTCTGCATCATAATAGTTCAATGTGCTAGAATATATGTTTGTCCTTGACCTGATTGTGAAGATATAATTGCCGCGACCAGCATTTTTGATCATGTCTATAATTTCCTGTGCTAATTCTGTCCCGACAAAATCATCCGTCCCATTAGTATTGATTGCGACAGTCACGCCAGAGGACAGATTTGTCAACTCAAATCTATAGAATTTATCTACCACTGAATTGAACACATCTACATTTGGCAATGCCAAATCAAATATGGTTAGACTATCGTTGGCAGTGTCTTGAGACAAATCAAAGGTTCTGTTGCTAGCTGAAATGACTCCCGAATTTACTGTCGTCAGATTTAATGTCATAGTCAAATTATCATATTCTTGGTCGGCGTACAACACAACATATTGTGTCATGTTTCCGGCAGCATCCAACTCCAAAATCTCTACATATCTACCCTGTTCACTATAGGTCAATATTCCGCCATATGTGGACACCAAAGCCACTGAATTTACAGAAGTGTATCCAGCGAAATTAGTCACCGGTAGACTTAAATTCACTTCGCTCAAGTCATTTATGGTTCTAAAGTATATTCTATCCACATCCGAATTGTCAAAAGGAGTATCAGCATTTACAACAAACGCATAGATCTTTCCCGCATCCAGAGTTGTATAATATGAATCATATCTGTTGACAAAATAGATACCCGCATTCGTCTCATAAATATAGTTAGAAAACATTTCAGTCCCGTTTTCTAAATTATAATAATCTACCAACGTGTCGCTTTCAACCAAATCGTCTATATTGTTCTGCGGTGGAATGCGGTCTATTACAACTCTATATCTCGTCTCATAATAGGTCACCAAATTCCCGTTGGCATCGTAATAGTAATAACAATCTATATATCTATTGCTGATATTGTTTCCACTGAGTTTGTATCTAATAACTATATCATAATACAGCGTATCATTAATCGAATCATAATTGATGTTGCCAGAAGAATCTCTCAAATAAGTGTTCAAGTAGATCACCCTAGATACAATATCCCCAGCTTCATTACGCACATTTTGAACCGCACTGGAATCCGTATTCAAATCAAACTCACCGCCAGTGTTAGAATACTCGTATCTTATATAGTCAGTCGTCCTTCCGTTCTGTGTCCTTGTCACAACCAAATAATTGATGTCCACTTGTGCTGAAGTGCTGTCTATATCGTATTCATTCAAATTGATTTTGACAAACTCTTCGCTAGTAGTCAATACATATGTTCCTGTGTTATCCGCTTCATTGGCAATATAATATGCACTATCCACACCCAAATCACTTTCTATCACTGAATACACATCCGTAGTTGGAATGCTCGTCTCAATTCTAAAGCCAATGGTCTTTGTATGACTTCCGGTCGTCCCTCGGACTAGGTCTTTTATGATGATTACATAATCACCCGGTAGACACAGCCAATCCGTATCATTATTCCCACGTATAAAGATTTCTTGTAGACTGTCAGATAGATATTGTGTCATGTCGATTTTGTAGTAATTCCCATCATAATTAGCTGCGTTTGAACTGTCAGTCGTGTCTATGCTGAACAATTTGATAGTCGTACCACGACTGCTACCGCTCAATTGATTTTGCCTGTCTACGAAATACACATCAAATATCAAGCGCCCCGCATAATAATCCGAACTAAATCTCCCACCAAAATATTTACCAATCGGAATATTGAGTGTAGCTGGCAGTTTGTCCGTCCTTAGATATAAATCATATCTTTGATTGCTGATGTTGTCTTGAATATAACTAAAGGTGGAATTATCTGTATTGATCTGTGAAAATTCGTTGAATTCCGTTTCATTTTCCAAAAGGTTGATTGTGATATATCCACCATTAATTAGATTGTTTCTATCTATGATTTCATTCCTATCCACAATGAAATAATAATTTTGCACCCAACTATCTTCACCAAAATCTGTCGTCTCGTCTCCTACATAAGTCCTTTCAATAATGTACAACCCAGCACGTGTCATTCCGTCAACGACGTTTATCAGAGCGAACCCTTGCGTGCCTGAGTTAAATGATTGTGCGCCGTTTGAGAACGCTCCATTGGAATACAATGTAACTTCATTGACAAATGAATAATATTTTAGGTTCGTTCTGTTTTCATTCCAATCACTGGTATAGTTGTCTTCACTCAAATTCAACTCATAAAATCTATAAGTTATTGAGCCTACTTCATACGTCCCAGTGCCCATATTCCAGACGAACGCCACATAATTATCACTTGTCGCCATCGCTCCGTCAATACCATTGTAGGTAATATCGCCAACCGTGTTGTCGCTACCTGTATCTAGAATATTGCCTGATGATACCGTACCATTGTCCACATTGATTGCGTCTTGACTATAATAAACTGTCCCACGTGAATTATCTTTGTTGATGGTGATGGTCACAAATGAGTTCGAGTCTTGGTCATCGCTCACCGTTTGATTTTCGCCCATCAAATACAATACCCTTATCATACTGGTAGAAGCAGATGCTTGATACTGCATAGTGCGAGTATGATTTGCCGCTGTAATATTCTGAATAGACAATACACTATCGTGAACCCCAAGGTTTGAATAAGCGGTCAATGAGTTGTTTTGCACGGTCAAATAATAGCTGTTGTCATTAGGAAGATATGTAAACAATCTAGATAAAGATGTTGTATTAGTTCCATTTTCCAAGAAATAATTATTATCTTGATATTCTCCTCTAATCAAAGCGTAAAGTTTATTCGTCTTGTCATCATTACCTATCGTTGAAGATTCGATCAATTTAAACACTTTGTGCGTTCCGACTTCGATCTCAACATCCTCACCATACAAAAGTGATGAACCAGTGACCATCTCTCCATCTACTTTGAAATATGCTTCTGTGTTATCAATGATGAACATATACTTGCATGAATAACCCGCTTCATCCGTCAAAGTGAATACATATATACCTTGATTGAATAAAATATTTGAAATATTGACCTGACTGCCAATGGAATCCACTCGTCCAATATCAAACGAACCTATTGTCGTCCCCAATTGATAATTAGTTGTATACCAAACAGCACTATTTGATGTATAGATTTCACTAGAAGTTAAAGTATTGTTTCTCACGAACGGAGTATAGGTATAGGTCGCTGTGATATTCGCTCCACTCGCCTTATCATTCCAAAATAATGTGACATAACTATCAATTATTGAACTGGTAACTCTAATATATTCACCTGAACTCGTCGTTTTAAACTCATACGAGGTTGAATTGTCCACATTCGACACCGCCTCTATAGCGTACGGCATAACTCCAGAGATCGGTTGCCTATCAATGGTGAACATACGATATGTCGCAGCGCTGCCTTCGCTGATCAATTCAATCAAATAAACTGCGAATTGTCCATTTTGAATATTCTGACCAATCAAATCCCCGCTATACAGGGTCGTGGCACTCAAATTTAACAATTGATCCCTTGAATACACCTGATTTACCACATAATAGTACCTCGCTGTAATTTCGCGTTCAAACACGTCTGGCTGCGCCCATGTGATGATTACATTTTTATTAGTATACTTACCCGAACCTACCACTTCCCCATCTTCGGTGTTGACATTTATGTTTACTGTATCTGTAGTGTACCTAAAGGCAAAAATTTGATAATATCCCTCTGCGTTGGTAGGAGTAACAT
Organism: uncultured Clostridia bacterium; assembly: GCA_944384465.1. GTDB lineage: Bacteria > Bacillota > Clostridia > Christensenellales > UBA1242 > Onthoplasma. The sequence goes on from CALWTK010000004.1 coordinate 34,555, forward strand.
ATATGAATACTAAATAATACCCTGTCCTATTAAACGACACTTGATTAGTATAAGCAATGCTAGTAGAAGAATTTTCTCCATCCACACTGGTCGTATATAGACTAGCTGGAGTGATAGCGTTTGTCGAATAGAAATAGAAACTTTGATTTAAGCTAAAACTATCGTTACTGCTGAGCCACAACGAGCCTTGATTTGTCTTTTCATAAGTTATTTCACCCAAAATCTCTGCAACGCTATTTATAGCATCTGCATTCGTAGTTTGGTCCCCCAACAAAGTGACATAATTTTGAACATTGTTAGCAAAAGTGTCTGCATCAAAACTAGAATTAATATTGTTTATTGTATGGTTGATAGTAGCATCCTGATACGACCAAATAGTTCCCACCTTTGTTGGAGTCTCTGTATTTGAAAACTCTGTTTTCAACTCATAAGACAAGCCTAAACTATCAATAGATGGTTCTGCTCCATATAGATAGCCATTTGGAACGACTAAATCAACGCCCGCTCCGCTATCTTTTGAAATGAGCAAATGTCGCATCTGCGCTTCTTGATAGTTAGCTTTTGAATATTTCAATTCAAACCCATGTATATTCAAAGCTTGGTTAGATACAACCAAATTCATATCCGGCATATTGTCCGCATTATAGCCTGAATACACATATTCGAACGAGAAATTATAGCTACCCACTTCTGTAAGCAACAAGACTACTATGTTGTTCGTGCTGTCTATATTATAAGCTCCTAAATTGTATGTCTCGTATCTTGTGCCAGAAGATGATGAAATTGTACAAACTAAATTCGCCGTCGTGCCCCCAACTGTCGTATTGGTCGTATAATCATAATCATAAGTGGTCACCCGCCCATTCGCTGTCAAGGTATAACTCATCTTATATTTTGTGTAATCATATGTAAGGGTAGGATAATTTGAGGAAGTATACCCAAGATTGTATTGCAAGACGTTTGATGCATCTGTCGTCAAACTGACTCCTTCACATTCTATCGTTGGTTGAGCGTGATACTGATATCCATTGTGACTGATGACCCCATCGTATGATGATTCATATAAAATATAAAAATTAAATGTTTGAAAATAAGTCACATTGTTGTATCTGTATGTAATGTTGAACTCATAATAGCCCTCGTTTCCATCCACTTGTGGAATAACATAAACAAAATCTTGATACAAGTTATTATCATACTGTCTCACTCCAGGTAGATCAGTGATAGGGGATCCATTTCTGCTCGCTTGAACGTTTATGTATTGAATGCTGGCGCCTGTGTCTTCACCTGCATAGACTGCTTCCGTCGTACCATTCGTGAACACATATTGACCGAAAGACACCATTACTGCCTCAGCTAAACTGACTGACTCGTAACTACCTTCATTGTTCACAAAAGCTGTCTGTGAATTTGTGTATCCGCTTGACGTGATGTCGTTATTCAACATGACAAAATCGCCATTGTTGATAATATATCTATCTTGTCCATCGTTCGAAATATCATCAAAATAGTATGCCCCGTCTCTTGTCAACATTGAATTGTAGATAGCATCTTCTGACATGGCATCATATAATGGAGTTTTAAATGGTGTATCATCTGAAATCTCATCATCTGTAGAAATGACGTTTACCTTTTCCACCGCCAAAACTAAATTGTTGCTATCCACTGCACTAAATTCAGGATTGTTGTTAAGTACAGCAGCGTAAACTTTTTCTCTCCTATCATAATTAAAACTAAAAGTCAAACAAACACCAGCTGTGAGCAACACAACCATGATTAACAATATTCTATTAATTAATTTAACTTTCCCCTTCAAAATGCTTCCCCTTTTTATTTTCCCTTAAATGGAAAAAATTATTATTATTTTGTTTATATTATATATAAACATAAATGTTATCATAATTATAGCATAAGGATTTTTAAAAGACAAACAAAAAATATTTGATTTTAATTTATTTTAAATTTAGTTGTTTATATTATGAAATATAATTTAAAGTTTTTTTCGTGATTTTTATTTTATATTTCGAACGATAAAATTTGTTTTTGTTTGATTTTTTATAAAAATTTTAAAAAAATAATAAAAAATCAATGAAAAATACGTATAAAATCATGTTTTATACGTATTTTTTAATTTTTTATATCAATTTTTGTACGCCTTTCATTGTTACGACTTTTAGTGTCTTTGCTATTTCATTGGTGTTGGCGTCAATGTAATAAAAATATGTGCCGTCAATTCTATCCACCATAAACTCGTAAGTGGCAATTTCTTTCCCGCTATCAAGGCGGATGATTGCTTTTGAAATTTTGAGTATTTCATAATCAAAGCCCAACAACTTTTCAGCTTCGCTTGTATCAACTGTGAATGTTGCTTGTCTTTCGACGTGATTTAGCGCATAGTTTACCGCTTCAAACCCTATGATCTCTTGAGAGGTTAAATCCACCTTCACTTTGACCAAATCCGGATACAATATGATGCTATTTTTTACAGGAGCTAAATTGATATACGCTACGTTTTCATGAGTCTCGAGCCAAACTGGTTCCATACTATCAAATCCAATGTTGTTGGCAAATGTTTTCGCCATTTCCATCGCCTGCTCGCTCATTATCATAGCGTCCCCACCTTCAGCGTAACCGGATAGGGTAATCAAAAGCGACCCCGTCTTGCTCACTTGTGCATAAAATTTCTTTTTGTTTATCACAATGTTGAAATTATAAGTCGCAATATCTCCGTTCGTCTCATTTTCGTAGTTTATGTCCACATCTCTATTTTTATATACTGTGTTGACAAGATAATCGTACGCTTCCTCTTGACTCACTTCTCTATCTCCCAAACCTTTGACTTCACTTGCCTCTAGAGCTGAGGAAAATGGTCCATCGAAAATCATCGCTGGATAATCTATGCTCTCAGCGGTCAAGTCTCCCATGCCGGCAGAGAGCTCGTTCATGCCTGTACTATCAAATATCCCCGCATCCACAAAGGTGAAGTTTGTATCATACATGCTTTCATTTTGCTTGTTCAGATTCGCTTTGATTTTGTCTAGGACTAAGCCAATTTTGTCGAACATCAGTTCTTCTTCCTGAGTCAGAGCATCCCCCTTATTCAATGTAGTCGCATACGCTTCGCACAGACCATTGACCTGATTGAAAAATTTGGTAGCCGCCGCCGCATTTTGCTCATCAATTGGTAGCACACTTAATCCCGCCAAAATATAATTGCAATCGCCCATCATGTCCTGCAAAGTAGCCAATTTTGCTTGCTTTGTACTCAATGTGGAATATTTTGATATATCTACCGCCAAGTTGTTCACATTGTCCACCATGGAATAGTAGCTGGAGGTATAAACTCCTTCTAGCACATTGGCATTTTGCTTGCTTGATTTATTGACCTGATAATAAGCTATCAGCACACATGTCAATATGATTAAAAGTGTGACTATAATCACTATTAATATTGGCATAGCTTTTTGTGCGTTACTTTTTTTCTTGGTATCTTTATCTTGATTTACTTTTGATTTTTTGTTCTCCTTTTCTTCGTCAAAATCAACGCTTGATATTTTGTTTTTGTCCATAATTTCTCCTTTTATACAGCAAATATATGATTGCCTATTTGCGTCACATAGGTCGTTGACCAGATCCATTTGCTCGTGGCGGTCGCTGGATTGTAATAGTAGACTGAACCATATGTAGGATCCCATCCATTCAAAGCATCATCTGCCGCCTGATATGCGGTCTGATTTGGTTCCAAATTTATCTGTCCATCATTCACCGCTGTAAAAGCCCAAGGTTGATATATCACCCCTGCTATAGTGTTAGGGAATCTGCTGTCTTCCACCCTATTCAAAACGACTGCACCGATGGCGACCTGTCCGGTATAACTTTCTCCCCTAGCTTCTGCGTATATGACCTTTGCTAGCAGATATCTATCATTGCTAGAGTAACCAGACGAGCCACTAGATGAGGACAAGGATATTCCCATTTTCGCTGCTGTAAGCGGACCAACAATTCCGTCCTGTGTAAGCCCATATTTCTTCTGGAACCTTTTTACCGCACTGATTGTGAGTGGGCCATTTATACCATCCACATTACCTGTATAATATCCCCACTTTTTCAGTCTTGTCTGAACCTCCGTGATGTCTGCCGTTGCAGAATACGCCGGTTCGATTTCTGCTATAGTTTGTCTAGCTTCTCCCGTGTTGTCTGTGCCTTGAATCACTCCGACCGTGCCCAAAACTCCGAATACAGAAGAGAGCATGACCAACAATGCTACTAACATTTTTTTCATATTCACCCCTTAATTAAATAAATTCAAAATCCATTCAAGGATTTTTGATTTATATTTAATTTGCATTGTGTTTTCATTTTTATTCACAAAACACAAAGGTGGATACATCACACACCACCAATTATCTCCAATTGCATCTCCCAATTCCACAATTACCGCATCATAATACCCTGACTCCAAAGTGGTATTGCTATATGTCCGTGTAGGGAAATATTCATTGTTTATTTTTATATTGACAGAATAGTTGAAGCCTTCTACTCTTAGCACGTTTTGGCAGACCTGTTCCAATGTGGGGGTGAGATTCTCTATTATATCAATTGCCTTCGTCTTGCTCGGCACGTTGCATAGATGTGGCGTCAAATATTCGACAAGTGCATCTTTCACCTTGTATTTGACATTTTGATCGGCGACTGTATTGCTGTTCGCCCTGATATGTATGCGCAGATAGTCGTACTCTTCGCTCTCTGGCAGGACAAGCCCCATGCACACAATCCCCACAATCAACAATATAATTATCACAATTTTCTTTTTCATGATCTGATGTTTGGCAGTTTAAAAAAAATAATACGCACGAATATATGCGTATTAAGCAGGAAAAATAAAGAAAATATATTTTAGTTTGGATTTGCTCTCCCTGAACTAGACTGCAGTGCTCGCCATGTGTTGGCACCCACTATTCCGTCAACGGTCAATCTATTTTCGCTTTGGAATGAACGTACCGCACTCTCCGTCTCTGGTCCAAAGATGCCATCTAGATCAGTGATAGGATACAAGAACGATAACAATAGCCGTTGTAAATATAAGACCGCACTCCTTCTGCTCCCCCTACGTAAAACATATGCGGTAGGGTCAATGTTCAACAGCGCCGACCAAGTGTTTGGTCCTACTATGCCATCTTGGGATAGACTGTTGTTAGCCTGAAAATCTAGGACCGCTCTATAAGTATTCCTACCAAATATGCCGTCAGTCTGCAAATCATAGCCATATTGGTTCAAGAGATATTGCAGCATCTCGACAAAATTGTTGCGATCCCCCTGCCTCGTCAGCGGATAGTTTTGAATTTCCCTGGCGACATACGGCACCCCTAAAAAATTGCACACGCCAATGCATGCACTCTCCCCTACATTTAAGACAAAGCTAGGATTGAGCATGAGTTTTGCCTCTTCAAAGTTGGTCATGAAGCCCGCTTCTATCAGACTGGACGGAAAATTCACATTTGAAAGAAGACCGATGGACGTCGTGCCGACAAATCTTCCCCGTCTTCCTGTATTGTTGACCAGTTGTTCAAAAATTTCTTCGCTCAACTGCCTGCTCTGTTCAGGATACGGATTGTATGGACTGTAATAAACTTCTATCCCCTGCGCAGAATTGAAACTCGTACCTGTACCGAATGCGTTGTACGCAAAAGTCACTAGCAAACTAAGCCCCGCTCGATTAGCTCTGACCACACGAGTAGAGATACTTGTGTCCTGTATCTCCGGGTGGACATCGTACACATTGTATCCACATCTTAGGCACGCTAAGATGAAATCTATTTTTGCCTGTTTGTTAAATTCGTTCTCATAAAAACTTCTACCTATATACGGCATGATAGGCGTTCGTTTGCCCGCCGTGGGCGGATTGAGCCCGTGTTCATCATTCGCTCCAATCAAAAAATCACTTGCAATAGCCATTTTCACCTCATAATCTTGTATGACTATGCGCTGAAAAATGTTAAAATATTTTTTACAAATTTACTCGTCTAAATAAGTAGCCATAAAATCTGCCATATGCATCAAGACGCAATTAGGATATCTCGAGAAAGCCTCACTCAAATCAGTGCCCGACTGCGCTCTTGGATCAAAGCCTCCCATGTGCCAGTTGATACACATCGCTTCTTCTCTAGTGAGACGCATAAATCCGCTTATGATATATACCGATTTCTCCCCATGTCCATAAGGCAATGTGTTGTGATAAGCATAATATGGAACCTGAACCCACTGTCCATCGATCTTTTGATTTTTGTAGTCAAGGGTGTAGGTGTTCACTTTGCATAGATCGTGCAATAGAGCAATGATCGCTATACTTTCATTGGAAATATGTTCTTCGTAATTGTCACCATACTCATTGATGATCAAATTTTTGTATCTGTTGTATACATTGATAGAATGGGACGCTAGCCCGCCTTCAAAGACCGAATGCCTCCTGCCTGACGCTGGAGCAGTGAAAAAATCACTGGAGTTCACTATATAATCTAGCAATTTGTCCGCTCCTTCTCGTTTGATGTTTTCTTTGTAGATTTTGATAAACTCATCTTTGTATTCTTGTGCCGTCTTTTCCATATGTCTCCTATCTTTTTTTGTAAGTTGTATGTAAATATTGTTTTGCTCTTTCACTCAATGGTGCGGTCAAAAATTCGTTATATAGCATTTTTATTACAGGATTTTCGTAACTAGACTTTACATCCATGATTTCATCTTGGTGATATAAATTCTCCGCCCTTTTTATTACAGCAGAGTCATTGTCTGCCTGTTTTGGTTGGCCACCGCCACCCACGCATCCATTAGGACACGCCATGACTTCTATCATGTCAAAATGTTTTGATTTCAATTTGTCTAGCACAGTTCTAGCCGCCATCGTACCGAAAATCACGCACAGCTTTATGTCTTTATTTAGCAAATTTACTGTAGCGGTCTTCACATCTTTATAACCGCGCAATTTTTTGAAATGCAATAGATCCGCAGGTGGATTTCCTCCCGTCGTCATATGATATGCCGTCCTGACAGCCGCTTCCATCACTCCACCGCTGGCGCCGAATATCACACCCGCTCCGCTTCCTGTCGGGAACGCTTCATCGAAAGGTGCATCTTTTAGCGACTTGAAATTGATCTTTTGTTTTTTCAAAAGTTTTCCCATCTCTCTAACTGACACGACAAAGTCAGTATCCTGACCATATATCCCACGCAGTTCATCTCTCTTTATCTCAAACTTCTTCGCCACACATGGAGTCATAGCCACTAACACAATATCACTTGGGGAGACTTTGATCTGTTTTGAAAAATAATTTTTTATGACACTCGCTTGCATGGATATAGGACTTTTGCAACTGGATAAATTAGGTATATATTGTGGATAGAATGCCTCAACGAACTTGACCCATGCCGGACAACAACTGGTAAACTGCGGTAAAACTTTGTCGTTCTTTATCCTGTCGATAAGTTCGCTCGCTTCTTCCATAATCGTCAAGTCTGCACCAAAGGCAACATCGAACACATAATCTGCGCCCAACTTCTTCAATGCGGACACCATTTTACCCGCGACAAATTCTCCTGCGGGATAATTGAACATCTCGCCCAAAGACACTCTGACCGCAGGACTAGTCATGATTATCACTGTCTTTTGCTTGTTATTGATCGCATCCATGAGGGCAGCAGTATCGTCCTGCTCAACTATAGACTCAACCGGGCAGACGTTCGCACACTGTCCACAATTTATGCACACAATGTCTTCACTATCATATTTCCAATAGCCCGCTACCCCCATCTTCTTTTTGCATACGTCCTTGCATTTTCCACAAAGTACGCACTTGCTTTCTCTTCTCTTTATACTTGGGTTGTCATGACTGATTGGGACCCTTATCTCACTGTATTTATCCATAAATTATCCTTTGTTTAACATTTTTATTTCAACATTGTTGTTGTAATCTTTAAAACTAGTGACCGCATCCGCCACTGCTACAATTTTTTCATAAAAATTTTTCATATTTTTTGGTCTAGCGTATAGCGACACATTGTAATTTTGCTTCAATTTTTCTTTCAGTTCGTACACTTTCAAGATGTCATCATCCTGGTCGTATATCAAAATCAGGTTCTTCTTAGACGACAAACTGACTTTTCTTTCCCTCAAAAGCATCGCTACCGGTTCAAAGCCTATACTGCATCCAACTGCTGGCACACTATTCCCGGTCAGTTTTTCCACCATTTTATCATACCTACCGCCACCAGCAATTGCCCCAGAAAATCCTTCTGTATATATTTCATACACGGTACCTGTATAATAGCCCTGTCCGCGCACGATAGATATATCAAAAATTATTTGAAAACGGTCGGATGTCAATTTGTTTAGATTTTCAATCAAATATTTAACATTGTCCACAACGGACTTTTCTACTCCATATTTGCACGCCATATCTATTCCATTTTTGACGACATCATTAATAGCATCTACTAGGTTATTGATCTTTTCAGTGTCAAAGCCCTTTTCTATCAACTCCATCATGACGCCTGTGATAGAAATCTTGTCTATTTTATCTAAGGTTACGCACACTGTAGATATATCTTCATCGCCAAAGCCAGATGAGAGTACAAGTAGATTCAATATTCGTCTATCATTAATGCGCAATGTCAAATTCTCAAAGCCGAGCGAAGATAACGTATCTAGACTGGTTTTCAACAAATCCAATTCGGCATTGATGCTTGTGTCTCCAAAAACGTCTATATCGCATTGAGTGAACTGCCTATTCCTACCGCGCTGTGGGCGTTCCGCTCTGAAAGCTGATCCTATCTGAATGGATTTGAACGGTGTGGGCAATTTCTCTCTATTGTTAGAATACATTCTCGCTAGCGGTACGGTAAGGTCGTACCTGAGTCCTTCTTCTACAATGTCAGCTTCGGTCAAGTTCGGTTTCGTCAGGTCTAGCCTATCTCCACGCTTGACAGTCTTGAACATAAGGCGCAGATTGTCCCCACCTTCACTGCTATCTAGAAATTCTAAATTTTCTAAAATTGGGGTCTCTATTAAGTTATAGCCGTTGGACATATAGCTATCTAAAATAAGCTTCCTTAAGCTCTCTCTCAAACGAGCTTCGCTTGGTAAATAGTCGTATGTGCCCCTTATTGGATTACAATTCTTCATATATGCTCCTAAAAAAATAATTGCAAATCTTGTTTGCAATTATTATAGGAAAAATAAGTTTTTAAGTCAATCATTTGAAATCTTTACTTCACCACACAATATGTCATTATATGAATAAGTGTAGACTGAATTCATGTTTGTAGAAGACTTGACCGTGAACACGCTATTGTACACATCTTCAATTCTTGCTCGCAAACTACTGACCTTCCTTCGCCCACGGTTGATGTACAGGTTGACTTCTTGTCCTTTTAGCATCATGATCTTTTGCTTGATATTTTCTACTGTGTTCGGCATTTTTTTCATAGTCCACCCCTAAATATTTTTTGCCGAAAAAACAATATTAATCACTGCCGACATTATTAGTCAAATTATTCTAAATAATCTACAAGATTGTCTGGAGCCTCTTCGAATATATAATTCTTTTTTGAATAATAATTGATGCTCGAATATAACCCCATGATAAAGTCAAGGTCATAATGATTTAACAATTCTATAATTCTATCCCTTGTGCGTGAGATTTTTTTAAATCTCTTGACAAATTTTTCATCTCCTACCAAATCTTCTATAGGGATATAATTATTCTTCGCTAGATAATTTGATATGATAATTTTAAGTAAAAGCAAAGTATGACTCACTAGTTGACTTACTAGATATTGATAATACTCGTGTTCGCCCTGCAAATAAGTCGTGCTAGACAAATATAAATCTATTGGACGCAATTGTTTAATGTTTATATCCTTTAAATTTAAAATATTCTTATAAATATCTGTTGCCTTGCCATCTTCACCATCGTTAGCAGACTTCTTCTTTACTTTAGCAAGATATATTTCATCTCCGTACTCACTTTCGCCGACTTCCAAAATTTTGCTGACATATTCTACCTCCACTATGTCATCAATTATTAAAAGCTGATAAATCTCACCACCTGCCAGATTGAATATATCTATAGAGAACATCTCTTCCTCTCGCCTCACTCCTAAAAGCACAAAATCCGTATTGTCTTTTATATATCCGACAACCGGGTGATACTTGGAAGGGAAAGCAAGCGTTTTCATCTCTAAATTGTCGACGAAACACAGCTCAATTCCTCCATGCAGATCTCCAATATAATGATTATCTATATCTATGGCGATATTGAACTTTTTCCTATTTTCTTGCAACTTGTCAAAAGTTTTAACGACTAGATTTTTATTCATGCTATTAATATAACACCAAATTTAGCATATTTCAATACCAAAATTAAAAAAACTGGACTTTTGCCCAGCTTAATCATCATCTTCTTCATCCTCGTCGTCATCGTCATCATCATCGTCATCTTCGTCGTCTTCATCATCATCTATGATGCCGAGATCAAGGTCATCTTCGTCGTCATCGTCATCATCATCGCCCGAATCTTTGTCAAGGTCGTCGGAAAAATCAAATTCATCTACAATGCCTGTAGTGTCTTCTAATTCATCTTGATCATAAATTTCATCTGTCAACTCGTCTTCATCGTCTTCTTCATCGTCATCGTCAGCAATGTATTTGTGCCAATCATCGATCTCTTTGTTCTCTTCTTCTTCGCTAGCTTCGAGTCCCAACTCTTGCTTGCAACTGTCACAAATCTCTTGGTCGCTTTGCACGAAATTGATTTTACAAATTGGACACAACTCCAAGTCTCCGATATCGTCCTCTGTGGATTTGATAAGCTTCATCTCTTTTTTGCAGACATTACAATATTGGTCAGACTTCTTTATATAATTCAATTCGCAACGTGGACATAATATCCAAACTGGTTTAGTAGATTTTCCCATAAACTCTCCTTTAAATTTGCTTAGTATATTATAATTATTGCAAAATTATTTGTCTACTAATTTATGAAAAATATTCATAATTTTTTGCGTCTATAATATAGAGAGCAAATCAAATGTCGAGATTTTCGCTTTGCGACAAGAAAATCTAAGAACCACCACCAAAATAAGTGCGAAAAAAAAGAAGACTAAATTTAATCTTTGCGGTATATGATACGGATTCTACTACTTTCACTTTAACTATTACTAAGGGATAAGAAGTATAAAATATAAATACAACGGCTATAAATATTTGATACTATAAAAACTGCGTATTAAATTTCCAAATACTATTGACTAATGATTAAATATATGATAACATATAAATAGATGGAGAAATATATGGATAAAATAATATTTAAGGATGAATATCACGAAGGTTTTGCTTGTGTACAGTTAGATGACGGGAAATGGACATTTGTTGACAGCAACGGGAAATTGCAAGCAGGAAGATATAAAGCGGCAGGTGATTATTACGAAGGTTTTGCTGCTGTACGGTTAGATGACGGCAAAGTGGCATATATCGACAGCAACGGGAAATTGCAAGCAGGAAGATATAAAGCGGCAGGTGATTATTACGAAGGTTTTGCTCATGTACAGTTAGATGACGAGAAATGGGCATTTGTAGACCGCAATGGAAAACTGCAAGCAGGAAGATATAAAGAGGCAGGTGATTATTACGAAGGTTTTGCTGCTGTACAGTTAGCTGACGGGAAATGGACATTTGTTGACAGCAACGGGAAATTGCAAGAAGGAAGATATAAAGCGGCAGGGTTATATCACGAAGGTTTTGCTTGTGTACAGTTAGATGACGGGTTAGAAGCAAAGGTTGACTATGTTGGCAATTTAGCTATGTCAAAAGAAGAATTGAAAAGACTTGTTTCAAAAAATCCTAAATATTACAAACTTATTCCTACAAAATATTTTGAAGATAAAAATTTTATAAAAGAAATAAATGATATTATGAAAAGTGTCTTATCCGAATACATTGAAGGAATTCAAGCAGATCCAAGAGCTATAGATAAAAGCGAAGATGAATTAGAAGAACTTGTTAAATTTGTAAATGAAATTATGGACATGGTTAATGCAAAAAATACACAAGTGAGAAAACAATTGGAAATTAAACAGCAAAAACTCGAAAAATTAAATAAAATAAAAGAAGATATATTAAGTGAAATTAATACATTAGGAGAATGATATGGATATAAAAGGGTTTGAAGAAATAAAAAAAGAGTTATTAGAACTTATTAAAGATTTTTTTGACAACAATTATATCAGAAAAGCAAAAAAAAGTAAAAAAGATTAGATCATTTTGAAATAAGTAAAAGAAGAAAGATAATGTGTTTTATTAGATTTGCATTATCTTTTTTGTTAGTTAGAGAAATCAATTATTAAGCTTAAGATTTTCTGAAACTAGCAAAAAAATAAAAGGAGCTTACACATAAATTAAAGTTCCTTTTTATATCAGTTTCAAAAATAATAGACTAAATTTAATCTTTTTTTTCGTCCTTAGTATTTATGCCCCTTCTATCAACATTTTGTCCGCCACCAACGCTATAAATTCACCATTCGTTGGCTTCTCGTTGCTAGAGTACACTTTGATGCCAAAAAGATTATTTATATTTTCTATTTTCCCTCTATTCCATGCTACCTCAATTGCGTGTCTTATTGCTCGCTCAACTTTGGATGCACTTGTGTCATATTTCTCAGCTATAGTAGGATACAATTTTTTGGTTATAGAATTGATGATCTCTGGGTTAGCGATAGCAAGTTTGATCGCTTCTCTTAAGAACTGATAACCTTTTATATGCGCTGGAATCCCTACAGTGATAAATATGTTGGTAATCTTTTCTTCAATATGATTAGTTGTCTTTGCATTGAAAAACACTTTAGACTGCGCCTCTGGGCTCATGATGTCATTAATCCTATCTTTTAACGTCTGAATGTCAAAAGGTTTAATACAATAATACTTGGCACCTAATGATATAGCTTTGTTTATAAAGCCATCAATTGACAATGAAGATTGCACGATTACCTTTGTTTTGATGTTTTTAGGCAAACTTTCCAACACTTTGAAGCCATCACATTTTTGCAAAACGATGTCCATGATAACTATATCAGGTGAATACTTATTGATTAGTTCAATCAACTTGTCCCCTTCTGTAGTTGTCGCTAAAATTTCATACTTTTCTTCTGTGAAATTTTTTATCATTTCTTCTAAAACATTTTTATCTTCATCTGCCAGTACCATTGTTGTTTTTTTCATAAATCCCCCTATTATTTTATTACCCGTAGGCACATGACTATATTAGCAAATTGTTACATATTTTTATAAAAGAAAAATTTATTAATTTGAGTATATTTTGGTTTTTATTGAATTAAAACCCTTAAATTGTCGAAAACCATTTACAAACAAAGTCAAAATGAATTGGAATTGAACGATTTATATTATAAAACAGCTATTTTTTCTGTAAATTAACGAATTATAAATCATTTCAATTAATATGATAGAAATAGATAAAATAACTTGGAAGAATGTTTTAATTTGCTTGAATTTAATTTTAATATCATATTTTTTAATTTTAATTTATACATTATAAAGACAGGAGGCGAAGATGGAAGAAAATCTCGACTTAATAAAAATCACCTATGCAAAAAATCTTAACAAACTTAATTTCAGTTCCCTAATCAGTGTACCTATCAACTCGAACGTGAATGTGAAAACTGTTTTAAATGTTGATAGTTATATTTTTGATGAAAAAGTAGAGTGTGGAAACGGCAAAGCAATAATCACTGGAAAGTTAGGAGTGAAAGTACTGTATATTGACACGGATAACATAACAAATATTGTGACTGACAATGAAAGCTTCAGTGAGACTTTTGTTGATGAGAGCATCACAAGCGATTGTTTCATCAATATTTCAAACGCGTCAGTCGTTGGCAATATTTTGTCCAGTGACAAGACTTTGAAAATCAATTGTGACGTCAACCTCTCCCCCACACTTTATATGAACCTAGCTTTAAATACCAATAACACATCTTTTGAAAACTTAATTGTAAAAAAGAGCGAAATCTCAACCAATACCATTGCTTGCAATGTCGACACAGCTTTCGAATATTCTACCAACATAGAGACAAAGGACAATGTGACGAAAATCTTGTGTTATGACGCCTACTTTACCCCAACTAGTTTGTCTTCTTATGATGAATATGCTGTGGTGGAAGGTAAACTCTATTCAAAACTCGTTTACGAGTCAACCAATGATGACGAAAGTGTGATAAAAGAGATTTGCGATACGTTCAATTTGAAAAGCGAAATCAACATACCAAATATAACTAAAGATTGTCTGACTGATTTTAATTTTTCTATAGACAAATCAAAAGAAAACATCACAACCGAGATGGAAGACAACAACAATGTGATCACAATTACTCACAACATAAAAGTAAATGGTGTATGCATTAAAACGATTTCTGTAGACATGATTGATGATATGTACAGCGTTGATAACGAGATTGACATCAGTATGAGCAAGCGAGATTATACGAAAAATATGCAAACTGAGTTTGTCTCTGACAACATCTCAGGTGAGATAACTATAGATGACAGCGAGACTGCAATTGATGAAATTATATCAAACTTGAATATCAACGCAGAAATCACCAACCAATATCTAAAGGACAATTGTCTGTATATAGAAGGGATTATATCTTCGCACATTATATACTTAGATGAAAACAAAGAGATAAAACATAAACCAGTGGAATTGCCATTTATCATCAATACCAAGATAAAATTAGAGCAACTGGACTGCATTCATTCTTGCATAAGCGTAATAGACAACAAAATCAAAGTAAAACGCGGCACGATAATCGAACTTGAGTACTATATCTCAATAATGATAAACATTTATCAAAAGGACTCAAAAGAAATTATTGACAACATGGTGATAGGTAAACCTTTAGATTTTTCGAATGTTGACTATCAAATATTTATTGCCAAACCGAATGAAACAGTATGGGATTTATGTAAAAGGGTAAAAATTTCTCCAGACGACATCTCAAAATACAACAAAGATCTTCCACTCATCATGGAAGGTAGCGAAAAGGTCATAATAAAAAGATAAGAAGTTAGCTTTTGCTAACTTCTTTTTTAAAAATCAACCAAACCCACCAAATAATCAATAGAGCAATTGAAGAATTTAGCTAGTTCAATAAAATAATCTATGTAAGGAGTCCGTTCCCCTTTTCCCCATTTGGCTATTGTCGCCTGTTTTAACCCCAACTTTTCAGCTAACTCGGCCTGTGTCAGTCCCATTTCTTTTCTGAGAAGCTTTAACCTTTTAGAAAATTTATTCATAATACCCCTACAAATATTATGACAAATTAAAATTTAAATTATTTAATAATGGCAAAGTGCTATAAAGTGAGCAGAATAAAAAAAAGAAATGGCCTCGCCATTTCTATAAATTTAATGCTTCTGTAATTTTTTTGCAGACATAATCTCCCGATTGGCCTAAATTTACACCACCGTTAACAATCTTGTTGACTGCTTCTGTTATAGGCATCTGAACCTGACTATCATCATTGGCAATCTTATTGTATGCCCCCAACCTTTTTAAAAGTGCTTTTGATGTCATGATACCTTCAACACTTTCAATATCGACAAACGGCTGTATCTTGTTTCTGTCCAAACTGGCAGCTCTTACAATCAATTTCCCATAAGTCAAATTTTTGCTATTTTGATCAAAGAGAGTAGCCTGAAAATCTCCTAGTAAAGCCAAGCCCTCAGCCGTCTCTTTGTCTCCTCCCACCGCGTCAATGAATTTTGACATCTCTTTTACTGCTGCTACCATGAGAGGTCCTTTCTTTTGTTCAAAACCGCTTCCTTCAAGCACCCCCGCAGCAATTCCATATACATTTTTTGCCGCCGCTGCGTATTCTGTCCCTATGATGTCTTTTGAACTATATATGTCCATAAAATTTTTCTTTTCAAATATTTTTACCAACTCTTTGGAATATGCTCGTTCGTAAGCGGACACTACCATATTGGTAGGTTTACCTGCTGTAATAGATTGTACATGTCCAGGACCTACCCAAACGGCAATGTTATGCTTTTTTACACCGTTGTCCATCAAGATTTCGCTCAGACGCCTACCTGTCGCAGCTTCAATCCCTTTCATACATATGCAATATTTTTTATCTTCATATCCTTTGACTTTTTTCACCGATTGCATCAAATTGTCCAACTTTTGACTAAGTATAGAAATGATTACAATGTCTCCAAAATTCAAGGCGTCATCTAGACTATGTGTGAAACTAACTTTATTTGACAAGCGCACATATTGGTTAGCGTGCGTTTTAAACAAATTGCTCTCTTCCCTGTCATCATGACTTCTCTCCCACATCAAAATATCATAATTGTTTTGCTCCATACAATAGGCAATACATGAAGCCCAACGCCCAGTTCCTAAAATACTAATCTTCATCTTGATCCTCTTTATCTAATGGTTTTGTTATAGGGAACAAAATTGTGTCCCTAATATTTTCACAGTCAAGGATATGATACAAGAATACATCAATACCAAAACCTATACCTGATATTGGTGGAAATCCGTGCTCCATAGCCAAAATGTATTCTTTGTCATAATCCATCGCTTCAGCATCACCACGCTGTTTAGCTTTAGCCTGTTCTTCAAACCCCTTTTTCTGTTGGATAGGATTTACCAGCTCGCTGTAACCCTTCACCATTTCTTGTCCGTCAATAACCAACTGGAACATTTCAATTATCCTGTCGTCCGCATCGCTGTAACGCACTAGTGGCACTACATTAGGATAATTATATAGAATTGTCGGTTCAATTATGTTTGGACGCATCTTTCTTTTATATAAAAGGTCAATTATCCCACCTACTGTAAATTGATCCTTTAACTCGTAATCTTCTAGCAAATTCTTTTCTAGTACCAATTTCTTGAATTCGTCTACATCTGTCATATCCAAGACATTGAAGCCCAATATTTCGTTCAATGTTGCCACATAGTCAAGTCTTGGGAATATCTCAGGGAGTTTAATCGTCCTACCATTAGCCGTAAACTCGTATTTCCCGAACACATAGTGACAAACTTCTCTAAACATCTCGGTATAAAACTTTATGCTGTCCTCAAAATCCCAATATGCAGCGTAACTTTCTAGCATGGTAAATTCTTGCAATTTGTCCACACAAAGACCTTCATTCCTAAAATCTTTTGCAATCTCGAACACTTTGTCAAAACCGCAGGCAATAGTCCTTTTCAAAAATGTTTCAGGAGAAATGCGCAAGTTCATATCAAGATCTAGCGCATTGTGATGAGTCTTGAATGGCTTTGCTAGCGCTCCGCCTACCGCGTTTTGCAAAATCGGTGTTTCAACTTCCAAAAAGCCATGTTTGATATAAAATTCACGTATAAATTGTGTGACCTTAAACCTGGTCAAAATTATATCCCTGCTGCGCTCGTTGGCAATTATATCCAAATATCTCTGTCTATATCTGCTGTCTACATCAACAAGTCCATGGAATTTTTCAGGCAAACCGCGCAACGCCTTTGATAGCAATTCAAATTTTTCCACCTGAACAGTCAACTCTCCCGTTTGAGTACGGATTAATTCACCGCTGACTCCCACGAAATCACCAATATCACAGAATTCTTTGAATTTTTTGAGCGCTTCTTCACCCACAATGTTTTGTGATAGGCTGATTTGAACACTTGTCCTCAGTTTTTCATCAAACTTGTATTCAAAGTTATCCCCTATAGCGTATAGTCTGGCAAAAATTAGTTTGCCGAACGTTCTTTTGAATGTCATACGTCCAGCAACTTTCACTTTTGTCCCCAATTCGTATTTTTCTAGGTCATGGATCTCATGAGTCTTATTGAATTTTGCCTTGTAAGCTTTTTCCCCCATTTCTTCCAATCGCTTAACTTTATCTACTTTTATCTCAAATTCACTTAGAGCTTCGTTTTCCATAATAACCTCTTTTAAAAGTATAGCAGCAAACCCTAAAATTGTCAATACCTTAAAAACTTTCGCTCGTTTTTCTTCCTTTATTCTTTAAATATATTATTGACACTACTCTATTATTTAGATAAAATATCATTATGAAAGAAATATTTATAGACAAAAAAGATAACAATTTTCAATATATAGAAACCTTGAAAAGAAATCGAACTAAACGAAACAACAACCATGAATTTTTTGTCGAAGGTGTTAGGAACATAAATCTTGCAGTTAAACACAATTGGAAGATAAAGCATTGGATTTACAATTCTCAAAAATTGTCCAATTGGGCAAGCGAAAAAATAAAGTCGGTCAAAACTGAAGTCAATTATAATGTATCACAAACTTTACTGGACGAGTTGAGCGACAAGACAGACAAGTCTGAATTGTTGGCAGTCATTGAAATGAAAGACCGCACGGTGAAAATAACAAAAAATCCTTTTATTGTAATCTTTGATCGTCCCTCAAAAAAAGGCAATTTAGGTGCAATCATGCGAAGTGCGGACGCTTTTGGATGTGATGGAATAATTATTGTCGGTCATTCGGTCGATCTGTATGACATGGAAGTGATACGTGCAAGTATGGGATCGTTTTTCGTTGTCGACACACAAATCGTCAACCAAAAAGAAGAACTGCTAAAATTGTTTGATGAGTTGAAAAATAAATTCCCAGACTTAAAAATAATATCAGCAGATGAAAAAGGAGAAAGCAATTTAAACGATACAGATCTCACCACACCTACAATCATTTTAATAGGAAATGAAAATCTTGGACTTAGCAAATTCTTGCTTGATGTGAGCAATATAAAAGTAAAAATACCTATGGTCGGTGAAGCGTCTAGTTTGAACGCGTCCAATGCTGCAGCGATATTTATGTACGAATTGTTCACACAAAGAAAAAAATAAGGCAAACTGCCTTATTATTTTTTGAATATTGGTTTTACAACCACATGTCGCTTTTCTCCCTCGCCTGTTGACTCGGTGGTCACGTCATCTCTATCTTGCAAGGTCGTATGAACAATTCTTCTTTCATAAGCGTTCATTGGGTCAAGGTGAATATTTCGCTCTATCTTTATAGCTTGCTCTGCTGTCTTGTTCGCTAGATCAATTATCGCTTGATTTCTATTTTGTTTGTATCCGTCCACATCAAGATACATGCGAACAGGTCCTTCATGTCGCAATTTTAATCCAGACAAAAGCATCTGTAATGCTTGAATATTTTCACCATGAAAACCTATGAGTTTCCCTAATTTTTCACCTTTAATTGAAAAAGACAATTCATTTTCATTAGCGACACAATCTACAGTCGCATTTTCATCTATCATCTTTGCTAAACCTAGTAAAAATTCTTTTCCCTTTTCTTTTAGACGAGTTGTGTCCACAATACGTTTTTTCTTCTCTACTTTAACTTCTTCCGTGTTTTCTTCCACTTCGTCATTAGATGTATCTACTGATTCGATCTCATTTTCGCCGTCTTCTATTGTGTCAGGCTCTTCAATAGGGGGCTCATCTTTCTTTTCTTCACCCCAAGTCAAAATCACTTTTGCTTTTTTGAATAGTCCACCATTTTCAATGACTTTAACTTCCACATCTTCACGTCTCATGCCACATTCCAAAAGTCCATTTTGAATAGCTAATTCTACGCTTTTCCCAGTTGCTTCAATTTGCATAATCTTCTCTCCTATTTTCTATAATTTCTACTGTACTCTACCACTTCTACATTTTTCTTTTTCAACAATACGTCTCCGTCCTTGCTGTTTTTATTTTTAGAACGAATTATCAATGTCAAAATCGTTGATATGATCGCTGTCATAAGCGAGTTGACAATAACATATAATGTAAACACAACGTTAGATGTCAGCGCCAATATCAGCATGGTCAAAGGAATTACCACCATCATAATCTTGTTCATCATGTTCATCTTTTGACCCTTTTTGCTGAGTAGTTTTGCAGACAAGAATTGGGTCAAGAACGACACCAGAACAGCCAAAATGATTATAACATAATAACCATTGACATCATTTCCGTCACCTACAATTATACTTACTATATTATCATACCTTGCTTGCGCCAGCTCCCTTTTTTCATCAGCCAAACCATAATGATCAGCATAGGCGGCAAAGTCCACAAACTGACTAGTATTCGTGTCTGATTTCCACACATTTTTGATCCACATCCAACTGTTTTGCTCGCTCAATTCGTCGTACTTGTCTTGTACCACTGTTGCCACATATTCGTCCATAGACAAATCCGTTTCAATGGTCGCATAATTTTCTTCTGCTTGAACGTACGCAGTGTCCAACTCTTGATAAGTGGTATATAGTTTTTCTTCACCATACGAACGTATACTAGAATACAATGTAAACAAAACTACAACTGAAATTAGTAATGTGATCAGCATTGTGAAGCACATCCCGCCAATACTTACATTATATTTTTTGTACAATTTTGTCGTCTCTTGATTTAGCTTGTCTCTATCGTTACCATATTTTGCCTTGAGTTCTTCCATCTCGGGTTGCATTGCCGCATTCGCACTCGCCTGTTTTTGAGATTGAAGGCGCTGAATTATATCTAATGGACTCAACACAAGTTTCAAACAAATAGTAAAAACTATGATTGCCCAACCATAATTAACAATCCAATCAGCGAAAAAATCGATAATAATAGCCCAAAAATTGTTGGCTAAAAGTAAACTGATACTGTTCAACATTTCCATTTATAATTCCCTAACAAATTCATTTTGGGAAAATCATAGCCCGCTTCATGATTAGGTCTACACCTGACCAAACGTTTTATAGCCAAGACGGTTCCCCAAATTGCTCCAAATTCAATTAAACAATCCCAAGCATATTTGCTGCATGTAGGGATATATCTGCAACTATCAGACAAGGCATATCTAATTACCTTTCTATAAATCCACAATAACATCAATTCTAGTATAGTGATAGGAAAAGTGATGATATAATATAATCTAAACATCTTTTTCTCTCAACAAATTGTTTTTCTTCAACACGCGCAATAGTTCTGTCTCTATATCTGTAGATTTTTTGTCCGCTATAGATGGTTTTGCCGTGATGATGTAATTTTTGATAGCGAACCTATCTATATTTAATCTACATGCTTCGCTGATAATTCGCTTCACTCGGCTACGCACCACCGAATTCCCCACTTGTTTTGACACGCTTATGCCAATCTTGGGAAATTTTCTGTACGTCTTTGTATAATGGATTATAAAATCCACAGCATGCGCCACTTCGCCCTTTTTGTATATATAATTGAATTCTTTTCTTTTCTTTAAACGGTTTATTTTATTGAGCATATAAACCAAACTCCTTATCTAGACAATTCTTTTTTCCCTTTGTTCCTGCGTCTCTTTATCACTTTTCTACCAGATAAGGTCTTCATTCTCGCTCTAAAACCATGAACTTTTTTACGTTGTTTCTTTTTAGGTTGATAAGTTTGCTTCATAGGTCTCTCCTTTTAAATTAGTATCTAAATTATGATAACAAAATTTATATTCCTTGTCAATAATAAAGGACAAAAATATTTTGTTTAAAAAAATGGAAAAAGAAAACAATTTTCTTACGAAAATATGTTTTGTTGTTAACACAATAAAAAATGCTCAGTTGTTTTGAGCATTTTATCATTTTTATATATATTTACAATTCTCATAAATTTTGTGCGACAAAAAAATCCATGATTTTGTTATAAAGGTCGCTCTTATTCAAAAATATTATATGATATTATTTAGCCCACATTGAGTGTAGATTGCAGTAAGCAAAAACTTCAATCGGATTTTCGCCTTCAAGCAAATTGAATTTTGCTTTTGGCTCATCTCCTGACTTTAACACACGCACATAATAGCCAAGGTCGGTCAAAAGTACGATGTTTGTGATGAGGTGTTCTTTTGTCATTGGGTGCAATACTGCTCCAACCGTCACTTCAAGGATATTTTCATTTCTTTCAACCACTGGAACATGTTTTTCTTGCGCTGCGTCAGTCTTATTAGGGCGAATTTCGTCCATCGGTTCACCACAACATACTACAGGCACTTTACTGTCTACCATTTTGATTACTACATTGCCACAATGACGGCATCTATAAAATTTTATCTGTTTCATATTCTCTCCTTTCATTCTTTTCATTTAAAAGTCTTCTAATTTCACTTATAATGTTTTGCTCAGGAATTGTCAATCTTCTATTTTGCTCTAAATAATCCAAAATAATAATAGTATCTTTATTTGTCTTTTCTCGCCTTTCACTAGGTAGAGATTTGCTATCAATTATATTCGCCAATCTATCTGCCAGTTTGATCACCAGCGCATATTCGCTCATGGCGTACATCTTTTTAGCCAAATATTCTGCCTTGCCCACTAGATGTGGCATATATGAAGCGGATGTGACTTCCATAACCATGCTGGCAACCATCTCTCCGAAGTTGTCTACCAGTTCCCTGTATGAAGTGTATGTATCTTCTAGAGTGTCGTGCAACAATGCTGCAGCAAGAATGGCGTCAATATTTTTAGATGGCTTATATTTCTTTACAATCTCTGCCACCAAAATTGGATGATTGATATACGGAGTTTCCCCATCTGCACGAAATTGTCCTTCATGCTTCTTTTTGGCAAACTCTAAAACTTCATCATAATCTATCATACTACGCTCCAAAATTTTCCCAAAACAATGAGGAAATTTTATTCCGTATAGTTAATCCGTATATTTTTCGTTTTAGATACAATTTATACGATACTACCCTTTCTGTCCACGGTGTGTCTCCATATCTTCTCGTCGCAACTCTCCCTCTTACTTAATTGCTTTCGCAATTTTCGCTTTTGGTCGGTCGCTCCTTTTTCCCATACTTGCTTCGCTCATATGGGTCCCTTTTCGTTGTTGAAGATATTGTGCTTAGCCTTTCTGTCCTCGGGATTGTCTGTCCATATCTTCTCGTCGCAACTCTCCCTCTTACTCAATTGCTTTCGCAATCTTCGCTTTTGGTCGGTCGCTCCTTTTCCCATACTTGCTTCGCTCATATGGGTCCCTTTTCGTTGTTGAAGATATGGTGCTTAGCCTTTCTGTCCACGGGATTGTCTGTCCATATCTTCAACAACGATGTCGAAAATTTCGCCTAAAGTTGAACAGTATTTCAACACATCCCATGGTTCGTTTGTATGGAAATGGATTTTGATTAACTCACTATCCCCCACAGCAATCAAACAGTCCCCTTTGAAATTTTTAGTAAAATAATCCCTGATTTTATCTTCATCTAGCCCTTTACCTTCAATCAAAAGTTGAGTGTCATATCTATATTCAATCATTTTTTCCATCCTTTCAAAATTTGATGTATATATTATGAAATAAATGTAAAAAAAAGTAAAGCAATTTTCATAAATTTCATTTTATGCTCTTAAATTGCGAATATAAATAACTTTAACCAACAAAAAATATTAAAAATTTTGTCTACAATTGTTGAACGTGAATTAAGTTAAATTTACCGCACAAATTAGTCGTGGAGAGTATTATGAAAAAATTTAAAATCTTTGTTTTCAGTCTATCTTTAGTGCTAATTACCTCCTTGTGTGTAGCTTTGATCAATCCAAATGTAACATCCTATGCAGTAGATACTATGGATGAAGTCTGCCTTACAATTAGTGGCACTCATTCTACGACTATCAAAGCTGACACCGCTGAGGTCCATGCTGTTGTTGAATCTGTCGGGCAGGATGCGTCTACGGTAAAAGAGGATATATTTTCTCAATTTGAGCACATCAAAAATGTCCTAATTGATGTAGGCGCAGACGAACACAAAACAAATATCACTTATTTCAACATAAATGCAAATCAAAACTGCTCGGTCTCTAGCAATTCAATTAGTTATTGTGCGGTTTTGAATTATTCATTTACAACCAATGACATGGATAATCTTGATTCTGTGCTGAATTCACTTTTAGATAACGGAACTAAATCAATCAGTTATATAAACTTTTCATCCACAAAATCCTATGAAACATATCAACAATCATTAAATCAAGCATTGAATATCGCTACTGAAAATGCAAAAAATATCCTTGGAAAGAACAATATACAAATCTATAAAATAAAAGAAAAGAGTTGTTATTATTCGCCCGTGCAGTACAGAAATTATGCTGATATAAGCAATATTAATCAAGACATTGAGATTACTGCTAGTGTAGAAATTGTCTGTAGCTAAAATATAAGTATGATAAAATTAAGAATAAATACGACCTAATAAGAAGATATACATTAAATATAACTTTAGATATAACTATCCTATTTTTCAATGGATTTGATAATGTTGATAGTGTTCATCGTGTTTGGAAAGCCAATGTACGGAAGACATTGCAACATAGTGGCAATCAAAACTTCCTTCGTATTCCCTACCTTTAAATTTCCTAAAACATGTGCCTTAATTTGAGAGTCAGACCTAATTGTCGTGAGAATAACCAAAACTAGCAATTCTCGTGTCTTTATGTCTAACCCTTTTCGTGTATAAAAATCTCCAAATCCAAATTCAGTCAAATATTTTGATATTTCAGGAACATCTGTATATTTGTCCTTTATCTCATCGCCGTATAAAGGATATTGTATATCATGCCCCGCTTTGAATCTAGTTGTTTCATTTACCGTACCCATATTTTCAAGTGGTAATTTAATTCCCCTTGCTTTGAATACATCATTCATTGTCCCTGCCGCATTTAACGTCTTTGGAAAACCTATAAATGGTGCCAACTGATACATCGCTTCTCTAATTTAAATTGGAGTCGCTCCCACTTGCAACGCCCCGTTGATATGTGCGGATAATTGTGGCAATGTCTGCATGGTCGCAAGAGCGGTAATCGTTATCAATTCGCGAGTCTTAAAATCAATTGCTTCACTGCTATGGAAAACATCCCCAAATATAAATCTTCTCAAAATCTCCATTAGTTCATGATCTGTCTCATTTTCAGCTTTTGGAAGTTCTCCAAATAATTTATTATAAACTTCTTTACTTAATTCAAATCTATCCATATCTTTCTCCTATATCATATATAATATCATAAATATATTTACTTTATCTAATATTTTTATATAGATTTATTATAAGTATTTTTTTATTAATTTTCATATTTTTATAACACCGATTTCTTGCAAGGACTTGTTCGAAGTGGGACTTAACGGGGTCCCCATGAAACGCATGTCGAAATGGGGTTACATTCGGGGTCCCCATAAGCACTGGTGCGCAATGGGGCTAATGTGGGCAGTTTCCCATAAATAAAGTTTTGCGACTAGCAAAACGATAAAAAGCGATGAAAAAAGTATAGGAGTCCCACAAGTGCCCAAAGGGTACGAAGTGGGAAGAGGAGCAACAGATCAAAAAGGCAATAATTGCGCAAGCAATTTGCCAAAAGATCAAGTTGCGACGAGGGTCCCCACGAGAACTTGTTCGCAGTGGGGAATAAAAAACGAACGCTTGTTAATGACACTTTTGCGATTATGTAAGTAATCGCTGCGTCAAAAAAGCGTGTCTCAAAAAGGGCTCCCACAAGCACTCTTGCGTAGTGGGATAAAAAAATGACCGCTTGTAAACGCCACTGTTACATTTTTTCATTGTGGTGAACTAATAATGCTTCTCCATATAAATGGGGTCCCCATTAGCACTTGTGCGCAATGGGGAATAAAAAAACGAACGCCCATAAATCTTACTATTGCAGTTTTATATCTAAAACTGCGGTAAGTAACGGGCGATTCGTTTTTTTGGTGCGGATAACAGGACTTGAACCTGCACGAGTTGCCCCACTAGAACCTGAATCTAGCGCGTCTGCCATTCCGCCATATCCGCATATTTAGTCTCTTTATGACTAAACATTTTCTCGTATGAAATTGTACAAAATTTTATTCATTATGTCAATAACATATTTACTCTAATAAAATTTATTTAAATCCTAAGGTTAGTTCTACGGGTAAATGGTCGCTAAATGGTAGGTTTAAAATATAACATTCCTTGATTTCGTAATTGTGTTTATTGTATAGCAAGGCATAATCTATCCTATACTTCCATGCGTTATAGTGATTTTCGGGTAAAGTCTCCTGCCTTGAGCGATAACTTCTCCAAGTGTATTCTCTTTTCTCTGGATAAAGGGTACGAAATGTATCTACATATCCTAGAGATAATATCTTTTTAAAAGCAGCACGCTCAATAGGAAGAAAGACAGATTTATTTTTACATTCGTTAGGGTGAGTCAAATCAATTTCGTCGTTGGCTATGTTGAAATCTCCCACACATACGACAGAATATTGAGATTTTAGTGTATTCAAATAGTCGGTCAGTTTTTCTAAAAATCTCATTTTGAAGTCTAGTCTAGAATTTCCGTTCGGGATGTATGCATTGACGACTGCCAAATTTCCATAAAAAACTGTCATCACCCTGCCTTCATTGTCTATTGGTAAATCACCTATGCCGTATGTGACCTTGTCCGGGTTGATTTTAGATAAAATCATGGTGCCTGCATATCCCGGGATTTGTCCACAATTATAGAATTTATAAAACGGATAACTTGTTTTCTCTTCATTAAAAAGTGAAACCTGTTCATCGTCAGCAAAAATCTCACGAGTGATCTTTTCATTCGCTCGTGTCTCCTGCAGACAAAACACATCTACATCACTTGAAATTATCCAATCGAGTAGACCAAGTTTTGTGCTCGCCCTTATTCCGTTTATGTTATAAGAAATGATTTTCATAATAACCTTTTTTTTATTCAATAATACTGCTGATGTGTCTCACATTGATCAAACTACTCTTTTTCATCAGTCCTATCACTCTCACATCATCATCTATGTGATACACAATATATTGAGAACTTTTAAATAAATTTTCTAGATGTTGTGTTTTTAGTAAATATTTGTTTTCTTTGTCATAATCAATATTTTCATAGCAAATGATGTGTATATTTTCTGTCCTTAAAAAAGGAACATTCTTTTTGAGCCACGAGATCTTATCATTTTTCTGTTCAACGAAATGGCAACAACTAAGAATACCGACTGTCACATTTTCTGTTTCATTCAACTCTTTCATAAAATTGATGACTGTATTTATAGGACGTTTATTTAGATAATAGTCAGCAATTCGCTGTTTGTGTTCATCGGTCTTTGATACATCATATTCTGCCACGACTCCATCCATATCAAATGACACATAGATCTTATTGCCTTTACTTAAATTCAAAATCTCTTCCTTTAACATATTTGTCCTTTTTTGTTATCTAAATTTTATATTAAATCAAGTTTTTGCTTAACTCTCGAATTCAGCATGTTATCTGTTCTTTCATTTATTACTTTTTCAATATTAAATTCTTTATCAAATATTAAAATTTTACATCTACATTTCTGTTTTATCTTCCCTGCATTTTTTGAAATTAGTATACCTGGATTTGTTGTTATCAATGGTAAGACATCTTCAAATTTTAGTTGTTTTTCTTTCATTAATACTTTTATTGTATGCAATAGCGTAAAAGGAGACTCTTTTTTTCTCCACCCTTTTTCCATATTTAATACGCCTAAATCTGACGAAATTGAAATCTTAGACGTGTCTATACTTGTATCTAAAATGGCTTTTACCAAGTAATCGTATCTTTGATCATACTTTTCATGAAAAGCCGTAAAATCTAAATAACAACCTTTGATAGCATATTCTAAAATTTTGTCTTTATATTTTTGTGCATGTGTCAATTTAAAAATTGAATACGGAACATCTGTCTCTTCAACTATTCTATCTATCCAAGATAAATTTGAAGTATTTAGATCTCCACGCTCTGTTTCTAAATGAATATGTAGTTGCAACTTTCTTTTTAGTTTTTTGCTTAGGTTGTATGTAGTTATTGCCAACTCTTTCATTTCTTCATAGGTTGGATTGTTTGGTTTTATTGTTGTCTGTGAATTTAATGCGGTTTTTACCCCAATAACAATTTTATCTTCTAAGATTGTTTTTTCTATGTTTTCTCTATATACTTTGCTACCAGCTAGACAATAAGTATCTATCCCTAACTTTCTTAATCTCTTTGCCGTTTTAATATTCTTTTCAACAAAATTTTGCCCATTCTCATTTGCCAAAACACCTACAACAGTTCCAACTCCTGAATTTATTATATCAATAGGGTCATAATATTCAGTATATATGATATGTTCATGCCCATCGATAAACTCAGGACAAACAATCTTACCTTTGCAATCAATTATTTCATCAAAATTTTCATTTCCTTTATATTTTCCAATATATACAATTTTTCCATTGTTTATTATTATATCCTGTATGCCTTCATGTTTTGGAGTATATAAATCTGCATTTTTTAATAAAATCATATTACTCCTTTTATCATTATTGAATATGAGCATTTTATATTTACTAAATTTTCTAGGTCTAATTCTTCTAAAAATGTAACAAAATCATCTATGTTCATATTTTTGATTTTAGATTTGTATTTATCAAACGCACTTTGGTCGTATGATATATTATTGATTGCGTTTGTTTTTTCAATGTTCTCTTTTTTCTTTTCTAAATAAATGTTCCAAAAGGGTAAAATTTTGATATGCAAATTTTTTATATACTCGTGACCAGGATATCCTTTTTCGGAATCGTTTAACAATTTAGCCAATTCAAAATCAGCTATATTTTCTATTATTGCGTGCGTTATCTCGTCCCTTTTAAAATAAGAATGTAAAGACTCGTGTACGAGATAAATCAAATCATAAAATGCGTCATCTAAGCCTTTTTGATGACCCCAAACAATAGTATTATTTCTCAAATTTGCCCCAGTATTAAGTGCTGGATAAACTATAATAGCAGTTGTGTCTATAGTAAAATTTTTTTTGAAAATTCTGCTTAGATATTCGTTTATTTTATCTTTGTTCTTTTCCCAGTTTTTTTCTATTCTCTCTAAATTTTGGTTTGCTTCGTTTAAATACTGTTTGAAAAAATCTTGTTGCTGTAATTCTAAAATTATATTATTATCAATCTTATTTGATTTTGAATTTCTTAGTAAAAGTAAATATGAACTTTTGTATTTATCATATAAGTAATTAGCAAATGTTATTGGCATCAAGTTCTTTGATATTACAAGTTTAGCCATTATATCTTTATCTGTTTTGAACTTTATATTTAACATATATTCTCCTTGAGTAAAATATTAAAACTTATCCACTAAGTTGAACTTTTTTTGCAAAGTGCTTGCAACTTTACAAAACCACTATTTTACCATGTAATTCACTTTTTTACCCATTTTTGTTGCGTACTCAATTTCTGCTTTTGTACTTGTTCCAATATATCTATTTTTATTTATAACAAAAATTTCGTCAGCCATATCTATTTTTCTTTTATGCATATCGTCGAGCATTTCTTTTGTTCTTTCAGTCCATACCTCGTTATCTCCAGAATTTCCAAAGAAACCAACGGAAATGACAATATTACCTTCTAGCGTAAGTCTTTTTTGTTCACTTAAAAAATCTTCTTTAAATTTAGTGCTTCCACAAAGAGTAATAACTTTATATTTTCCAACCATACTTTGTCTCCTAGTATATTTTATCACAACTCAAAAATATCTCCAACTAAAAAATATTAATCTATAAGCTCATACCATGATTTCATATGATGAATGCTAAAACCGTAGTTTTGAAATTGTTCACCATAATTACTGCTGATTATATCTTTCAAAGTCTCTAATTCTTGATACATGTATTCTTTTCCTTCTTCATAAAAGGTGACGCTTTCTGTCTCGCTAGACGCTGAAGTTTCTACACATAAGAAAAGTTTTTTGTTTAAATTATTTGAATACTCCAATTCATTTTGAGCACAATCAAATATCCTTTCAGCATTGTCTCTATAACTCATTACAAACACTCTGTCTGCGTAATCAATGATATATTTATATGCTTCCTTTTCTTCACCATTAAAATCTATAATATAGTCATCCAGCCAAAATGGTATATCAAAATCTAGAGTCGTGTCTTTGAGTTTATCAGCATTAGTTATATTGTATACGAAATTGATGTAGGATGCAAGAATTTCCCTCTTTCTAATTTCGTCATTTTCTTTCCAATCTGGATGTTGATGTGGCTCTACATCTAGATGAATGCCACTGAAGGTATTTTCAAAAGTCTGTTGATATTCTAAATATTTTTCGGCAATATCATAAAATCCGCTTTCATCTTCAATCCAAATATAATCTCCGCATAGAAAGTATACTTTTATATTTAAACTATTTGCTTTGCTTATGAACTCATTTATGGATTCATCAAAAGAACTGTTTGAATAATAGATTTCATTTATTCCGTTTTGTTTAGCGAATTCTAAATATTCGTCTATGTTTTCGTTCTCTCCCCACCACCATACACCTAGTGAAAACAAAGGTGTAGGTGTAGTATTTTTATCTCTATATGTATTATGATAGTAAAAAATACCAACGACTAAACCTACAACAAAAACAATTATAACTATGCTAATAAAAATATTCTTTTTCTTCATATTCATTTTTTTAATTGTCTATAATTTCAAGGAATTCTTTTGGCATGTCTTGCTTGAATTCTTCTCCTACAATATCGAAAAGAGACATCTTCATACACACTGGAATATTTTTATCTCTAGCTTGGTTCACAATATTTTGTATCCATTCTTTTTTTGGCTTGATCTTGCCTCTTCGGTTGCCCGTCTCAGCACCAATCACGATCCAATCAATATTTGTCAAATTAAGTTCACCTACATCTTCAAAAAGTGGCTCGAAAGTGATATGATAATGTTTCGCTTTGATGTTTTTCTTCATATCATAGATTCTTTGCACTTCATTCTTTGATGTGACTGTGACTCCCATCCATACATTATCTAGATCGGTACTAAACTGACATTGTTCTGGCCTTTTAGTTAGAACAATATATTGATGTTGTGGATTGTCCTTCAAAGCTTTGAATATTTTATCACACCACGAATTTTTACACCAACTAGAAAAGTCACTCATGCTAGTTATCAGCATCAATCTTGGCTTGTCTTTATACAGTTGTGGCAGTCTATATTCCATAAAGGTTGGAATAGAAAAATCCGGAATATGTTTGAACCTTTGATTTATCTTTCTTGCATAACAATAACTACACCCTATATCACACCCCATGACTGGATTGAATGTCTTTATAAACTTTATTTTATCTTCCATATTTTTCTCCCCATTTTGCGAAATGTTAGTTTGTTTCACTATGCATGTATTTTTTATATCCGAATTTTCTATTGAATCTTTTTAATTGACTATTTTAAAACTTGTAAATTTTTATCTTCAACTATTTCTGTTTCTTTTTTTTCTTCAAACAATTTATAAGCAGAAAAATTCCAAGTAAAACTATAGTCGATATCGTTATGACTAAAATTAAGCCAAGAGTCGACACGTCATGACCGAAAAAGGACATTTTCACATCAAAACCACTTGCTATTCCTTCAACCATCTCGTTTGGTAAAGTTTTATTCATTTCGTTTAAAACTCCGTTTAAAAATCCTTGTCTAAACAAGACTGTTGCATAAGTTCCTGGTAAAAGGGATACAAAATGTTGCATACCTTCTCCCATTGTATTTATTGGCATATATGCTCCACAGATAAAACCATATAGTGCAGATACAAGTGTACAGACACCACTCACTACCCCTTGAGAACTAGTGAAAGTCCAAATAATATTTGCAAGCACAGTCCCAAAAAGTGAAGTTATAATAATGTTAAATACAATTAAAAGAAAATCAACAAAAGTTATATAAAAACCAACACAAGCAAGATAGATTAGTCCAATTGCAAGTAAGACAAAAACCACTATGAGCGTAGAAAACAAATTTGATAACACATAACTTAATTGAAGCGTGCTTTTTTTGACTGGAGATACCATAAAATCAATATTTGCTTTGTTGATTTTGTCAATGACCATCATTCCAGAACAAAATGAAACTGTTATACATGAAGTCGCAAGGACGGATGAAAACAACCATCCACCAGTAAATGCATCGATAAGTTTTTGATCTAATTCAAAGCCATTGATAATTGAAAAAATACTGTCTTCATAGGCCGATTGAAGAAAAACTATAAAAAGGACAAGAAGAATTAATGGAGTTATGAGAGAAACCAAAAATGTCATTTTATCTTTAAAATATAACTTTATGTTTCGATCAGTTAGATAGGTAAGTTTTCTAAATTCGGATTGTTTATTCATACCGTCTCCTTCAATTCTTTGCCTGTAACAGATAAAAACACGTCATCCATAGATCCTTTGACAATTTCAATATCATTGAAAAGCGCGCTATATTCAACTAGAAAATCCTTTGCCTTTTCAGTGTCGTTAAATTTTATTTCCAAACATTTTTTGTCTTTATTATGCGGGATGTTTGCTTTATCCAAAATTGCTAATATTTTTTCATCATATTTATAAGCTTTTATATAGTCCTTAGCATAC
This sequence comes from uncultured Clostridia bacterium, assembly GCA_944384465.1. Classification (GTDB taxonomy): domain Bacteria; phylum Bacillota; class Clostridia; order Christensenellales; family UBA1242; genus Onthoplasma. Next base: position 67,053 of record CALWTK010000004.1, read on the forward strand.
TTATTTTTTAAAGTTAGTGGCGAACCCTCGGCCACAATTTTTCCACCATCCATAATGACAACATTATCAGCTATACTCACTTCTTCCATGTAATGAGTGGTAAGTAGTACGGTTAAATTTGTAGTCTTTCTAAATTCGTTAATCATATCCCAAACAAGTCTTCTCGTCTTTGGGTCAAGTCCTGTTGTAGGCTCGTCGAGTATCAAAATTTTAGGCTTGTGCAAAAGTGCTCTTACAATATCTACTTTTCGCTTTTGTCCACCACTTAATTTGCTGAGTTGCTTTTTTATAATTTCTTTCATCTCTAATTTTTCAGAAAAAAATTTGAGGTTCTCTTCAAACTCTTTTTTACTCATTCCGTAAAGCATAGCTCTATATCTCAAATTGTCATATACAGATAGATTTTTATCAAGCACTGATGACTGAAAAACTATACCAATGTCTGGTAAAATTTTTTGCCTTTCATCTATCGAAAACCCATTGACAAAACATTCTCCGCTATTTAAAGCAAGCACCCCAACAATAATGTTTATCGTGGTGCTTTTACCAGCACCGTTAAGACCTAAAAAGGCAAACAGTTCCCCTTCTTCAACCGAAAAGGAAATATCATCAACTGCTTTTGTGTTGCTAAAGTATTTTTTTAAGTTTTTTATTTCTATAATATGTGTCATAAATATCTTTTAAATTTTTCAATTTTAACCCAATTCATGATATCATAAATGAAACATTGTTGTCTACTAAAAAATGTACCATGTAACGTTTGGTACATTGAAGGTAATAATGGCGGAGAGTGGCGGATTCGAACCGCCGGAAGCTTTCACTTCATCGCTTTTCGAGAGCGACACATTCGACCACTCTGACAACTCTCCATATTTTTATATAAGTAGATTAAATATTTTTTGCTTTTCTTTTAGTTTATAATCTTAACTTTTATTTTTTATACCTTTAGATAACGACTCTTACTTTATATTTGATACATAATTATTTTTAAAAAATCAAAATTTATAATTCCTCTCTATGTCTCTATAAGTAACAATAATAAGTATATACTATTTAAAAAAATTAATCAATAAAAAAATTACCCACAAAACTTATGTTTTTGTGGATAACTAAATTTATCTAGACTTGACTGGCAATATCAAGAATACAAAATCATTTCCTTCACAAGGAGTGATAACGCATGGCTGAATAGGACTATTGAAATTCATCTTGATATATGGATTGTCAATTACCCTTAAGCAATCGCTAAAATATTTTGAGTTAAACGAAATATTTAAGTCATTACCTTTTACACCAACGGTAATGTTTTCTTTGGTGTTGCCTATCTCGCTATTGGATGTCAACATCAAATTTTTCTCTTTGATGTCAAATTTAACAAGGTTGTTCTTGTCTATTTTTGATAGTACACTTGCTCTATCAATGGCGTCCTCTAGTTGTTCACGATTGATTGTAACAACTGTAGAAAAATCTTTAGGAACGATCTGTCTATAATTTATAAATTGACCATCTATCAGTCGATTTATGATGATAGTATCCCCTAAATCAATCATAATATTGTTTGAATGAATAAATACTTTGACTGTTCCTTCGTTGTCCAGCATCTTAACAACTTCGTTTAGATTCTTTCCTGGAACGATAATCTTGAAATCAGCGGTAGACATAACCAAATTTTTGTTGGATATACTTAGTCTACAACCGTCTACAGCTACGGCTTTAATAGTATTTTGATTTGTTTCAATTAAAATACCTTTCAAAATTGGTCTACTATCATCTTGAGCGACAGCGTAAAAAACATTGTTTATCAAAGTCTTAAAATCTTCTTTATTGATTTCAAAGAAATTATCTTTTTGAATTTCTTTTAGACTAGGAAATTCATTGATCTCCATACATTGAATACAACCTTCGCTGTCTGTATAGGAAATTTTTAGTTGATTTTTTTCATTCAATTCGCACAAAATTTGTTCGTTAGTAAGTTTGCGTATATATTCTCCGAACAATCTACCGGGAACAACAGTCTCGCCAGCATTATAAACTTCTGCTCTAATTGTCTTTTCAATGCTCATCTCTAAATCAGTCGCAGTCAATATAAGTTTATCATCAGCACAGACCATTTTAATTCCCTCAAGAATTTGAGAAGTAGTTTTGTTACTGATAGCTTTTGATACGACACTGATTGCTTCACTGAGCTCTAGTCCATCACATCTAAATTTCATAATACTCCTTCTAAGATTTTGTTGCCCCTAATGCAAAATCATGATACATGACTATATTATCAAACGCAAGTCAATATGTCAAATAATTTTACGAATCTTGTCGAAATTTTTTTAAATATTAAAATCAAAGAAAATACTATAAAATAGTATTTTACGCGCACACGCATGTAAATTTTATTTTTAATTTTTTTTGTTTTTTGATAGTGATTTTTTTATTAAGCGATGTGGAAATGTGGACAACTTTTTTAACCCCAATATTTTGTAGTGTAAAGTATCATTTTCGACAAAATATACACAAATTTTTTCCACAATTTATGTGCGTAACTTTGTTGAAAATGTTGTTGATAACTCAAAATGACAGGTGGATAACTTCAAATTTTCATTTTATAAGTCATATTTACAAATGTCGTTCAAACTCGATGTTGTAATAATCCGTTTTATTTTGATTACAATTTTTATTGGCGTCAATTGACAACCCATGTGTTTTATTATATAATATACTTAATATTTTAGGAGATGCGTATGTTTTTACTGGATCAGTGGAAAAAAGTTCTAAATAAACTTGAGAATGAAGTTACAGCTGTTACATTCGATTTGTGGATTAATACATTGACTCCAATACAATATGCTAACGATGAATTGATTTTGATGGCACCAAGTGTCACTGCAAAAAATCAAGTAAACCAGCCAGGGATATTTGAAAAGATAACAAAATGTGTTCGTCAAGAGTTTACTCCATATACGTTTGTCAGAGTGACTGAAAATCAAGAATATGAACAAAATATAAGAAAACAAGACGAAGAATTAGAAAAAATCATGAAAGAATCACCTAATTTGAAGTCAAAATTCAACAAAAAATACACTTTTGAAAATTTTGTTGTCGGAAAATCTAATCAAGTGGTGTGTGCAGCTATGCAAAGTGTAGCTGAACATCCTAGCCAAAAATTCAATCCACTATTCATATATGGAGGGGTTGGACTAGGAAAGACTCACCTACTGCATGCTGTGGGAAATTATTTAAATGAACATAGACCAGATTTAAATGTACTGTATGTAACTTGCGAAAAGTTTACAAACGATTATGTAGATTCAATCCGAAATGGAAAAGAAAAATCAAATCTAGATTTTAGAGACAAATATCGTAGCGTAGATGTACTGATGATTGATGATATTCAATTTATTAGCAACAAAATGGGAATTCAGGAAGAATTTTTCCACACATTTAATGATTTATATCAAAATAACAAACAAATTATCATAGCTTCCGACCGTTCACCAAAAGAGATGAGTGCTTTGGAAGAGAGATTGAGAAGCAGATTCAGTAGTGGATTGATACAAGACATTCAAGAGCCTGATTATGAAACAAAAGTTGCCATCATAAAGAAAAAATGTAGCCAAGAAGGTTATCTAGTAGATGAAGATGTAGTTGACTTTATAGCACAGAAAACAGGCACAAATATCCGTGAAATGGAAGGAATTTTATCAAAAGTAGTCTTTTATAGTAGTTTACTTGGGAAAACTCATGCGACCATGGAAGATGCACATGAAGCGTTGAAAGATTATGGTGAGACAGAAAAAACGAATTTGGACGCAGAAAAGATTTTAAATACGGTATGTGATTTCTTCAAAGTGACGAAAGAAGATTTGATTGGAAAAAAGAAAAACAAAGAGATAGTGGAACCTAGACAGCTATGTATTTATCTAATCAATGATATGTTGAATATTCCTCTGACTGCTATAGGCACCATATTTGGAGGAAGGGATCATACGACAATCATGCATGCTAGGGATAAAATTGGCAATCAAGTAAAAGTTAATCCACATATTAGAACCTTGGTAAATGATATTAAATCACAATTATTAAAATATTAAAAAAAACAAAAAACTGCAGATTTTGCAGTTTTTTTGATAAAATATGACAAGTTTTGATAAATTTTTAAATTATTTTTCCATTTTCAATTTTTATTTTATTGTAATTTAAATCTATGTCAGGAATTTTTGTACAGGTTATCAAAGTTTGAAATTGAGTACAAAGTTTTAGTAACCTATTTTGTCTAGCACTATCTAATTCACTCAAAACATCATCAAGTAACAGTACAGGATATTCTCCAATCTCCTTTTTTATAACTTCCATCAATGCAAGTTTGATGACTAAAGCAACAGTACGTTGTTGTCCTTGACTGGCATAGTATTTACAATCTAGATCGTTGATTTTGAAAATAATATCATCACGGTGTGGTCCAAAGCATGTGTATTTCAGTTCTAACTCTTTATCTACATTTTTGTTGAAAGTGTCCACTAAATCGTCATATATTGAAATATTTTCTTTCGGTTTATAACTGTAGTCAACTGATAAATTTTCATCAATTGTTATTAACGTATGAATGTTTTTAGCAATTTTTTTTAAATTTTCAATAAATTCTAACCTTTTTTTAATTATTTTTTCCGCTGTATCAATTAATTGTGGTGTAAACAATTTTAATTGTTCGAGTTTTGTTTCATCGCTATCGAGACTTTTTAAAATAGTATTCCGCTGTTTTAGTATCTTTTCGTATTTGATAAGGTTATATAGATACGACTTATCAAACTGACTGATAGACACATCTAAAAAAGTTCTTCTGTCTTCCGGAACTTCTTTTATAAGTTTCAATTCATCTGGACTAAAAAAGACGACTGAAAGACATCCTACAAGTTCTGTAATTTTTAAAATGTTTAAATTGTTGATTTTGATAGCTTTTTTGTTTGTCTTGTCCAAATACATCTGTATATTTTTTTTGCCAGCAATTGTTTCAAAGTCAATTTCAATCTTTGATTTTGTTTCATTGAACATTATGAGTTGTTTGTCTTTGCTGTTCTTTGGACTTTTGCCTACACTCAAAAGGTATATGCTTTCAAGTAAATTTGTTTTTCCTTGAGCATTTTTTCCGACTATAAAGTTTAAACCAGCTTTCAAATTTATACTTGTGTTTTTGTAGTTTCTAAAGTTATTCAGTTTAATCGTATCAATTTTCATTTGTATTATTATATTATGAAAATTTTAACTTGTCAAATCAAAAAATTTTATCAAATATAAAAATTATTCAATAAATTCACACTGTTTTTTGTTTTAAAAACGAAATTTTTTATTTATTAATATTAACAATAGCTATATTAATATATATTATACCTTATCATTACTATATATATAATATATAAATATATATATTAGAGTGTACGAAAATTTGGTATTGACAAGGCAGCTTTGATGTGTTGTATTTAATAAAAGGAGAAAATATGAAATTTACTGAATTTAGAAGGGTAATAGATAAAATTGTTGAATTACAGATAGAAGTCGAAAACATCAAAAAGGAAGAATATGAAAAACTTTCTAGAAGAGAGTAAATCAATTATAATTTAAGTGTTACGTTAAATAAAATTGAAAACTCTCAAAATTTAGAAGAAAAATTTTTTCCAAAAGGTGTCTATAAAATAATTAGTGCAAAACAAAAAGATATAACTAGTTTAAAAAATAATTTAACCAACTCGTTAGGAGATTGGGAAAAGTTTTTCTGGGTGGATATAAAGGAATTTAATAATCTACTGAATGAATATGTGCAGGCTAAAAATATAGATGGGAGTTTTTCACTAAATTTAGATAGACAAAATGAACATAATTTTATAACGGGAGAGAAAAAAGTTAGGGGATTATTAAAAATAACATATACAGGAGAAAAAGAAACTACACACACTATAAAGATAGAAAACGCTGAATATGATTTCCCTGAAATAAAAAATTTGATAATGAAGGCTGTATCAAGAAATCAGATGAAAACAAACAATATAAAAATATCCCCGGATATTTTATGTACTACTTCTTGGCAAGAATTTGAACAGGGGTTATCACCAATAGAGATACGAGACATCTATTGGAAAGCGCTCAAACATTCAATAGAAATGTTAAAATATAAAAAAGAAGAATTGTTGACTTCAACAGTAAGTAAAAATATTGCAAAAATAGACAAACTAAATGAAGAGATAGACAAATTGAAGTAAAATAGTCAAGCTTGTATTGGCAAAAGGACTGAGATATATAATAATTCAAATTTGGACACTTATATATAAATCTACAAATAAAAAGTGCTGTAAATTACAGCACTTTTTTATAAGTTTAAATATATGTTTTACAGTGGTTTTAATTTTGGTAGATTTTTATCTCGTGGATATTTTGTAGGGGTTGGGCTCACTTTTTTTATTATCACAATATTTCTTTCTCCTAAATTATTCGGCAAAGTGAAGTGAAGGGTTTTGACATATGTTCCCCCAAGAGTAGCTAGGGCGTGTTTTGCTTCTTTTAATTCTTCATTGACATTTGCTCCCTTGTACGCTATCATAACACCTCCCACCTTTATAAGGGGTAAAATATATTCAGCTAAAGTATTGATTTTAGCTACTGCTCTAGCTACGCCTACATCGAATTTTTCTCTATTAGTTTTGGCGTAGTCTTCTGCGCGCGCATGGATGTTTGTTGATTTTACATTCAATTTTTCACAGATGTAATTGAGAAAAGTTATTCTTTTGTTTAATGCGTCCAGCATTGTTATGTTTACGTCAGGGCGAACTATTTTAATAGGCAAACTTGGGAACCCTGCCCCAGCGCCGACATCTATCAGATTGGCACCATTTTTAATTTCATCAATGGACAAAATACTATCTAAAAAATGTTTGATGAAAACGTCGTTCTTTTCAGTGATAGATGTCAAATTTACTTTTTCATTATATGAAATTAGATTTTGATAATAAATATCAAAATAATTTTTATTTTTTTCTATTAAATTTATATAATTTTCAATATTTTTCATAATTTTTTATCAATTTAAATATATTTTTTTAATTTTAAATAAACTAATAAAACATTTATATCGCTAGGACTGACGCCATCAATACGTTTTGCTTGACCGAGGGTTGAGGGTTTGAATTTATTTAGTTTTTGTCTAGCTTCTAATCTTAGTCCTAAAATTGAATTGTAGTCTAGGTCGGGTAAGGATATATTATCTGTTTTCTTTTGTTTTTCGATCTGTTCCAATTCCTTTTTTATATAGCCTTCGTATTTTATCTCTGTATTGATGTAATCCAATATATTTTTTGGGACTGTTTCAAAAAGGTTGTAATAATTTTGAATATCAAAGATGGTTATGTTATTTCTTTTGATACACTCTTTCAGAGTCAAGCCAGATTTTGGAATACTCTCATTTTTATCAATAAACAGTTTTTCTAACTGCTTTGGATTGCACATCCTTTTTAGTTCGTTGTTTACATCATCAATTAATTTTAATTTTTGTTTAAATAATTTGTATCTTTTGTTGTCAACTAGGCCAAGCTGTCTACCTATTTCTGTCAAACGTATATCGCAGTTGTCCTGCCTTAAAATCAATCTATATTCTGCCCTACTCGTCATCATGCGGTAAGGTTCTATAATATCTTTAGTCACAAGATCATCTATCAAAACCCCAATGTATGCTTGGTCCCTACGCAATACTACAGGTGGAAGAGCGTCTATATAACGTTGTGCATTTATCCCTGCCATCAATCCTTGTGCGGCAGCCTCTTCATAACCACTGGTACCATTTATCTGTCCAGCGAAAAAAAGTCCTGATATTTTTTTGCTCTCTAGGTTGTTTTTTAGTTCGGTCGCGTTGATGCAATCATATTCTATGGCGTATGCAAAGCGCATGATTTTCACATTCTCAAATCCGTCAATTAGTTTATACATCTTTCTTTGAACATCGGTAGGCATACTGCTAGATATCCCTTGAACATATACTTCGTCCGTCAACGCACTCTCCGGCTCCAAAAATAATTGATGACGCTCTTTGTCCGCAAAGCGCATGATTTTATCTTCTATACTAGGGCAATATCTTGGACCAACACCTTTGATTTTTCCAGAATATAGAGGTGCGCGATCTATATTTTCACGTATACAATTGTGCATAGCTTCGGTCGTATATCCTAGATAGCACACGTGTTTATTTTTGGGTTGTTTATTATAATTGAGTTGAGAAAAACTGACGTTAAGATCGTCACCTGGCTGGATCTCAAATTTTGAATAATCGATGCTTTTGCCGTCCACTCTAGCAGGAGTTCCCGTCTTGAAACGGCGGATTTCTATACCTAAATCAATTAGAGATTTTGTGAGTAAATTGCTAGGCTCGAACCCGTTTGGTCCTGTATTTTTTGTATAATCACCGATTATAACTTTACTGTTTAAATATACTCCCGTACAGACAACGACTGCCTTACAAGAAAACACTTCGCCCATCCCCGTTTTGATACCGACTATTTTGTCTTGGTCGACTAGAATCTCTGCAACCTCACACTGCAATATGTCTAGATTTTTTTGCCTTTCTAAGGTGTGCTTCATCTCGTTGTGGTATTCAACTTTATCCACCTGTGCACGCAAGGACTGCACAGCTGGACCTTTCCCTGAGTTTAGCATTCTTAGTTGCAAAAGGGATTTGTCAGCATTGACCCCCATCTCTCCACCTAGTGCGTCAATCTCTCCTGCCAGTTGACCTTTCGCCGTTCCGCCGATGCTTGGGTTGCACGCCAAAAACGCTATGCTATCTAAATTCAAAGTGGTTAGCAGAGTTTTTTTGTTCAGGCGTGCCAAAGCTAGAGCAGCTTCGCTTCCAGCATGCCCACTCCCTATAACTATTGCATCATAATTATCAATAACATTCTCTAACATAGTTTCAAATTATATCATATTTTTATAAAATATCAATGTTTTATCTATTTTCCTAAACAAAATTTTGAAAATATCTTATCAATTATATTTTCATCACTGGTAACACCTGTTATCTCACCTAGACTATACCACGCGGATTTGATTTCACTAGATATGATGTCCATTGTGGTCTCGTCAAAAATTTTCAGAACATTTTCTATTGCCTTTTTTGCCTTCTTGACACATTCAATATGGCGAGTGTTGGTGAGATATAATTTGTTTGAATTAAAATCTTCTTTGACAGTTTTTTCAAAAATTAAATGTTTCAATTTATCTATATTTTTCATTGTCAGCGCACTGATGTAAATATATTTATCGTCATTATAGCTATATAAATCGGACTTGTTGAACACTTCTATTGTGGGCTTGTTTGTTTCAATGTCGCAGATATTGTTCAAAGTGGAAATCTTCAAAACTATATCGCAATCGTCTATCGTTTTTAGGGCACGGTTGATACCAATCTTTTCCACCACATCGTCGCTTTCATGTATCCCTGCGGTGTCGTATAGTCTAAAGATAATTCCATTATATTCATACTCCGCTTCTATAACGTCTCTAGTCGTGCCTGCTATATCTGTGACTATCGCTTTGTCCGTCTTTGATAGAGCGTTCAACAAACTAGATTTTCCAACATTAGGTGCCCCTACTATGGCAACTTTGACTCCGTTCTTTATAATCAAGCCGCTTTTGCTTTCAGCTATTAGGTTTTCTAAATCTGTTTTTAAAGCGAGCAGTCTTTCTTTTAAACTTTTTGTCTCAGTGTCGTCATATTCATATTCGGGATAATCAAGTTTTGCTTCAATTTCAGCAAGGATATCTGTAAGGGTGTTTTGATAGTCTGAAATAAGTTCTTTCAATTTCCCTTGAATGAGATTGCTGCCCGCTTTTGCCTGCATCTCGCTCTCTGCATTGATCAAATCCATCACACCTTCTGCTTGATCCATGGACATCTTGCCGTTGATAAAGGCGCGCTTGCTGAATTCACCTTTTCCAGCAAGGGTCACTCCCTGTTCTAAGATTGTATCGATGATTTTTTGTGACAAAAAGTATCCACCATGCGAGTGAATTTCGGCTACGTCTTCTCCTGTATAACTATGAGGAGAAGCAAAAAATACTACAAGGCATTTATCAACAATGTCCCCAGCGTAAACATTTTTCAAATACATCTTTCTTGGTTCAAAATCAAGGTCTTCATGAATCAATTTATTTAAAATTTCTTTTGATTTCTCTCCACTGATTCTGATGATTGCAACGCCACTGTTCCCTGGCGGAGTTGCCAAAGCTACTATAGTTTCCATATCACTATTATAGCATGATAGACTATTTTTAGCAAGATATAAGATTTATTAACTAAACAAGTCGATTTATTATAAAATAAAAAATTATAAAATTTTTAAAAATGCTTGACTTGGAGTCAACTCTAATTGGTAATATATATTATATCAGTAAAAGGAGAAAGTTATGATAGGATATATAACAAAATTGAACGATAGCGTGGAACGTGACCATGTCAGGTTCAAAAACAGATATGGACTATATGTTGCAGGGGATCTATACTACTCTAAAAAGATAAATTTGAATAAGAAATATCCCGCTATAGTAGTGGGAGCACCGTATGGCGGCGTGAAAGAGCAAGCCCCATGTGTGTATGCTAATGAATTGGCGCAGAGAACAGGATTTGAACCTGCGGATGCTTTCACATCACACGATTTCCAATCGTGCTCATTCGACCGCTCTGACATCTCTGCATGCTGATATTATAAACGATTGCTAAAAAATAATCAAGAAGTTAGTAAACAAAAAGAAGCAGATTACTGCTTCTTTTTGTTGTCCTTATTGTCATTTAATTCATCTATTGAGACAGCTGCTTTGTGCTCAATTGGCTTCCATTCAACTTTTTTGAACAATGCCGCAATAGAGATAGGAACGTATGTGAACATGAATAGAGGAAATGTGAATAAATAAAATATTTTTTTGTATCCCGGAGTCTTGATCTTTTTCCACTCTGTGATCAGGACGAGTAAAGCGATGACGAACATTATAATATACAGGTATCCAAAATTTAAAAGCAATGATTTTAAGGCGAACCAAGCGTTCGCAAAATCATGAATACATAAGCCGACGATTGAACATACTGGCAACACTATCAGCATAGTCATTGTGATGATCAGTGCTGGGAAAATGGTGGTCAATATATCCCAACAGGAGAAATTTGTAAATGCTCCTTTGATTAATTTCGCCCCACTCCTACCAAACACCTGATAGAACCCTTTCGCCCAACGCTCTCTCTGACGCCAAGATTGTTTGAAAGTCTCTGGCTGTTCGTCATACAATTCTGCAGTGCCACAATATCCCACTTTTCTTCCTGTCAAGGCGTATTCGGTAGAGCATTGAATATCCTCTGTCAGGGTGAAGAATTCCCAGTTGTTAAATTCTTTTACTAAAGCGCTGCTAATCAAAAATCCTGTACCAGAAATCGCACATGAAGAGTTGATGAGCATTCTTGAATTGTTCAAGTGGACTGCTTCATGCAAGAACCAATATCCGTATCCGGAAGTTATCCAGTTTTTACCGAAATTTTTTGAATTTCGGTAGGAGGTAATCATGTCGTAGCCATTGTCGTAGACTTTGTTCATCTCAGTGATAAAGTTGGGCTTAATCACATTGTCTGCATCTAATACAATATATGCTTCAGGGATAAGATCTTTATATTCATCTTCTGTGTGTAACTTTGTGAATAAATAGTTTAGGGCGTACCCTTTTCCAACTAATTCTGTGTTGAAACGCTCAATGACTGTGCATCCCATATCTCTACATATTTGAGCAGTGTTGTCAGTACAATTGTCCGCCACCACGAATATTCTTATCATAGCCTGTGGATAATCGCTCGCATGAATACTTTGTATAAGGTTGCCTATCACCTTGCTCTCATTCCTTGCAGAAATCACTATGCCAATGGTGTGAAAATTGAATTGTTTATCTTTTATCTTGACACGTTTGAATGTACCTATAATCAAATAAATGAATTGATGTAGATACATAAAGAAAAAAATCAATGTGATTATCTGGGTGAAGAAATATATAAATCCATAAAAGGCGTTCGGTAAAATCAAGTGACCTTTGTTTACTATTAAATCATATATTAGTTGCATCTTGTATCCTTTTGTGTAAAATGTTTTATGAAAGTATCATATCACGCAATTTGTGTTTTGTAAACACATTTTTTTAAATTATTAAATATATTTTAACTAAAATGTGTTATATTATTTATAGATTTTACATGAAAAAATAAAGGTCAATGTCTAAAACTGAGACAACTCAAATGCGATGATTGTACTTTATGCGGTGTTTGCCAATATGTATAAAACTTTATATCAATTAAATTTCACATCACATGTCAATAATATTATAAAGGAGAGGGAATATGATAGTTGATAACAATTATTCAAATGAATTTTTAAGTTTATTAAAAGATATTGAGTCCATTGATGTATACGACGATGGCAAAAAAAAGACGCTTAATCATGGAGAAGAAGCTTTTAATTCAATAATTGACAATATTAAAGAAAATTTTTATGGAAGCAGAATTGAGCCAGCTTTCGGCGTGAGTCTGCATGATCTGACCGTAAAAGAGATGGAAAAAGGAAAATGGATGAAGTTGAACTTTTCATCTCAAAAAGAGGTCAATGGATTACCTTTTTCATCCCTGTTGTTTCAGCAAGAAGAGTGTTACGGCTTGAATTTGATAAGAGAGTATAACAACAAGTTTGATGGAAGATGTATCTATTTGAGCTTGAATGGGTTGAAAGATCTGAGTTTGTTGTATTAAAAAAACATGGCACAAGCCATGTTTTTTAGTTTGATTTAGCCTTTTGCAACCTTCATCGCGCATCCAGAAGCGATCAAACCGAACAATGTGATCAAGATTGAACCTTCACGTGGATAGTAAGCATACGTAATAGCTTCAGTGATACTGCCTGACATTTGAACGCAGCCGACGATCAAACAGATGATGAATACCAATGATACAACTATACCAGCGATAGCAGCAATTTTCATCAATAGGTTCAATAGACCGATGTTCAAGAATAATTTCAATATTGCAATGACAGCAATAATAGCAATTACTATGAATACAGCGATCAAGAAGCCTTTGGCAGCTTGCCATGCAGCAATGCCATCCATTTCAGTACTAGCGTTGTTCAGCATGTCGAACCAGTCAGACATAGATGAACTGCCAGAAGAAGTAGATGTTCGATTTAAAATAGTCGTGCTGACAGTGTATCCAACAAATTTGAATGCGATTGACACGAAAGTCAATACAGCTGCGATGATGGTGATGATTTTCATTATCAATCCACCATTACTTTTCTTTTTTGCCATAAAATATTTCCTCCCTTTTTATTACTATAAATATAACTTAAGAAATTATGATTTGTCAAACAATTTTCAACAATTATTTATTAATTCGTCTATTTAATGGCTTTAGATTTGTCTTCCAAAGTTTGTTGAAATCTCTGTCTATCAATTGAAAGATGTATTCACTATAGAATTTACCGTTATAATAGCATCTTTCCTTCAGCTCGCCGATCTTTTTGAAGCCTATTTTTTCAGCGGAGATGATGGAAGCATGGTTGAAGGAAAATATCTTTACAGACAGGGTATGATAACCTATTACATTGAAAGCAAAATCGCAGACTAGTTTCAGCGCTTCAGTGCCAAAACCTTTGTTCCTTTCATTGATGTCACCAATATATCCACCGATTGTTGAAAATCTATCCTTATTAAAAGTCGTCTGTAAATTATACACGCCGATCAGTTTGTCATCCTGTTTTCGGATCACGGCAAAATAACCATTGTTGTCATTGTTACAAATTTTTTCTAATTCATTTTTTTCATAGAATTCGCTTATGTATTGAAATGAAGTATTAAACCCTCTTGATAGCGTCTCTTCGCTCAACCATTTTGAAATAGTTTCAGCATCACTGACTTCCAAAGGTGCGAGATAGACATTGCTACCTTCTATTTTCTTTCCTCTCATGTGTTCCCCTTAATTTAAATATATCATAATGAAGATGATTAGTAAAACCATTTTAAAAAAACAATGCGGATTTCCGCATTATTTATAATTGATTATTGCTTTAATACGGCGGACGCCGGAGGATACTGCTTCTTGTTTTGTGATTTTGAAGTTTACGAGTTCACTGGTGTTTTTAGCATGTGGTCCGCCACAGATTTGAAAATCCAAATCTCCAATTTTATAGATGGACACAAGTTCGTTCTCTTCCGCTTTGTGTACGCCATAGGCACCTTTTTGTTTCGCTTCAGAAAAAGGCATTTCAACGCGTTCTACAGGGATAGCTTGTTGAATCGCCGAGTTCACGAAAGCTTCTAGTTGAGCGACTTCATCCTCAGTCAGTTTTCTATCAAAATTGAAATCAAAACGTAACCTTTCGCTAGTAATATTGCTCCCCTTTTGGTCAATATGTGTACCGAACATATGTCTCAACCCTGCCAACAGTAGATGGCATGCAGTGTGCAAGCGAGTGGTCCAAACACTGTCGTCTGCTAAACCACCTTTGAAAACACCTACGTTTGTCGTGCGTGCCAATTCTTGATGTTGTTTGAATGCTTCGTTGAAGCCGTCAATATCCACCCCATATCCGCGTTCTTTTGCCATTTCTTCAGTCAATTCTATTGGGAAGCCGAAAGTATCGTATAATCTAAATGCACTCTTTCCGCTGATTTGAGTCTCTTTTTTGAAATTAGGCTGATTTGCCATGAATTGATTTTTTCTCTCAATTCCGTTTATCACTTTTTCAAACTCTTTGTTGCCAAGTTCAAGTGTCTTTAAGAATTTTTCTTCTTCTTTGTTCAACTCATCAACAATTTTGTTTTCGTTGTCTTTTAGTTCTGGGTAGTCTAGTTTAAAATATTCAATGTATATTTTTGCTATCTCGCCCAAGTGCCCGGCAGGGATGTCCAATTTTTTCATATGCCTTATGGCACGCCTAATCAATCTACGCAATACATAACCCTGACCAACATTGCTTGGACTGATGCCGTTCTCGTCACCAATGATAATTGTAGCTGTGCGCAAGTGATCGGCAATGATTCTAAATGAAGGTTTGTTGTCGTCGACCTCGTATGATTTGCCGCTTAGCTTTTCACAATATTTGATCGTGGGCGCAAAGATTTCGGTATCGAAGACGGATTTCACACCGTTCAATTTGCACAATGTTCGCTCGAGTCCCATGCCTGTGTCGACATTTCTTTGAGCTAATTTTGTAATGCTCTTATCTGCATTGACTTTATATTCCATGAAAACGTCATTCCAAATCTCTAAAAATTTACCGCAGTCACAACTTGGGTTGCATTCAGGAGAGCATTTAGGTTTTCCACTATCTATGAACATTTCGCTATCCGCTCCGCATGGACCTATCCCACTGCCCAAAATCCACCAGTTGTCTTTTAAAAAATAGATGTTGTCTTTCTTTATACCTTCGTTTTCCCACAATTTTGCTGTCAGTTCATCTTTTGGTGCAATGTCATTGCCAGCAAATACCGTCACAGCAATTTTGTCTTTGTCTAGACCTAAATATTTTTTGTCGGTCAAAAATTCATAACTCCAAGGGATCATCTCTTCTTTGAAATAATCTCCTAGACTCCAATTGCCTAACATCTCAAAAAAGGTGAGATGCGATTCATCACCCACTTCGTCTATATCTCCCGTGCGGATGCATTTTTGTACATCGCAAATTCGTTTGCCTTTAGGGTGAGTTTGTCCCAATAAATATGGCACTAGCGGATGCATACCTGCAGTGGTGAACAAAACGGTAGGGTCATTTTCAGGGATGACGCTAGCGCTAGGTATCACGACATGTTTTTTACTTTTGAAAAATTCGAACCATTTATCTATCAATTCTCTTCTAGTTATATTCATATTATTTCCTTTATTAATATATAGTATATATAATTGACATTATTTAAATATAGTATATAATATTTAAGTTCGCTGTTGGCGGTATTTGAGCAATGGGTCTCTGCTGCCAATCGCGAATTTTTTATTAAATAAATTTATACGCAAGATAATATATCACTTTAGATTTAGTTTAGTCAAGATATCTTCGTGTATTTCTTCTTTTGATTTCAATCCTTTGTCCATACAATCTATTTTGATCCAGTTGAATTTGTCGGCAACATATTTTGCGCGTTCGTATGCTTGAAGCAAGTAATTCTCATCTCTTTCTAATATGTCTTGTTGGAGTCCGCACTTTAGAGTTTTCCTATCTTTTGAGAGTTGAAAACTGATTTCAGCTGGGACGTCTAGGAAGATTATCTTGTCAGGGCGTGGAAGTTTTAGTTTGTTGTACTCATAATCGTCCACCCAAAAAAGAAAATCATCCAATTCTTTTTTGTCCCTGATCCTAGTGGATTGATGAATCATGTTGCTAGGGACATATCGATCAAAAAGGACAAAATCATATTTTGACAAATCCACTCTGTTGAGAGTGATCAATCTATCTACTGCAAATAATGAACTAGTCTGATAACCATTTAGACAATCTGCATTTTCACCCAGATCTCCTCCCAAGTACATTTTGACAGGTCCGCTAGATAGACTTGAATAGTTAGGAAAACTTATTAAAATACAAGAATAACCTTTTGAAACTAAATAATCATACAACATTTGAGTCTGTGTCGCTTTGCCTGTACCATCCACACCTTCAATATCTATAATCATATATTCTCCATAACGATTATATCAATTTGATTAAAATAAAGCAAACAATCATATTCACAATTAATTACAATAAATTTTTCATTCTATTGACAAAAGTTGTCAATCATTATAAAATAAAAACATGAGAACGTTTTGGAAATATTTTTTAATAATTATCCTATTGTTGATAGGGTTATGTGCGGTGGGCGTGTTGTACTTATTTTTTGTGCCAAACTCATCGTTGTTCGGTATAACATATATTAGTTATCATGAAGACATATATTCAAAAGGTTATTCGACAGAAAGCATTTCAAAAGTGGAATTGAATAGCAGAAAATATCAGGTAAACGTCGTACCATCTTCTACTGATGAGATCTCGCTGAAGGTGTATTCAAACTCATTAGGTTTCGTATTGGTGAAAAACAGTGAGGTGGTCATAAATGAGTCGGTTGAAGGTAACACTTTAATATTTAATGTGACCGAACCTTATGGGCTAGCGACAACTAACAGTTCGTATATCGAACTACGAGTCCCTGCAGTGGACAACCTTGATATAACTTTGACCAACAGAAATGCAACAACATATTTGAATTCGTCTGATTTGGTTATAAATAATTTGACCTATAGGACAAGTAATGGTGATTTCAATTTCGAATCAGGAGTGATTAGGGGTAGTTTTGATATAGAATTAGGCAATGCGAACTTTACTATTGGACCAAATGTCGTAACAAACAATAACAACGTCACCATTGCTATGACCACTGGACAATTTTCTGCACAGGAGTCAACGCTTGGCGATTTTACGATCAATCAAAACAACCGCGGCGTCTTCTTGATCAAGCAATGCAATAATTTTGTTATAAATATCAACGAAGGTGGCGGTCGTGTGGAAATTGAAACGGTGTCTAGATTAAACATAACATCTTCTGACACAAATATCTATGTCGAAAATATTACTGATGGCGCTACTATTAATTTAACCAAATCTGGACGAGTGGAAATTAGTAATATATATGGATATTCGGATATAGCAACTAATGACGGTTCAATTTATATAAAAAATAGCACTTCCCCACTGATCCTGCAATCTAGCGATGGACATATTACAGTGGATTCAACTATTCAAAGAATTAATGCAAGCACAGAATATGGAGATATTAACATAACTTTCAATGAGCAGGCACCTAGTTTTAGTGAGGACGCAAACGCACGTACTGCGACTGTTAGAACGAATAATGGGAAGGTGACGTTGCGTGGTGTTGAAAATATAGATGTCAACTTAAGTGAAAATGGTAGAGCTGAAATCTACATGAACAATGTATACGGTGAGAACATCCTTTCAGGGAATACAGGTTCAATATATCTAGTTGTGAGAGAAAATCCTGCCAACAAATACACATTGGTAACACAATCAGGGAGCGGTTATGTCAGTGTCAATTTGATGCAGCACGTGACAGGCGGATACCAAACGAATGAGAGGACAGAGACATTAGTTCATTTCACATCGGGCGACAGCGCGGACGATCTAGTTTGGGACGAAAATGTTATAACTGTTTCAACGACATCTGGAGACTTGATTGTAAGAGATTCAAATACAGTGAATTTTTAAAGAGAGGTAACCCTCTCTTTTTTATATATTCGTATAAGAATTGCCGAAGTATAAAAGGATTCCCGCATACACTGCATCAATAAATCTATTCATGTATTCCTCGCTGTTCAAAAGTATTTCTTCTTCCGGGTTAGATATAAATCCGCATTCGATAAGGACTGATGTGTAGTAACTACAATTCAATATATAATAATCTCCTACCTTGCTTTGATTGCTAGGGGCTTCACAATATGTGTTTAGAGCGGATTGTATCAAATCAGCACAAGTCTTGCTAGCTTCATCATTTGCTCTGTAATAACAGCTTGCGCCTTTGGCAGAAGGAAGGCTAAAGCTATTCATATGGATACTGATGACTAGATTTGGGTTAGTTTTTTCTATTATATTGTATCTTGCCGTCATATCGCTCATCTTTTTGTTGCTTGCTATCTCACTATAAAGACCATCATCATTTTTTCTAGTGAGCACGACTCTATAACCCGCTTGTACTAGTTTTTCTTTTAGAGCCAGAGTGTATTTTAGATTGATCTCTTTTTCTATCGTACCATTTACTCCCACGCTACCCCCGTCACGACCACCATGCCCAGCATCTAAGACTATTGTAATTCCATTGTAATTAGATACACTGTATGCAACAATTCCAGAAAAGTAAAAGGATACTATAATCATTATGAAAAAAATAGCGATTAAACATTTGTTTGCTGATAATAATTTTTTTAGTCCATCTAGATGTTTCATAAAATAATTATATTTAGTCCGCCCTTTAGATATTACAAAAAAATACACGCCTGTCCTAATTAAACTTTGATCTGTCTCTACCTTTTGCCACCTTCAAATATTTACTGATAAAAATCAAATTTACCTATTGTAATTTAGAAAAACCTATGGTATAATCAAAGAGAATTTAGGAGGTTATGTTATGGGCACTGAAGTCATATTAGATGGCGTTGTATTGAATGATTTGACGGTTATTTTGCAAGACGGAACATTTGATGTGATGTGTGAGTTATATGATGAACTTAAAAAGTTTTGTAATAATCTTAATTTATCAACTGCACAAGATGTTAGAAATTTTTTAGACAAAGATACATATGAAGAGAGTTGGAAAAGATCTGAATTGGAAGACCTACTGAATGATGTCAAAGCTGACAATAGTATCATGTCTCGTATTGTCTCTATTGAAAGTAAAGAATCTATCAGAAATTTATTTAAGAAATGTTTTATCGAAAAAGTTCAGAGAATAAAGAGAGCGTTATACAGAAAAGGTATAGATTTTTTTGCTTTGCCTTTAGATAAAAAACTCGAAGAATTCAAGAAAACACTGATGTTTGAAAACGATGACATGAAAGAATTATATATAGAAAATTTCATCGGTTTCTATTCTAGATTTGAAGAGAGCAAAGATAAACAGTCAGGAGAACAAAATGATTCTTCAGCTCCTAAAAAAAGACGCACAGAAGATGGTACTCATTCTCATCATAACAAATTTCCTCAGAAAGATCGTGTAAGAAATCACTTCCCACCAGAACAAGAGTTATAATAAAAAGCATATCAGTTGATATGTTTTTTCTTTTTGTCTATAGAATATATATCTTCTCCTTTTTAAAAATTTAAAAATTTACTGTCCTAACTTGACATCTACTCCTCCATGCCCGGCATCAATGACAATGGTGTACTCAGGTTTGGGCGATGATACTTGAATGACAAAACAGGCTCCAATAACCGAGCAGAGCAAAATAATCGCAGCCGAAATAAATAATAGTAAACGTTTTTTTATTGTTATACATTTAAGTTTCATCAAGATATTTTATTTATTAAATTGACAATTTAGCACAAATTGGAAAATGTTTGTAAAAATAATTGTTATTATGTTATAATAATAAAAAGGAGTATGCATGAAAAAACTTATTTTTAGTGATATAAATGACACAATAAAAACACCCAATGGAAACATTACAGATTTTTGTAGAGACACATTAAAATTAGCTAAAAACAAAGTGGATTTTGTTTTAGTTACAGGAAAGAACCGTCAAAAAACAGAGAAATTTGCGGAATGTTATGGCGGAAGTAGATATATTATCACTTCTAACGGCGGTGAAGTTTTTGACACCATTACTAGAAAAACAATTTACTATGAAACAATCCCAAATAAAACTGTAAAAAAACTATATAATGTGGCAAAAAAATATAACTTGAGATTAATTCTAAATGTAACAGAAGATTACAGATTTACAACAAGACAAAAGTATTTTGATGGCAGTGAAAAAACTTTTAATAACATAGATAACATAATTGATAACTTTAATGTAATTGGAATGGTATTTAACGAGATTAAAAAGAATGATATCCCAAAAGTGAAACACGAAATCTTTGAAGCAGAAGGCGTCGTTATTGCCAATCAAGAGAAAAACAAAACAAATAATATTTTAGACATCATATCCGAATATGCAAATAAAGGTGTCGCAATTAAAAAGCTAATGAAATACTTGAATGCCGACTATAACGATACAATCTCGATTGGAAATGAAAGAAATGATATTCCTATGTTTTCAGCAACCTGCTACAATATCGCAGTTGCAAATGCGTGTGATGAAATCAAATCAATGGTAGATGAGGTTATTGAAAGCGTTGAAAATGATGGCGTAGCAAAATATTTACAAAGATTACTTAATTGAACTTAAACTTTCTTCAAGCATATCAGTTGATATGCTTTTTCTTTTATTTTCAAAAATCACACTGTCCTAACTTGACATCTACTCCGCCATGCCCTGCATCTAAGACTATCGTGATCCCATTATAATTTGACACGCTATATGTAACAATTCCAGAAATGTAAAACGATATTATGATCATTATGAAAAAAATAGCGATTAAACACTTGTTTGCCGACAACAATTTTTTTAGTCCATCTAGATGTTTCATAAAATAATTATAATTTATACAGTTTTTAGTTATTACCAAAATGTAATATTATAAGTTACATATATTTAATTTTGATAGCTTGAGTAAAAAATGTTTAAAACTATTGAAAATCATATAAGATTAAATCGCTTTGATTGAAAGATAGAAGGTTGTTAGGATTGAACAAGTTAGATAAATGCCTATAAAACATATGATAAAGAAATCTCGTAATATTTTGTAAAATTTTGTCTTATCCACACTAAAATTGTAGTTTTCCACACTGTATCCACAAGTTATCCACATAGTTATCCACAAAATGTGGATAACTTTTTACCACAAAATAAACAAGTGTCAATAATTATAGCAGAAGTTATAGACCGTGTTGAAATATATATAATTTTAAAGATTAATAGTAAAATATAAAAAACACATGAACTTTGTTATCATATTCAAAAAATTTATGATATAATAATATCATGAAAAAATATAAGATTTTTGATGATTTGGCGCTAACTAAATCTGTCTGCCTCATTGGACACATGGAACCGGACGCAGACGCTTTGTGCAGTATGGTAGTGTTAAGGGATTTTTTAGTGCGCTATTTTAATATTAAAGCGGTGGATCTATTCGCTGAATGCGAAAGTTTGCCAAACAATTATTATCCGATTTTAGAAAATATAAAAATAAACAAACCTATAAAAAATTATGAAGTCGCTATTATGATGGACACGCCAAACATAGATAGACTGGGAAATTATAGGGAGTTATTTGAAAAAGCTAAAAAGAAAATTGTCATAGACCATCACAAGACAAATACATATTCCGGTGACATAAATTTAGTAGAAGACGTCAGTTCTACCTGCGAAATAGTTTTCAACATCTTAAAAGCATATAAATACGAAATTTCAAAATCTAATTTTGGAAGGATTTATGCAGGCATTATTACAGATACTAATAATTTTGTGGTAGGCAATTTTAATTCAAAAACTTTAGAAATCGCTAGTAAATGTATGAAATATATAGATTATAAAAAGATTTATAAGAATTTTTTAGGGAATAACACTTTAAGGAATATGAATTTGTTGTCGCTAGCCATACAAAATATTATTACTTTAGAAGATGGTAAAATTATAATCACTCATATCACTCACGAACAAGCGAGAAGACAAAGGGCGCATTTTAATGATTATATGGGGATAATAAATAAAATAAGTAGCATTTCGGGCAGCAAACTTATACTTTTTGTTTATCCTAGAGATGATGAATACTATGTCAGCATGAGAGCAGATGTTGGATATGATGTAGCTATTATAGCTAAAAAATATGACGGCGGCGGGCATGCGGGTGCCGCAGCCTATATTAGTGATAAAGATTTGAAAGAGATAGAAAAAGAAGTACTGGTAGAATTTTTCAATCAGATAAAAAAGCCGACCAGACAATCTACTAAATTATTTTAAAAAAACTGTGTACAACAATAAACACAGTTTTTTGTTAAATTATATTTTTTTAGCGCATATGAAATATTTTTGCGCTATAAATTAAATTTTTATCGGCGCAGTATTATATCATATAAGCGATCTAAATCGTCTTGAGAGTAGTAATCTATGTAGATTCTACCTTTTTTGTCATTGCCTATTACGTTCACTTTGGTCCCTAATTTTCTTTGAAGCTCACTGATGAAATCTTGTAATTCTTCACTAGGTAGTTTAGGCAATTTCTTTTTCTTTTTGTTTCCTAGTATGGAGTCAACTTCTTTTTCCAAATCCCTTACAGTCAGTTTGTCTTTGGCAATTTTCTTTGCCAACATGAGCTGTAAAGCATAATCGGTCACGGCAACTAGAATTTTCGCATGACCGAATGAAACCTTTCCTTTTTCAACTAATTCGAGAACTTCTGGATATAAAGATAAAATCCTTAATGAATTTGCTATAGCTGAACGAGATTTTCCAAGTCTTTCGGCCACTTTTTCTTGGGTTAGCCCGTACTCATCCATTAATTTTTTTATTCCTTTTGCGATTTCTACTGGGTTCAAATCTTCTCTCTGTAAATTTTCTATAATAGAGATCTCCGCTATCTGCTTGTTTGTGTAGTTTTTTACAACAGCATCGATTTCTTTCAGTCCGCAAATTTTGCAAGCTCTATATCTACGTTCGCCCGCAATGATCATATAACCGTCAGGCATTTGATTTACAACTATAGGCTGTATCAATCCATGTAATTTAATGCTTTCTGCCAACTCATTCAAACTTTCTTTATCAAATGTCTTTCTAGGTTGATTCGGATTAGTATATATTTTATTTATATCAATTTTTTCTACATCTCCATGTCTCATATCATATTTTGTTATTGATTGCGAAGCATTGACATCCTCATTTTCGTTATCATAGACTTTCAGTAGACTATCTAATCCTCTACCTAAACCAGGTTTCATTTTTCACCTCCGTATTGTTCCACGTGGAACATTCTACAATTATTATATTCTATATTTTATTGCGTGTCAATTAATTTCGATTAAAATTTAATACAACAATAAAAATTTTGTCACTTAACTATAGATAAATTTACACAACTAATTAGTTGTTACAAAATTTTTTAATTTGTTAATAATTATAAAAACAAACTTAAATTTGAAAGATTTTATTCTTGTTTTTATAATTTTTTAAAAAAATTGTTCCATGTGGAACAATTCAGTAATATTAATTCGTGTTTAAATGAATTATTAATACAAATCACAATACATATAATCTATATGATAAAAATAAAAAATGTTCCACGTGGAACATTTTATTGCTTTCTTAAAAATTCTTCGCATAAACTTTTGTATGCCAAAGCTCCTTTGCTTTTACTATCATATAATAGTATAGGCATTCCGTGACTTGGACTCTCAGCCAGACGGATGTTTCTTGGAATAAATGTATCATAAACTTTTTGACCAAAATATTTTCTGATTTCTTCAGCAACTTGTGATACGAGATTGCTTCTGTTGTCTTTCATCGTCAATAATACACCTTCAATTTCAATATCAGGATTTAAATGCTTCTTGATAAGCCTGACTGTGTTCATCAGTTGCCCTAGACCTACCAAAGCAAAATATTCGCATTGAATAGGAATTATGATGGTGTCGGTAGCAGTCAAAGCATTTACAGTTAAAAGTCCAAGAGATGGTGGGCAATCAATAAATATGTAATCATAAGAGTCTTTGATGGTCTTGATTGCTTCCTTTAGGACATTCTCTCTATTGTCCACATATACCAAATCAACTTCGGCTCCGGCTAGATCTACAGTAGAAGGTATGACGTCCAATCTTTTTAATACAGATGGGTATATAGCTTCTTTAATATCAATATCACCCAACAGAACTTCATATATAGATTTTTGCTCTTTTGATATTTCTACGCCAAGACTGGTACATGCGTTACCTTGTGGGTCCATATCAATTAATAGCACCCTATTCCCGCTGGCTGCCACATAAGACGCAAGATTTACACATGTGGTTGTCTTCCCTACACCACCTTTTTGATTTGTTACAGAAATTACTTTACTCATAATATCTCCTAAACTAATAATAAAACTTTTTTAAAAAACAATCAAGTAAAAAATATAAAATAATGAAAAATTTAGATAAAAATTATAAAAAACGGCAATTTTTATCTAATTATAATGTCAGGTGGAAATTGTATTTGTTTTTTAATCTTTAAAAATATAAAATTTATTTTTATTGTAATCGAATTAGAAATCAATTCAAAATTAAAATAAAATTGAAAGTAAATATGAAGATGATTTTTTATTGGGTAAAAGTTGTATTTTGATTTACTTTATCTAAGGTTTATATGGAGATTGTTAAAATGAAACGTAAAATTGTAGTTGCATAAAGAAATATAGGTGCGTGCCTTTTTGTTTTTACAACTTTATTAGACGCTAGATAAATTTATTAAGCGCCATGTTTGTGTTGGGAAAAGTTTGCGCCGTTATTTTTTATGCTTTTATATTTAGAAATTTATCATATTTAACAGGTTGATTTTTATCAAAGTTATCGTGTATTTTTTTGAAAACACTTGCAAATTTATCAATATTATGCTAATATATAAAAGTCAAAATTTAAAATTTTGAAAAAATAATAGAAAGTGAGTTGTAAATTTACCTTAATACTTATTATGCGTTCATAACTCAGCTGGATAGAGCGTTGGTCTACGGAACCGCGTCGTTTGTAGCCTTTTACTCATTTGCTCTCTATGTTCGCAAATTTCGCTTATTGGCTCAAACTCCTTATTCCCACTGCGACAGTCGTCTTGTGGTGACCTAATTGACCTTTGGCTCCTTGCTGGGTCGCGAAGTTTATCTTAATATTTATTACGCGTTCATAGCTCAGCTGGATAGAGCGTTGGTCTACGGAACCAAAGGTCGGGGGTTCGAATCCCTCTGGACGCACCACTAAAACCCTTTATTTTAGGGCATTCTAGCGATTTTGACGGTCGCTAGATTTTTTGTTTTAACCACAAAATTATAAAAATTATTTTTATAACAAATTCTTTTTTCATCACTAAAATTGACAAAATCTAAATAGCACAATTTTTACCAAAAAAGTGTTAAAAACAGGCGATGTCTACGAATTTTTCCAAAATTTATGCAAATTATATTTTGTGTCGTGTTATTTCACAATGTGTTTTATTGTGTCGTTTTATAAAAAAATAAGGGTAGAAATTTTTTCCTACCCTTATTTTTTACATTTCTGCCTCTTCTACATCAAAAAAAATGAAATACCCCTCTACTTATATAACCAACACTTTTCCAAAATCGTAAGAGTATTTTTGGCAATATTTTAAAAAAAGTTTAAAAAATTTTTATTTTTGCTATTTTTAGGTCAAAAAAACGAAATATCTCTCTACTTATATAACTACATAAAATTTTAAAACCACAATGGCTTTTTGTCCGTTTTTACAAAAAAATGCTTAAAAAAATATTCAGCATTTTTTCAAAATCATAATGATATCCCGTTTTTATAAAAAGTTTAAAACTTTTACCTTTTGTTATTTCTACACTAAGAAGAAATTCATATAACCCATGAAATCTTAAATCGTGACAGTGTTTTTATAAAAAAAGTCAACATATTTTATGCTGACTTTTTATAATGAAAGTTCTGGCTCTGCCAAATCTCTTTCTGCATTTATCATATTTTGTAAATCTTTTGGATAAACATCAATAACCTTACCACAGCATGGGTGAAAATCCCTATTGCTATATACAAGCCAAATAACATTTATTCCTTTTAAATCTTCTTTTGGCATAGTTCCCGGACAAGGCTCGCCGTCTGTAAAAACAATTTTATTCACTTCGCGCTTTTTAGAAAACGAGCGGACTGCCAAGTCCCAATCTTCTGTCCAAGCGGAATTTCCACGCGCTTCAGATGGGATTTT